>JAZUQC010000001.1:0-2844 GCA_045605525.1 Acutalibacteraceae bacterium
AAAAATGGATTCCTGATGCGGGTGTAGAAAACGTAAAAGAAAGTGTCGATCTTTATTTCAGAATATGTAAAGAGGAACTTGCAAAAGCAGCTCCTGGGAAATTATATCTAGGCAGCAGATTTGTCGGATTTCGCCAGTCAGGTCTTCTCTGGAGAACCGCTGCGAAATATTGCGATGTCATAACCGTAAATGCGTATGCAAATTCCGTTTACAATCTTTCGCGAAAAATGTTTGAGGAAGGGAAAGAAAAACCGATACTTGTCGGAGAATTTCATTTTGGATGTTTTGACCGCGGAATGTTTCGTCCTGGTCTTGCTCCTGTGTGGAATCAGGCTGAACGTGCGCGTAGTTTTACTCGTTTTGTTGAAGGGTGTTTGCAACATCCTCTTATTGTCGGTTGCCATTGGTTTCAATATCGCGACCAACCTCTTTTAGGAAGGGGAGATGGCGAAGCTTATCAAATCGGTTTTGTTGATGTTTGTGATCGTCCATACGGCAATCTCACACGAAGCGCGAGAGAGATTGGTGAAACAATGTATGAAAAACGAACAAACGGCGTGTGGTGAGACGATAATTATAACATACATTGCTGTCTCGTCTACGGGATAGTAATCTATGACGAGTGACGTGCTAGACGCCATATCGCAGACAACTCGTAAACTGTCAAACTGCCCCAACTGCCATCACTTGCAAACTGATGAAACAAAAGTGCTAGGCACCTTATACAAATGAGATTATGTGGCAGAATGTTTTATTTTGAGAGACAACATTTAGAAGACAACATTTTTTAAGGTGTGCGTGTAACATACACGCACGATAATTTAAAATCAAGCGAGCGGATGTTCCGCTCGCACAGTAAAAAGTTGTCTCTAAAATGTTGTCTTCTTTTTATTAGAAAAGGCGGTCACGCGTCCCGCTTGCACCTACCAATAAAAACTGTCAAACTCGCAAACTGTCAAACTGCTATCACTCGCAAACTGTTGAATTAAAAAAATAAAAACTATCATAACTCTTCATTATTCACTATTTGTTTTTTCATTTTTTTAAAAAAAAATGTCATTTCCAGAAGTAAATGCAAGTTCCACTTGCATTTACTTCCTAAGTTTATTGGGTAGTATTGATAGTGATGTCTTTTCCTTCCATTCCTTCCTAGGAAGGAAAGTTGCGTTTACTTCTGGACAACCACTATTCTTCCCCTCTTAGTAAAAAATCGCTATCGTATCCTTTACCGGACGAATCCACTCGGTAGGTGCCGATGGATGGTGACGGAATACAACCAAAGGAGATACACCATGAAGCACATGGGTAACGATGAAAGAAACCGCATCGAGTTCATGCTTGGGTGCGGACGGAACATAACCGACATAGCAAAAGCGCTCGGAAGGTCGCAGTCGACCATCTCGCGCGAACTGCTCAACAGGCGCATCGAAAGCGAAAAGCATTATGCCTGCTCGAACAGGATTTGCGCACACTTCGACGAATGCCACCTGAAACATTTCAGCAGCGCAAGCGACAGGGGGCTTAGAAAGAACATCAAGGGATGTTTTGAGCTATGCCCCGACTTCCGAGAAGCAGTATGCGAACGCCTCAACCGCGCTCCGTACGTGTGCAATGGGTGCGAAAAAGAACATAACTGCCCGATGAGAAAACGCTATTACATTGCCTCGAGCGCACAGGTAAACTATCGAGGGATACTCGTAAACAGCCGAACAGGTGTTCATCCTGACGCTGAAACCATCGATAGAATGAACGAGGCGCTTTCTCCTGCCGTGCGCAACGGGCAGTCGGTGGATGCCATTATCGCAAACCATCCTGAACTCTTCGCCCGGTATGCGCGAAGCACCATCTATGGGTGGATTGAAGACGGGCTTTTCAGATCCAAAAAGCACAACCTGCCTTTTGCCGGAACCCGTCGCAAACCGCACAAAAAGCCAGAGATAAAGACTAATGCCAAATGTCGTGTCGGCAGAACCTACGAAGACATGACAGAATGGCTCAAAGAACACCCGCTTGTCGTTCCGACGGAGGCGGATACCGTCATCGGCTCTATCAGCGGCAAGGTACTGTTCACCTTCATGATCCGCGGGAAGTTCCCTCTCGCCTTCTTAAGAGATGCGAAAACGTCGCAGACCTTCACCAGAATTATAAACATGCTTTGGGAGAACGCAGGACCTGGACTTTTCCAGAGACTGTTCCGTTGCATTCTCCCGGACAACGGGCCGGAATTCAGCGATCCGGATGCCGTGGAAAAATACCGCCCCGACCCCGTACATAACCCCTGCAAACGAGTGTCACGAGGCGTGAGAATGTTCTATTGTAATCCCTACTGTTCATCACAGAAGCCGCATATCGAACGCTTTCATCTAGAGCTTCGGCGCATCCTCCAGAAAGGCGTATCGTTCAACGCGCTTTCGCAGGAGCAGGTCAATCTGATTATGTCGCACCTCAATAGCTATCCAAGACCGTCGCTTGGTGGCAAAGCTCCTTATGATATGTTTGTTGAAGAATTCGGTGACGAGGGGAAGCTGTTCCTCGACAAACTCGGCATTGTGCGTATCCCATCTGACGAAGTCACGCTGCATCCTTTTCTGCTCGGGCAGAAATTCCAGAAAGCAGCAGACAAGGCCATACTCAAAAAGAACGGAGTGATCACACCTAAGATAAGCGCATCTAACAAGTAAAAAAGGCTCCCTTTCGAGAGCCCCAACCTAACCCGCACCACGGAGGTAACCGCAAGTTCAAACCGAGGGGCGGGCAGCGGGAGCATTGTATCAAAATCGTAACGGTAAAATCAAAAACAAACGCAAATTAAATTTTCCGTTAACTTATAAACCTCTGCGTCTC
>JAZUQC010000002.1:0-11898 GCA_045605525.1 Acutalibacteraceae bacterium
CAGGTTATGCGGACGTGGCGAAGGCATACATTCTGTATCGCCGTCAGCGCGAAAAACTGCGTAACATGAAATCCACCATCCTGGACTACAAAGAGATCGTGGACCAGTATGTGAAAAGCATCGACTGGCGCGTGAAGGAAAACTCCACCGTCACCTATTCCGTCGGCGGTTTGATCCTCTCCAACTCCGGCGCCATCACGGCGAACTATTGGCTGAGCGAAATCTACGATGAAGAGATCGCTGCCGCCCACCGCAATGCGGATATGCATCTTCATGATCTGTCCATGCTCACCGGTTACTGTGCAGGCTGGTCTTTAAGACAGCTTATTGAAGAAGGTCTCGGCGGTGTTCCCGGGAAGATCACTTCTGCTCCCGCTTCCCACCTTGCAACCCTTTGCAATCAGATGGTCAACTTCCTGGGCATCATGCAGAACGAATGGGCGGGTGCACAGGCATTCTCCTCGTTCGATACCTATCTTGCTCCGTTCGTAAAGAAAGATAACCTTTCTTACCGTGAAGTCAAAAAGTGCATCGAATCCTTTATTTTCGGTGTCAACACACCTTCCCGTTGGGGTACACAGGCTCCGTTCTCCAACATTACCCTCGACTGGGTCGTTCCCGCTGACCTGAAAGACAGACCTGCCATCGTCGGCGGCAAGGAACAGGATTTCACCTACGGCGACTGCCAGATGGAAATGGACATGGTCAACAAGGCATTCATCGAAACCATGATCGAAGGCGATGCCAACGGCCGCGGCTTCCAGTATCCCATTCCGACCTACTCTATCACCCGTGACTTTGACTGGTCCGACAAAGAAAACAACCGCCTTCTCTTTGAAATGACCGCAAAATACGGTACTCCCTACTTCTCCAACTATATCAATTCCGATATGGAACCCAGCGATGTACGCAGTATGTGCTGCCGTCTTCGTCTGGACCTTCGTGAGCTTCGTAAAAAAGGCGGCGGCTTCTTCGGCTCGGGCGAAAGCACCGGTTCTGTCGGTGTTGTCACCATCAACATGCCCAGAATCGCTTACCTTGCAACCGATGTCGGTGATTTCTACAAGCGTCTTGACCACCTGATGGACATTGCTGCACGTTCGCTGAAAATCAAGAGAACCATCATCACCAAGCTGCTCAACGAAGGCCTGTATCCCTACACCAAGCGTTATCTCGGCACGTTCGACAACCACTTCTCCACCATCGGGCTTATCGGTATGAACGAAGTCGGTTTGAACGCAAAATGGCTCGGCAAGAACCTGACGGACGAAAAGACCTTCGAGTTCACCAAGGATGTTCTCAATCACATGCGCGAACGTCTGTCTGACTATCAGGAACTCTACGGCGACCTTTACAACCTCGAAGCCACGCCTGCCGAATCCACCACCTACCGCTTTGCAAAGCATGACGTCGCCCGTTATCCCGACATCATCACCGCTGCCCAGGACGACGGCACTCCCTACTATACCAACAGTTCCCACCTGCCCGTCAGCTACACCGAAGATATTTTCACAGCACTCGACCATCAGGATGAACTGCAGACTCTTTACACCTCCGGTACTGTTTTCCATGCCTTCCTCGGCGAAAAACTGCCCGACTGGAAAGCAGCCGCAAACCTTGTTCGCAAGATTGCCGAAAACTACCGCCTGCCTTATTACACCATGTCCCCGACGTATGCTGTCTGCCGCAACCACGGCTACATTGTCGGTGAACAGTACACCTGCCCCGAATGCGGCGAAAAGACCGAAGTTTACAGCCGTATCACAGGTTACTATCGTCCCGTTCAGAACTGGAACGACGGCAAGACTCAGGAATTCAAAGAAAGAAAAGTCTATGACATTGAAAATTCCAAGCTGACTCACGAAGGTCCCAAGGAAGAAAAGGCAGCCGACGATGTGCAGAAGACCGAAAGCAATGACGGCATCTACTTCTTCACCAAGAAGAACTGCCCCAACTGCAAAGCCGCAAAGCCCTTGCTTGCAAAAGCAGGTGTTGAATATACGGAACTGCTCGTTGAAGAAAATGAAGATCTTGCCAAGGCTTACGGCCTGAAGCAGGCTCCCACGCTGGTCGTTGTCAGCGGCGGCAATGCCGTGAAGTATGCGGGTGTTGCAGGTGTCAAGACCTATATTACGGGTATTTAAAATATGACCGATATTATTGTCATCGGTGCGGGTCCGGCGGGGCTTACTGCCGCAGTGTACGCCTGCCGTGCCGGAAAAAGCGTACTTGTCATTGAAAAAGGCGGCTTCGGCGGGCAGATCACCTTCTCGCCGAAAGTCGAAAACTTCCCCGGTAACACGGAGATCAGCGGTATGGAACTTGCCGAACAGTTCACCGACCATGCCATTGCAATGGGAGCGGAACTGACGGTCGGTACGGTTGAAAAGATCGAAAAGGCTGATGATATTTTCCGTGTTGTCTGCGATGACGAAACCTATGAAGCAAAGGCTGTCATTGTTGCCACGGGTGCAAGGCACCGCCTTTTGGGACTTGACCGCGAGGAAGACCTTATCGGCAACGGCATTTCGTTCTGTGCGGTCTGCGACGGCAGTTTCTTTGCAGGGCAGGATGTTGCTATTGTCGGCGGCGGCAATTCCGCTTTGCAGGAAGCGATTCTGCTCAGCGAAGTGTGCAAATCCGTCACCGTGATTCAGAATCTTGCCGACTTCACAGGGGAACAGAAACTTGCCGACATCCTCACCAAGCGTGAAAATGTGACAGTGCATTTCAACACCCTCGTAACGGGACTTCTCGGTGCGGATGAACTGACGGGTATCACCGTTAAAAATACCGAAAGCGGTGAAGAAAGCAAGCTTGCCGTCAACGGTCTGTTCATTGCCGTCGGCCTTGTGCCCGAAACCGAACCCTTTACAGATGTTCTGCCGCTGAATAAGTGGGGCTATGCCGATATCGGTGAAGATTGCAAGAGCACCACCGAAGGCATTTTCGTGGCAGGGGACTGCCGTTCCAAAACGGTTCGCCAGCTCACCACCGCTTGTGCAGACGGCTCTGTCGCCGCCCTTACCGCTTGCCATTATATTGATGAACTGTAAAAGAGAACCTGCAAACCGAAAGGCTTGCAGTGCAAAAACCAGTTAATGCAAAAAAAAGGTGCACCCATGAGGTCGCACCTTTTTTTGTGATTAACGCCGAGGCATTGCTTCGGCGTTAAAATCTTATAATCCTAAAATCTGTTTTTTCTTAGCATCAAACTCATCTTGTGAAATTACTCCTGAGTCCAGTAATTCTTTATATTCCAAAAGGTTATCTACAGATTCTCTTTGTTCTATTATAATCTGTTTTCTGCCTGATAATTTATCCACTTTGGCCATTTTGAGCAAAATCGACAAGGTAAGAACAATAAGATTCAAGGCTATTATTATGTAAGACATCCAGTTGATATCATATTCATACCTATAACTGATTTCATCAACTTCAGCAAATGAACAAGAATAAATCAGAAAAATTGCCATTATTGCAGTATGAGCAATGGATAATATCCATGCTTTGCCTGTGACTTTTGTGGCATAGTCTAACATCTTCACAAAATAGATTACCGCAACAATAATAGCTACACATACAAATAATGTTGCCAATGGCTTACCTAATGTAGCTTCATTTTCGAAAATGTTAATATCATTATGTCTTTCTAAGGTGGACTTTCCGTGATATACTATCGACTGTTCATATTTCCAAAATTCTTCATCAAGACAAAACGGCGTAAAGCAGCAGATTATCTCAATAATACATAGAATACTGATTGACAAATTTATTTTTTTATTCATATCTCTACCTTTTAATTGCTGCATTCGTAAACACAGTCATATCCATATTGATTGCAATAGATGCCTGCTTTTTTATAATTACCACCATATATTTCATTCACTGCAACGGTAGCTGACGAAACTCTCCAATACGAATACTCGACATCTAAACCGGGATGAACATCCGTCATTATTCCAAAATCAATCTCACCATCTCCACACGGATCATCAATTGACACATAATCAAGTTCTTTCAAACATGACAATGCCTGTCCATTGGTTAAGCGTTCAAAGCCCTCTGCAAATACATCATACGAATAATCAAAATATTTTACAGTGTAAACACTTAATCCATAATCATCCATGATAGATGCAATTGCAGTTTCTAATGCTGCTACTCTTTTTGACTGCTGGTTCTTTTCAATAATTTTTTGCCCGGCAAAAAACACAATCACTAATATTGCTAAAATTCCGATACAAATCAGTATCTTTTTAAGTACTGCCTTATTTATCGGTTTTTTCTGCACTTTTTCATTCTTTTCTTTTGATTCAACCACAGTGATTTCCTGCTGAAAACTGCCGGATAATAATTCTTTCTTTTTCTTTTCAAAGTCTTCCTCCGTAATAATACCGTCATCCAAAAGTTCTTTGAGTTTTTTGAGTTCTTCTACGTTATTCATAATACTGCCTCCTTTGATTTTTCATTATGTTAAGTATATCAAAACTTATGCAACTTGTCAAGTTGCATAAATAACCTTATGCGTTGTCGAGTTGGCAACAATAAACGGTTATACTTATATAGGGTGAAAGTATGCAGCAACAGAATAAATTACAATATAAAAAACTCGGCTTGAATATTGCATATTATCGTAAATCAAAAGGATTATCGCAAAGCGATATGGCAGAGAGAATCAATATCAGCCGAACGCACATGAGCCGTATTGAAACTGCTGACTGTGCTGTTTCTTTGGATGTAGTTTTTGAGATTTGCCGAGTGTTGGAAATATCTGAAAAGGAACTGTTCGATTTTCGTCCGTAATTTAAACGAACGTACTACCCTCGCCGCTTGCCACTATATTGATGAACTGTAAAGCAAAACCGTGATCCGAAAAGGGTCACGGTTTTTTTGAACCTGTATTGCTTTATTATTTTTTCTGTGCTAAAATCAAATTATCTTAAAGCACGAAAGGAATTTCTGTTATGATCATCGACAACATTAAAAACTGTGAAAAATATTATGCCGTTCATCCCTCTTTCAAGGCGGCTTTCGAGCAACTTAAAAATCTGACCGCCGAAAGCGAACCCGGTCGCTACACCGTGGACGGTGACAGCATTTTTGTCAACATGGCTGCCTACACCACCAAGACCCACGACGAATGCAAATATGAAAACCACAAAAGATATATTGATATCCAGTATGTGCTTTCGGGTGCAGAGCGCATTGACCTGATTGATGCCGACAAGCTGACCGTCACCGAGGACAAATATGCCGACAGTGACATTGCCTTTTTTGCCGACAGTGCTGCACAGACAAGCGTGACCCTGCAGGCAGGCGACTTTGTGCTGATCTTCGCTGACGAAGCACACCGTCCCTGCATGGCAGACAAAAATGCTCCCTCTGCTGTTGCAAAGGCCGTTGCCAAGGTCAGGGTATAATGAATTTACCGTCTTACATCACGGTATTGATTGAACGTCTGTCGGAATGCGGATTCGCAGGCTATCCTGTGGGCGGCTGTGTGCGTGATTTTCTGCTCGGGAAAATACCGGGCGATTATGACCTGACCACCGATGCGACTCCGCAGGAGATGCTTTCTGTTTTTTCGTCTTGGCGTTGCATAGAAACGGGCATCAGGCACGGCACGGTTACGGTTGTGAGTGAGGGCAACAATGTTGAAATCACGGCATTCCGTACCGACGGCGAATACAAAGACAACCGCCACCCGACCGAGGTGACCTTCACCCGCAAGCTGTCCGACGACCTCTCCAGACGGGATTTTACCGTCAATGCCATGGCTTACGGCAGGGAAGAGGGAATCGTTGATCTGTTCCGCGGCAAAGAGGATTTGCAGAATAAAGTCATCCGCTGTGTCGGCGAGCCTGACCGCCGTTTTAATGAAGATGCACTACGCATCATGCGTGCCCTGCGTTTTGCGGCAACGCTCAATTTTGAAATTGAAAAAGACACCGCCGACAGCATTCACCGCAATGTGAAATTGCTTGAAAATATTTCCGTGGAGCGGATTTTTGTCGAGCTTAAAAAACTGTTGTGCGGCGTTGGGGCCAAACGGATATTGTTGCAGTTTCCCGATGTGTTCTGCTGTATCCTGCCCGAAATGGAGGGCATTGTGGGACTTGTGCAACACAACCCGCATCATCTGTATGATGTGTATACGCACACCGCAAAAGCCGTTTCGTTGTGCGAAGCAGATCCCGTTCTGCGGCTTGCGGCACTGTTTCACGATTTCGGCAAGGCAGATACCTTTTCGCAGGATGAAAACGGTGTGGGGCATTTTTATAACCACCGTGAATATTCCGTGCAGAAAGCGGATAAGGCATTAAAACGGCTGAAAAGCGACAATGCAACCCGCCGTACTGTCCTGTTTTTGGTGGATTGGCATGACCGTCTGTTCGGGGATTTCACGGAAAAAACCGTTAAACGATTGTTGCGTACGCAGACGGCAGAGGAGTTATTGCTTCTTGCCAAACTCATGCGTGCCGACAGCAAAGCCACGGGTACACGAATGCATGAAACATGTGAATCGGCAGACCGGTTGGAAGAAATCGTTTTACGCTTGCAATCGGAAAAACCTTGCCTTGCCGTGACCGATCTTGCCGTGAACGGACATGATCTGTTGGCATTGGGGTACGAACCGAAGACAATCGGCAACACCCTCAAACACTTACTTGAAGCCGTCACGGACGGAACTCTTGCAAATGAAAAAGAAGCATTGTTGAAAGAATTGAGAAACGGATAAACCGTAATTTGTTAAAAAAATATTACTCCCCGGAGGTGCTTTTATGTTAAAAAATGCATTATTCATCACAAACCGTGACTTTACCGTCAACAAGAAAAAACCCTGGGCGAACATGACCTACAATTCCCGTGATCTTACCCTGCCCGACAACGGCGGTGTTATGTGCTTCAAAAAGGAAATCGAACTTGACCGCGCGGTTCAAAATGCCGTCATCACCGCGACGGCACTCGGCATTTTCGAGTTGTATGTCAACGGTGTGCGTGTCAGCGACAACGGCACATTCGACGAACTCAAGCCCGGCTGGACGGAATACAAAAAACGTGTTATGTCTTTCACATACGATATTACGGATCTGCTTAAAAACGGCACAAACAGCATCATTGCCGAAGTGTCTTCAGGTTGGTATGCCGGCCGCATCAGTTTCGGCTCTTACGGCTATAAGACACCTGCATTCTGCGGTGAAATTACGATTGATTTTGCGGACGGAGCAAAACAGACCATCCCTACGGACAGATCGTGGCTGACTGCCGTCACCGGCCCTTACCGCACGGCGGAAATCTGGGACGGTGTGTTGTATGATGCCCGTCAGAACCGCGAAAATGCCGATTGGAAAATTGCAAAAGCCTGCCATGATTTCAAAGGCGAAATCGTGCCTGCTTCCGGTGCTCCCATCCGTGTGCGTGAACAGTTCAACCGCAAGCCGCAAAAGGCAACCGTATATGACAGCATTGTTGCAAACGGCTCAACCTACGGCGAAATCAAAATCAGCCGCGAATCAACGGGGGACGGTTGCGAATGCGGTCTGCTCAAAAAAGGCGAAAATCTGATTCTTGACATGGAACAGAACATGGTCGGCAGACCCGCCCTGCGCATCAAAGCCGCCGCAGGCACACGCATTGAATTTTTGTTTGCGGAACTGCTCAACGACAGCGGTGAAAAGGATCGCGGCAACGACTATGCAAAAGGCAGTGCTTATATCAAGAATTACCGTTCCGCACTCTCCCGACTGGTTTATATTGCCAAGGGCAACGGCGAAGAAGAATTTGCACCCTGCCACACCTTCTACGGCTTCCGTTATCTTGAAATCAGTGCCGATAACGATGTTGAAATTCTCGGCATCACGGGCGAGGTCATCGGCAGTGACAATACGGAAATCGGATCTTTCCGTTGCTCGGATGAAAAAGTCAACAAACTCTATTCCAATATTGTTTGGGGGCTTCGCGGCAACTATCTGAGCGTACCCACCGATTGTCCGCAGCGTGACGAAAGACTCGGCTGGACGGGAGACACGCAGGTATTCTGCGGGGCAGGTAGTTACATTGCCGATACTGAATCGTTCTTTAAGAAATGGCTGCGCGATGCACGTGACACCCAGACCAAAAAGGGCGGGTACGGTGACGTTATCCCCAATGTGTTCGACAACGACGGCAGCAATGCCGCATGGGGCGAAGCAGGTATCATCGTGCCTTACATGATGTATCTCAAATTCAACAGCGTGGACATTCTCAAAGAGCATTATGACTCCATGGAAAAATATATGCGGTTCCTGAAAAAACGCAAGCCCGAGGGACCCGGCACCGCATTCGGAGACTGGCTGTGCTATGAAACCACCGACAAACGCTACATTGCCGATTGCTACTATGCCTATGCGCTCGACCTGATGGCAAAAATTTCCGACATTCTCGGCAAAGCCGACCGTGTGGCATACTATAAAAAAGAGCATGCCCGATTCAAGAAAATTTTCATTGGAAAATATATTGACAAAGAGGGCTTAACCGAAAAAACGCAGACCGCTTATCTGCTTGCACTTAAGTTTGACCTGATTCCGTCTTTCATCCGTGCCGCAGAAACCGAAAAACTGCGCCGTAAAATTGAGGAAAACAATTATACACTGTCCACAGGCTTTGTCGGCACGGGTATTCTCAATCAGACCCTTGCAGAGCTTGGTATGGACGATCTTGCATACTCCCTTGTTTTGCAGGAAAACGACCCGTCGTGGCTTTACAGTGTCAATCAGGGTGCAACCACCGTGTGGGAGCGTTGGAATTCCTACACCCTTGCCAAGGGCTTCGGCGATGTGGGCATGAACTCCTTTAACCACTATGCCTACGGTGCGGTTGCCGAGTGGATGTTTGCATACGCGGCGGGCATCGGTGCAGATCCGAAGAACCCTGCATTCAAAAATATCATTCTCTCTCCCCGCCCCGACATGCGAAAAGTTCTTCCCACCGGTCAGCAGAAGATCACCTTTGCCGAAGCGACCTACAACTCCCGTGCAGGGCTTATCAAAGCCGCATGGAAAGCCGACGGTGACGGCTTTGTGTATGATTTTGAAATCCCCGAAGGCAGCACCGCCGATGCGGAAATTTTCAAGTGCCTTGACACCATCGAAATCAACGGCGAACAGACAGAAGCTGAACTCAAAAACGGCAAATGGTGCTTTACTCTGACGGCAGGAAAATATACAATCAAGGCATAATTACATCATAAAACAGAAACACCCTCGTTTTTCAACGGGGGCGTTTTCATGTGGTTGTATTTTTATTTATATCGCTTCGGGTTGTCTGTTCTTTCAAGCAGATAGTCAACGGAAACATCGAAGTAGTCGGCAATCTTGATGAGTGTTTCGTAATCCGCTTCCCGTTCGTGGGTTTCGTAACGGCTGATGCTGTTCTGATTCATATTCAGATCCATTGCAAGCTTGAGTTGCGATATGCCCTTGCTTGTTCTCAATTCTTTCAGCCGCATTCTTTTTCTCTCCTGAAATGTTCTTGACAAAAGAATACCAAAATGGTATAGTAAAAATATCCCGATTTGGTATAATTGTTATGTAAGGAGAAAAAAGATGATTTTGCCGTTGAATATTTTTAATTTTATTGAATCAGTTTTGACATTTGCTGGTATTGCCCTTGTTGTTTTTGTTGTTATTTGTATACTTATTGGCATTTGGATTTTTTCTTCTGATGCCAATAAAAGAAAAAAAGGAGAGGAGGGAAAATTGCGTAGAGAAAATGCAATACGCAATTCTGAAATATATAAAAAAATATTTGCTTATATTTGTTTGATTGTGGAAGAAAATCTGCGTGAAATTCCGACTCAATGCAATACACAGATCCCGTCACAGTGGTTGAGTTATACCTCTATCATTTTTGAAGAGTATAAAATGATTGTATGTGATTTTAACAAATCTAATATTGCAGTTCGCAATTTGGAAAAAAATTATTGCGATTTCGGATATGAAACATTAAAAGTGTATTGCGACTATACGTTCTGGGAAAGTAAAGTATATGTTAGCGATATGTTGAAAATAGATTTACAGAAACAATATCCGACATTACATGTTAGTAGTGCATTAACTATAGATTACCGAAACGAATGTGATAAATATTCCCCTTATAAGAAATAATTTAAAACACAACTCTCCGTTCATTTGGACGGAGAGTTTTAAAATGCGTTGACTTTATGAGGAAATATGGGTAAAATAGCAATAAAAGGGTTTAACTAAAAAAAGAAAGGAACAAGAAAATGCACTTTAATGAATATATTGATTCCCAAAAAGACCGTTTTCTTGCTGATCTTGAACGGTTGGTAAAAGTGCGCAGTGTGCGTGAGGATGCAAAGGACGGTGCACCCTTTGGGGACGGGCCGAAAAAGGCACTTGATAAGGTCATTGCCATCTGTGCCGAGCACGGTTTTACAATGACCAATTACGATTACTACGCAGGTGAAACCGATTTAGGCGCCGACCCTGCGCTGATGATTCTTGCCCATCTCGATGTGGTTGACGAGGGCGAGGGCTGGACAAAGCCGCCCTATGAAATGACCATCGAAGACGGCAATCTTTACGGTCGCGGTACCATGGATGACAAGGGGCCTGCACTGGCGGCGCTGTATGCCATGGAAGCCGTGCGTGAATGCGGCATTGAACTCAAAAAAGGTGTCCGTCTTGTGCTCGGCTGTGCGGAAGAAACGGGCAGCGAGGACATGGAATATTATTTTTCCAAGCGTCCGACCCTGCCTTATTGCTTTTCTCCCGATGCCGCCTATCCGCTGATTCACCTTGAAAAGGGCAGATTTGCACCTTATTTTTCCAAAAATTGGGAGCCGGACCCTGCCTTTCCGCGTGTTCTGAAAATCAACGGCGGCACGACCCCGAATATCGTGCCCTGCAAGGCAAGTGCTGTGCTTCTCGGTATGACCGCCGCACAGGTGCAGCCTGTCTGCGATGACTACAAAGAAAAAACAGGTGCAAATTTTGTTCTCACAGAAGAATTTAACTGCGAGGGCGGTGTCTGCTGCAAAAAACTCGTCATCACCGCCGAGGGGGTTGCCGCACACGCAAGCGAGCCGTTCAAGGGCATCAACGCACAGACCGCACTGCTTTCTCTTCTTTGTGCCCTGCCGCTTGCAGACAACGAGTCCACAAATGCCATTCATGCACTCAACAAACTGTTCCCGCACGGTGACACAAAGGGTGAAACCGTCGGCATTGCCATGGAAGACGATATTTCGGGTGACCTGACTTTTAACTTCGGTGTGCTTGACTTGTGTGAAGACGGCCTGATCGCTTGTTTTGACAGCCGTGTTCCCGTGTGTGCAAACAAGGAGAATGTGTTCGATGTTGTTGAAGCGGCACTGCAAAAAGAAGGATTCGCATTGCATGAAGATGCACACATGATTCCCGCACACCATGTACCCAAGGATGCCCCGATTGTCAAAACATTACTGTCGGTTTACGAACAGTATACAGGTGAAAAAGGCGAAGCATTTGCCATCGGCGGCGGCACTTATGTGCATCACATCGAGGGCGGCGTTGCCTTCGGTTGCGAAATGCCCGGTGTGGATTACCGCCTGCACGGTCCCGACGAATTTGCCGACCTTGACACACTTCTGTTGTCAGCCAAAATGTTTGCCGAAGCCATTGTCAGGCTTTGCGGAGAATAAAAAAACCGCCTTCGGGCGGTTTTTTCAATGCAAAATGGAAAATGCAAAATGCAAAATTATCGGGTCGCTTCGGTAAGGTCAGCACATCGGTAAGCCAATAGTGTCAGCACATCGGTAAGCCGGAGGTAAGTGCATTATGTATAGAGTCAAGGTGGAGATTGAAAGAATTTCGGTAGGAACGCAGGCGGAAATTGTTTCAATACGACCTTGAC
>JAZUQC010000003.1:0-1755 GCA_045605525.1 Acutalibacteraceae bacterium
CCTGGGTGTGACATTCTATCTGCGGTATCGCGGGGGGAAGTGGAAAAAGATGAAAGTCATCGAAAGCGAAGCCAACGATCATACCCGTGGCGCGATCCCGAAAGAAGTGGGTGTGGACGCTTATCTTCCGTAAAAGGACCGTAAAAATTTCTGAAAAATCAACTTTTTTTATTTTTTCCACTTGACATTGTTTCAGAGCGATGGTATTGTAAGAAAGAATTTTGAGATTGGAACAAGGAAAACAATGAAACAGTTTTTCAACAACATTAACAGCATTATTACGATTATCGCCATCATTATTATTGGTTGCGGTACTGCCGGTTGCTGTTGTTGAGTATGACTTGAAGAAAAGAAGATTCAGACCTCTCTGCGGTGATCAGCCACAGAGAGGTTTTTTCTTTTACGGGATTTGAAATGAAAATGAATATGATGAAGTCTGAAAACAGTTTTGCTTATGCTCCGGTGCATTGTGATGCAGCCGGAACTTGCATCATGTTCATTGCCGCCATTATTATGATCGCCATTATTATTATCAGCATCATTATTATTACGCCCCCCGGCACGGCATAACATTCGATCCACCAGAAAACACATTGAAACACAGCCCTGCCGGAGAAAAGATTTCCGGCAGGGCTTTTTTTGTCTATACCTTTAGGTCAATATAACCTCCGGCTTTGCCGGTGAGGATAAAAAATCTTTAGATCCAAGTTTGCAAAAAGTCTCCTTTTGATTTACAGTGTGTAAGACCTGCCAGTTTGCACACCTGAACCATCAAAAGGAGACATGAAAGATGTCAAACAAAAACAGTGATAGTTTATCACACAGTCGTTGGAATTGCAAGTACCATATTGTATTTGCGCCAAAATATCGCCGACAGGTAATTTATCAAGCATTGAAAAGCGATATAGGCAAAATCTTACGCACGCTTTGCGATCAGAAGAAAGTGGAAATCCACGAGGCGGAGGCGTGTCCTGACCACATCCATATGCTTGTCAGTATTCCCCCGAACTTGAGCGTATCCCAATTTATGGGGTATTTGAAGGGCAAAAGTTCGCTGATGATTTTTGATCGTCATGCGAACCTGAAATATAAGTATGGGAACCGTCATTTTTGGTGTCGCGGTTACTATGTGGATACGGTCGGGCGTAACAAAAAAGCAATCGAGGAGTATATCCGCCACCAACTGGATGAAGATTTTGCATATGAACAAATGACCTTCAAAGAGTTTGTGGACCCGTTTACGGGTAGCAAGAATAACAAGACATAAAACAAATTCCTGCAAAGAGTAATCTGTTCGCAACGGTAGATTGCTTTGAGCAAAAGAAAAAACTTCACAGACCGCTTTAGCGGCAGTCCGTGAAGTCAATGCGACTGGCAGGTCCTATTCAGAGCCCGTGTCGGGCAGCCAGTAATTTCGCCTTCCAGGCGCAGTGCATACCACCGGCTCAGCCGGTGGTTTTGATTATTCAACCCAAAATGAAAGCATACAGAAAAATGAAAAGATCAGGAGCAGCCATTGTAATTGAGGCATTATGCCGCAACAGCGTAGAAACGGTATTCGGTTATCCGGGTGGTGCAGTCCTGCCCATTTATGATGAACTGTATAAAAACGCCCACCGTATCAACCACATCCTCCGCGCCCATGAGCAGAATGCCGCCCATGCCGCCGACGGATTCGCCCGCGTCACCGGCAGACCCGGGGTGGTCATTTCCACCAGCGGTCCCGGTGCGACCAACCTTGTTACCGGCATCGCC
>JAZUQC010000004.1:0-53066 GCA_045605525.1 Acutalibacteraceae bacterium
TGCACTGCTCCAATTTGTACGGACAGTACAAAAACACCCCCTATGGTGTTAAGTATTAAATTTTAAGCAACAAACTGATTTCGTTTTTCAAGCGGAGTCAGTTTTGTTTTTAGTTGAATTCTTTCATTGTTGTAGAAGTGTATGTATTCGCTTATTAGGATGCGAGCATCCTCATAAGTTCTCAATTTTGTTCTATAAATACATTCTGTTTTTAGGATTGAGAAAAAGTTTTCAGCCATTGCATTGTCATATGGGTTTCCACGTCTTGACATCGAGGGTGTTATGCCGTATGATTTTGTTAGGTTAAAATATGCTGGTGATGTATATTGAAACCCTTGGTCACTGTGGAGCTGCAACTCTGCAGTGACCTTCTCTTTTCTCTTGGCAGCTTTGATTGTACTCAAGACAAGATTAATGTTTTGCTCTGTCCCGGTTTTGAAAGCAACAATACTGTTGTCGTACAAATCTCTGATTACCGAAAGATAAAGTGTTCCTTGTTGTGTCTTGATGTATGATATATCTGTTACCCACTTTTGATTCGGTCTGTCAGCATGAAAATCTCTATTTAACAAATTCGGATATCTATGAAGATAATCACCATAATTGCGATATTTCTTTCTTCTGATTACGGATAACAGGTTGTATTTTTGCATAACTCTCAATATTGTCTTAGGATTGTGATGAATCCCATTCTTTTCAAGCCATATATGCACTCTACGGTAGCCGTATGTTTTACCACACTTATCCTGACATTCCTTTATCTTTTCAGCTAACGGTAAGTCTTTTGCAGGTATATCCATTCTTTTAACATAGTCATAGTAACCGCTTCTTGATACTTTAAAGAATCGACACATTTCACTTATTGAATATTTATCCTTATGACGGTAGATAACCATAAACTTTACACTTGTCCTCACTTCCTTTCTGTGAGCGAGAGAAAATCCCTCATCAATTCATTTTCCATTTCTAATGATTTTATCTTTGCTTCTTTTCGAGCGAGGATGTATCGAAGCTCCTGAACCTTCATTTCTTCCGTTACAACATAATCTTTCGGTGGTCTGCCTTTTCTTTTTATTGACATTCCCGCTGCTATTTTTTCGTCTCGTCTTCTCTTGTTTTTCAAAAAGTTTTTTATTTGTTCTTTACTTAACCCAAACTTTTCCCCGATTTCTCTTTTGGTTAATCCTTGTGCCTTTAATTCTATTATCTCTTTTTCATATTCTTTGATATGTCTGTAACTTCTGGACATAAAATTTCCTCCTATGATAGATATCTTAATTCTACCATAGGAGGGTTCTTTTTTCTATTGTCCGTTTTTAACGGTTCTGTTCACTTTGTAAAGCACAATCAGGGGTTTTTAAATGCATTTTGCATTTACATTTTATTCCTGCGGCAGATATGTATTGCCGTAATTGTCTGTGTTGGTAACAATGGTGCTGTAAAGCGAGCCGTCCTGTGCAAAAATGCGTTTTGTGGTGCAGGTGCAACCGCCGCCGAGGTCTTTGTATTCCGTGGCGGTGTATTCCGTGACCGTGCCGTCAGACTGTGTTGTGCGTGATGAAACTTCACGGTCCCTGTCGTCATATTCATACGCAATGGTGTAATGAATGCCGGTGTCATTTTCGGCTTTTGTAAGCACATTACCCCTTGCATCAAAGGTCTGTGTCAGCACATTTTTCTGTTCGTACGGGGTGCCGGGATAACGGACAGTGGTTACGGTTTTTTGTGTCAGAGTGTTACCGCTGAAAACATATTCCGTTTCTGTGCGGCTTACAAAGTCGCCGTCTTCGGTAACGGTGCAAAGAATTTCTCTGCCGTAATCATCGTACGTGTATCCGTATACGGTCTGCTGTTTTGTTGTTCCGTCTGTGTGCAGATAAGCAATGGATTTTGTTGCCGGCTTGCCGTCGGTGTTGTTGATGATTTCAGTCAGACAATAAGTATACAGATTGCCTGCGGCATCGGGCAGACGTTCTTCGGTGCGTGTCAGATGGCCTCTGCCGTCATAACCGTAATCCGTAGTTGAAATCAGTGAATCGCCGTTGTCGTTTTGGCTCCATTTTTCAATGGTAGTCAGGGAGCCGCCGTTGTATACATAACGTCGGTAAACACCCGAATACATTGCGTTTTCGCCGCTGCCGATCACCTCATAAAGAACGGACGGCAAACCGTTGGCGGTATATTCGTTGCGGTATTTTTCCTCGGCGGCGGGACCTGCCTGTGTGGTTTGTTCTTGCGTTGTCGGTGCTTGTGTCGGTTGGGTGGTTTCGGTCAGTTCGCTGTTGTCGGCTGTCGGCACGGATGTATCGTTCCGTGTCGGAATCGTGGTCAGCTCCGGTTGCAGGCTGACCTGCATATCGTTGTGAACGGGTTGTGTGTCGGTGTCCTTTTTGCAGGCAGTGCAACCAAGAACAATCAAAAAGAGAATCAAGGGCAGCAGATATGCTTTTTTCATATTTTCCTCCGGAATTTTTTTCATAACTTACCCTATCATATTTTATTTTGTCTGAAAAATCAAGTCTATTTACAGAGTTGACAAATATTATGAAAAAGTGATATAATTATTCACAATTAAAAATTATATTTTTTACGGAGGTTTTTCCATGAAAAAGTTTATTTCTGTTGTTCTTTGCCTGTTGCTTACGGTTGCCCTGTTCGCTTTTGCCGCCTGCGGAGATAAAGAACCCGAACTGACTGATGAACAGTTGCATGAATTGAACGTAAAGGTCGATTACAGCGGTCTTGTCAATTTCAGTGAAGCGGTTGCAAATCTGAAAAACAAAACCGCCCTTAATAACTATTCTTCCTGTATCGGCTATCTGGATGAATTGCTTCTTGAAGGACGTGCCATGACGCAGACCATCGAAAAAGATAATATCAAGGATGTTGACGGTCTTGAAAACTTCGAAGACTCTTATAAGTTCCTTTCCGGTCTTTGGGAAACTGCCGAAAAAGCCGCCGCAAAGTATGTCAAAGGTTTTTATAAAGTGAACGGCAAGAAGGATGTTACCGCTGTTTATTGCTATATGAACGTAAATCCCGATGCCGAAAACGGCAACTCCTATGTGTTCGCACTGACTTACACCGAGGGGGAAACGCCTGTTACTGTCTATATGGATGCAACCACCACCAGCGATGCTGTGGAAGTATCCGTTTATGAGAAATCTCCCGAAAAATTCTATTCCGCAGAATGCAACAACAAGATGATGAATACCCCTGTGTATAACAATATCACACTCGATCTGGATGCGGTTCTTTCTGCCGCAAAGTGAGGAAAAGAATATGGTTCCGAATATTATTGCACACCGCGGTGCCAAGGCCTGTGCACCGCAGAACACCATCCCTTCTTTTGAGCGAGCTGTTGCCGATCTTGCAGACGGCTTTGAAACGGATGTGCATCTGACCAAGGACGGCATTCCCGTGATCTGTCACAATTATGATATTGATGAAACTTCGGACGGGACCGGCTTTATTGAAAAAATGACCCTCGAAGAACTGCGCCGTTTTGACTTCGGTTCATGGTACGGGGAGGAATTCAGGGGAACGACCATTCCGACACTCGATGAATTTCTTGCCGTTGCAAAAAAAGCGGATATCAGAGTGCTTAACATCGAAATCAAACGCCCCCCTTCAAGATTGAAAGAACTGGTTGAAAAAACACTGACTGCCGTTGAAGAATACGGTCTGACCGATCGTCTGATCATCTCCAGCTTCAGTGTGCAGATCCTGCGTTATGTCAAGCAGTGTGCACCTGCCGTGCCGACCGGTTTTTTGTATCCGTCGAACAATCCTTCCGCTTGTTACCCCGTTGTATGGCCCGCCGCTATGGTGCGTTTTACAAAGTGCAATGCCATTCATCCCTTGCATAAACTGGTCAGTGCACCGCTTGTGAAGTGGGCACATAAAAAAGGGATGGTTGTGAATGTGTGGACGGTGAATGAGGAAGAAGACATCAAACGCATGCTGTTGCTGGGTGTGGACGGAATCATTACCGATAACCCCGCTTATGTGCGTGAAGTTGTAGGAACCTGTGTGCAGCATATTCGCTGAAAATATTGAAAATTATCAGATTCGGTTTGTATTTTAGCAAAATATATTGACTTTCGCAAAATGATGTGCTAAAATCAAAAATCGTGGGCGTTGGCTTATCTGCAAAATCAAACACCTGAAAATGCCGGATTCGTTGCCCGGTTTTATCAGCTTTTGCGGGTAAGAACAGCATGCAATTTCAATGTTGGAAAATTAAAATAAGGTGGTAAAAGAAAATGGATGGTTTAACTCCGATCATCAAGAAGAACATCAAAACCAAGTACAAGAGTGTTCGCCGTTTCTCTGAAGAACTCGGCATTCCGCAGTCTACGGTTGTCAGTGCTCTCAAAAAGGGTGTAAGCGGTACGGCTTTTGAAACGGTCTGCAAAATGTGCAGCCTTCTGGACATCAAGCTTGTCGACGGTTTGTATCCCGTTTCATTCAACGATGAAACAAAGGATATCATCGAAAAGATCGCTTATCTTGACGATGCAGGAAAACATGCCGTGCATACGGTTCTTCTGATGGAATATGCCCGTTCCACAAAGGGCAAAGTCGAAATCGACTACGGCAAAGATGCTGAATGAGAAATGTAAACGGTGAGGGAATACTCCTTGCCGTTTTATTTTATGCTTTTAGTGTGCAGAATCTGTGAAAAGGTGTTGACAAAACAAAAGACTGCTGATATAATGATTTAAAAGGTAGAGGTGCGTTATGTCATCAGTAACCCGTATGCCAAGGGAGTGACGATTCCGTTGTGCGGGCAAAAGGGGCACGACGCCGAAGGAAGTTTATGTCGGAACTTACCTGGGTGTATGCAATAAGATGCATATGACTGTCGCGGCTGCGGAGTGCTACTGAACATACTTTCTTTGCGGAAGTATTTTGTTTCAGCTTGTATCATGCTGCCGACATGCCCGTCGGCGGCATTTTTTCAGCGTCAGACCTTTAACAGAATCCGGAGGAATAAAATTATGGAAAAGAAAACACTTTTTAAGGGCGTTGCAACCGCTCTCATTACCCCTTTTAATGAAAACGGCATTGATTACGATGCACTCGGCAAAATCATCGACTGGCAGATTGACTGCGGCATTGACGGCCTTGTTATTGCCGGCACATCCGGCGAAGCATCCACCCTGTCTGACGATGAACATCGCGAAATTTTTGCCTATTCCGCAAAACGTATTGCGGGCAGAGTGCCCATGATCGCAGGTGTCGGCAGCAACGATACCGCTTATGCACTCGACCTTGTTGAACATGCCTGCAAAGCAGGTGCAGACGGTGTTCTGTCTGTAACGCCTTACTACAACAAGGCAACACAGAAGGGGCTTATCAGCATGTACACCGAAATTGCCGATGCTTCTTCCGTCCCCGTTATTCTTTATAATGTTCCCACCAGAACGGGGGTCAACATTGAACCTGATACCTATGCTGCTCTTGCCGATCATCCCAATATTGTCGGTATCAAAGAAGCCAACGGAAACATTTCCAAAATTGTTGAAACCATGAGCAAGGTACACGGCAAACTCGATCTGTATTCGGGCAATGACGATCAGATCGTTCCGCTGATGTCGTTGGGCGGTGTCGGCTGTATTTCCGTTCTTTCCAATATTCTTCCCAAGGAAACCATGGAAATCTGCAACCGCTTCTTCTCGGGTGATGTGTGGGGTGCCGCCAATATGCAGTACCGCTTCCATTCGCTTATTGATGCTTTGTTCTGCGAAGTCAACCCCATCCCCGTGAAGGCTGCGATGGCCGCAATGGGCTTCTGCGAAGACAGACTCCGTCTGCCGCTGACTCCCATGGAAGATGCACACAAGCAGAACATGCTCGCTCTTATGCGTGAGCAGGGTCTGAACGTTTGAGGAATTAACCGATGAAAGTAGTTCTCAACGGTGCCGCAGGCCGTATGGGTACGGTTCTGCGCCGCATGATAAACGAAGGTGTGAAGGATTCTTCTCTTGCCGCCGCTGTGGATTTTACAGGAGGAGAATTTCTTGCCTGTGTCAATGATTATTACGGTGAAGCGGATGTTATCATTGACTTTTCCAACCATGTTGCCGCTCCGTCTGTTGCCGCTTATGCAGTCAATCGCAATCTGCCGCTGGTGCTTTGCACGACGGGGCTGACAGATGGAGAAAAAGAAGCGGTTCTCAAGGCAAGCGAAAGCGTGCCCGTGTTTATGAGTGCAAATATGTCTTTGGGTGTCGCTTTGCTTGTTGAGCTTGCAAAAAAAGCCGCAAGCTGTTTCCCCGAGGCAAACATTGAAATCGTGGAATGTCACCACAACCGCAAACTGGATGCACCGTCCGGCACTGCCGTGATGTTGTTTGATGCCATCAAAGAAGTGCGTCCCGAAGCTGTGCGTCAGGACGGCAGAAGCGGTATGTGCCCGCGTACGGCTGATGAAATCGGAATGCATGCCTTGCGTCTGGGCAATGAAACGGGGATGCATGAGGTGTGGGTCGCTACGGGCAGCGAAACCATCACTCTGCGTCACAAAGCCGAAAGCCGCGATATTTTTGCAGAAGGTGCTCTTGCTGCAGCACAGTTCCTTTGCGGTAAGGAACCGGGCCTTTATTCCATGCGTGATCTGATATAAAAAAGGATGATAAATGATGCAGGATTTTCTGATCCATCCCAATCTGAATATCAATGAAAACGGGCATCTGACCGTCAGCGGGCAGGATTGCGTTGACATTGCTGCACAGTACGGCACCCCGCTTTATCTGCTGGATGAACAGCTTGTGCGTGCAAATTGCCGTGCCTATGTGCAGACGGTCAAAGAATGCTTTCCCGAAGGCTCCATGCCGCTGCTCGCAAGCAAGGCATTGAGTTTTACAGGTATCTATAAGATTGCTGCGAGTGAAGGAATGGGTACCGACCTTGTTTCCTCGGGCGAGTTATATACCGCCAAAAAAGCGGGTTTCCCGCTTGAAAAAGCCTTTTTTCACGGCAACAACAAAACCGATTATGATATTGCCTTTGCAATGGATTGCAGCGTCGGCTATTTTATCGTTGATAATCAGCATGAGCTCAATGCTGTCAACAAGGAAGCCGAACGCAGAGGGATCAGGCAGAAGATTTTACTTCGTCTGACTCCCGGTATTGACCCGCATACCCACAAAGCCATCACCACGGGTACGGTTGATTCCAAGTTCGGCAGTGTTATTGAAAACGGACAGGCGGAAGTCATTACAAAACAGGCTCTTGCCATGAACGGCATTGATCTGTGCGGATTCCATTGCCATGTCGGTTCACAGGTATTTGAAATTGATCCCTTTGTACAGGCAGGTGAAATCATGCTGCGTTTCATCAAGGAAATGCAGACAAAATACGGCTATGTGACGGAATTCTGCAATCTCGGCGGCGGTTTCGGTGCAAGATATCTGCCTTGCCATCCGCAGCCCGATTATGCCGCTTATATCCGTGCCATGGCGGCTGAAATCAAGAAAATCTGTGATGCACTGCTCATGCCTTGTCCGAAAATTCTGCTTGAACCGGGCAGAAGCATTGTTGCCGCAGCCGGTACGACGCTTTACACGGCAGGCTCTGTCAAGCATACCCCCAACGGCAAGACTTATGTTTCCGTGGACGGCGGTATGCCCGACAATCCCCGCTATGCACTGTATGAAGCACCGTATACGGTGGTCAATGCAAGCCGTGCCGACAAAGCAACGGACTGTCTTTGTTCCGTTGTCGGAAGATGTTGCGAAAGCGGCGATATTCTGCAGGAAAACCTGCGCATGGCTTCTGCCGAACGCGGCGATATCATTGCCGTGTTGACCACAGGGGCCTATAATTACTCCATGGCATCCAACTATAACCGCCTTCCCAGGCCCGCTTTGGTAATTCTTAACGGCACTGAAAACAGAGTCGGTGTCCGCCGGGAAACTTTTGAAGACCTTGTTGCTCTTGATGCGGAATAAAACCTTAAATTAAACTTTAGCAAAATATACAAACACAAGAATGAGTCTTTGAACAATGTATACAAAGATTTGTTCTTGTGTTTATTTTTTGTTGACATTGTCTGAAACTGGGATTATACTATTTCCGTAACTATGCTATATATGTTTATTATATAGCACGGTAAAAAAATTGAAAGGTTGTTTTTCATGAAAAAATTACTTTGCATCCTTCTGTCCGTTGTTATGATGCTCTCCGGTCTGTCCGTGATTGCTTTTGCAGCAGAAGAAAATGAAGAAGCCCCCCTTGTTGTTGATGAGTTGATTCTTGAGGCTGTTCTCGATGAAGAAAGCTATTATCACATTGACTACACCCGTTCCAACGGTTACTTTGATTCCACCATTGCCCTGTATTCCGCTCTGAATCTGTATGAAGACGGTATTTACAACGGCATCACCGGCTCCAACGACTACAAAGTTGCAAAGGCAACCCTGCTCGGTCTTGTTGAACGCGTGGACATTCCTTATGAAAACGAACTGATTTATCAGATTCTCGACATCCTTGACACCACGCAGACCGTTGCCGATGTTATTGAAACCGTCAGCGACTACATCAAGGCATTTGAAGTGGTTACCGATTCCTCTGAATGGAACACCACCATGCAGGCAATTACCGAATTCCAAAGATATCTCTCCTACGGCAATGAACTGTATGAAGAATACATTGATGCTGTTGCTGAAATCCTGACCGTTAAGTCTGCAGGTTTGTATTTTGTAGAGTTGCTCAATCAGGTTGCTGACACCTGCCGCGATCAGATCGTCCGTAATGCAGCAAGAGACCTTGCCAACAATATGGATGCCGAAATCGAAAAAGCATTCGGTGCAGTTGCCCTGAGAGTTACGGAAGACCTTGCAAAGTACGGTCTGAATGAAGGTATCAATGCCCTTTCATCTCTGAACTCTGTTACCGCCATCCTCAGCAAGGTTTATAATGCAATCGGTGATATCGCACAGTTCCTCTTCAATACCCAGGATCAGTATGAATACATGACTGCTCTGTCCACCATCGTTTCGATTGAAGATGTTCTTCCCGCTTATGTACGTGAAAAAGTTGCCAACACGGAAGCTGACTCCGGTGAATTTGCTCTCACTGCACTCATCACCCTTCGTACCGAAGGTGAACGCATGCTGTTGAACCTTGAAGGTGTCAAGAGAGATGCTATTGCAGGTTCCATTTTCAACGGCTATGCAAAACCCGAAATCATTGAAAGAAGTGCTGTTCAGGTTGCAAAGCTCGAAGTCCTGAAGAAAGTATTCGACCAGGATCCTGCCACCAAGACAGTTGGTATTTTTGCAACGGCTGCTCCCACAACGGTCAATATTTACAATGAAACCGGCGATCTGCTGGGTACCATCAGCAACACAGAAGAAAAATCTGACTATAGCACATACGGTTGCTTCGCTTCCGTTTACAATGAAACATACGGCGGCTACATTAAGGTTGCTTTCGTATTCGATGCCGATGCCACAACAGCAATTTTCCGCACCACGGAACCTTGTTACATGAATCTGGCTTATGAAGCACTTGTGCTCAATTCGAAAACAAACAAAATGTATCATGATGCTTTCTTCTTCCAGAATAAGTATCTCAGTGCAGTTCGTTTTATCAGACTCAATCTTACAGATTGGGAAGCTGCACCGTCTTATGTTATTATTGACAGCGAAAACGGCAATTTTGACAGAGTAATGGTAACGGACTATGACTCCAAAAACGAAGGCCTTGTCTATGAAAATGATGTAGATACAGGCAATGTTGAAAAAGAAGAACCCAAGGATGAAGGTCTGATCAACGGTGACGGTCTGTGGGCTGTTATTGCTAACTTCTTCAAGGATCTCTTCCAGCAGATTGCTGATTTCTTCAATAATCTTTTCAAATAAGAGAAACTTATATGAGCGGCAACTTCGGTTGCCGCTTTTTTTTGGCACAAAAACAGGTAAAAATGTTGGATCTTCACGGAAAGTTGTGGGATGAAGAAAAGAAATTGCGGTTTAGCCGAGAGCAGCCAATCACGGGGGACGGTGTCCGGGATTGACACCTCTGACTCCCCGATAAACCGTAATTTGCACTTCCCTTAATCAAAAATCCCACAATTTTCCGTGAAGAACCAAAATGTTAATATTATAAATGAAAAACTACATAAAAATAGTTTCCATAATGATACATTGTAATAAATTTGACAAATTCGAAATTATGTGTTATAATGCATCTGCTTTCCGTTGAAAAAAACATGACAGCAAGGAACGGCAATGAATTGCTGTCTTTTGAATAGATTCAAAAAACCATAATTCTGGGCATCGGAACCGGACGGAAAAACGTCCGCAAGCGGATTTGAAGACTGATGCCGATTACGGAGGGAAAGAATGAAAAAGACGATACGAAAGTGTGTCTGTATTATTTTATCCTTGTTTTTGCTTTGGGGCGGCATTCTCCCCGCAACGATTCCCTTGCAGGCAAAGGCATATCTTACCAATGCAGAAATGGCAGCCAATGAAAAAATTATTTACGATTACTGTACGCAGGTTATGGGCTATAACGTTGCTGTCAGCGTTGCAATTCTTGCGAACGTAGAACGTGAATGTGATTTTGACCCCGAATGCTGGGGGGATAACGGACAGGCTTACGGTATTTTTCAGTGGAATTACCGTCGCGAGAATCTGATGAACTGGTGTACAAGTCAGGGGCTTGATGCTTCAGATATCAATGCACAGCTTGCTTTCTTCCGTCATGAGCTGACGGGTAAGGATACATATGCCAGCTCCGGTTACTACAATAAAGTTAACACAAAACTCAAAAGTTTTCCCGATACTGCACAGGGTGCTTATGATGCGGCTTACTACTTTGCAGAAGTGTATGAAGGCTGTATGTCTTCTGACTGGTCCGTTCGTGCCGTGCTTGCAAGGGATACATATTGGCCGAAATACAGTAAAATTGTGGATCCTACTGTGACGAAGCCGCTTGCAAATGAAGAGCTGAATCCTGCTTCTCCCGGCAACCTCATCTGGAATTCCGTTCCCAATGCACAGTCATACCGTTACACCATTTCGCGTGTCGATACATCCGGTACGGTTCTTAAAACGGTTGCAAATAATGTGCTGGTGTCTGCTTCCGTCACAAGCGTTTCGCTGTTGCAAAGCAGCAATGCCAATCTGAAAGAAGCCTTGCAGGCAGGAAGCCGCTATTGTGTGAAGGTGGTTGCATATTCGGATGCATCGGGTTCAAAAGCCCTCGGTTCGGGTACAACACTGTATTTTACAACATCCGTTGTCCGTCTTGTTTCTCCCACACTCTCGACCCCCTCAATCATTCCGACCAAATATTCCACGCATTATGCGGGAACATACGGCGGTACGGTATCTGCACAGGGGAGTCTGAATGTTGTGTGGACATCTACCGGCAACTATTATACTTATAATGTACGTGTTTTGTCGGGCTCACCGAATCCCTCACGTGCAAATGAAGCCGGTAAGGATCTGTATGCAACCGATCAGACCCGCACTGTCAATTCGTTGTCTTTGTCTGCGGATGTGCTTTCGCAGTATCCCGGAACATGGATCCGATTGAAAATCGTTGCACACAGCAACACAGCCGGTGAGGAGTCCTCTCTTCCTGTTTACTATTATTTCCGGCGTGATCAGGCAATTGCCGGTTATACTGTTTCTTTTGATGCAACGGGCGGTAAGCTTTCATCCTATTCGCAGTTTGTGTTGAAAAATGAAAGCATCAAAATGCCGTCGGCAACATACGATCCGTGTTATGTTAACTATATTCCCAACGGCGGCCGATGCATGCCCGCTTTGCAGAGTTTCACACCTGTTAACACGGGATGGACGACCGTTGCTTACGGCACCGATGTCATGTATACAACGGGAGCCTCCTATCCGTTCAGTACAGATACAAAACTGTATGCTGTATGGACAGCAACTGTGAAGCTCAGCACCGAGGTCCCTGTCCGAAGCGGCTATACCTTTAAAGGTTGGCAGTATCAATCGGCAAACGGTGCAGAAGTCTTACAGCCGGGAGCAAGCATTGCATTGACGGGTGAAATCACCGATATTTATGTCAGTGCAGTCTGGGAACGCAACTACAAGGAGCCTGTAATCGAATCGGTCTATTTGGTCGGCTTGCCCGAACAGATTCTTTATCTTGTCGGTGATGTACTCGATACAAGAGGATTACAGGTGAAAGCTATCTACTCCGACGGATCAACCGCCATTATTTCACAAGGGCTTATTATTTCCGCCCCGTCGCTTGAGAACAGCGGTGCATACAATGTAACCGTCAACTGTGAAGGACAAATACTGACTTATGTGATCTATGTTTTTGTAAACAAAGATACATTGCTTATTGAAGCGGGCGATGTGAATTTTGACGGCACTGTCAACAGCGGTGATGCAAGATATGTGCTTCGTGCCAGTGTCGGGCTTGAGGTTGCAAATGCAGATATTACTAAAATCGGTGATGTGAACGGCGACGAAAAACTGGATGCAGGGGATGCACGACTGGTACTTCGTGCAAGCCTTGGATTGGAAGATGTCTCAGAATGGCCGATGTATCAGTTCAGGTTGACTAACTGATTATAATGATAAAAGAAGTGTCCGAATATAACGGATGCTTCTTTTTTTGAAAAAATTAAGAAATTTTTAGGTTTTTTGTGAATAATGTGCTTCGGATCGTGAATACTTCTTTTTGCGAAAAAAGAAAAATATGGTGAATATAATGAAAAAATACGCTTTACCGGTTTTTATTATTTCTGTTTTGCTGAGTTTTGTTCTTGTTTATTTATATGACACCGAATCGCGAAAAAGCAAAAGCGTAAGTGCAGATCTGGCTGTTGTGCCGGCGTTGGTCTCAGATTCCGATACGGTATACCGAAGCATCGCTTCGGAAGAAGAACCGATTGCATCAAAATTTCAAAAGACATCTTTCGCAGAAAATATACTTGAAATCAGCAATGATGAATTGGATAGAGTCAGCGAAAAGTATGCAGCCGTCGGTGTGCAGTGTGCAGTGATTGAAGACGGATTCGTGACGGGCAGTTATGTGTACGGAACGGCAGACCGTGAGAGTGCAAAGGCGGTCACGCAGGATACAAAATACCGTGTTGCATCACTTTCCAAGCTTTTTACAAATATGATATTTATGACTCTCGCTGACAATGGTGTGGTTGCATTGGATGCCGATATCAGCGAATATTACGGTTTTTCCGTTCGCAATCCGGCTTATCCTGATACACCGATCACCGCACGGATGTTGATGACCCACACCGCATCCGTTGCCGACAGCAGGCTGTTTGATATTTCGCTTGGTAACGCATCCTCCATCTCCATCAAGCAATTACTGACGGACAGAAGTACGTTTTTTGCGTATAAACCCGGCAGTGCACATTCTTACAGCAATCTCAGTAATGCGTTGGTTGGTTCCGTCTGTGAACTTGCAAGCGGAGTATGTTTTGAAGAGCTTGCACAGTCCTTGTTTCTGGATCCTTTGCAATTGGACGGCGGATATCTTCCAGTTTCCGTTGAGAATGCTGAGGAAATCGGTGTTTTATATGATGGAGATTCTGCGGTAAAGCCTCTTTTGTCAACTCGGTTTCATCCGGTATTGGGACAAACCGTACATCTGACACAGGGTAATCTGATTATCTCCGCAACGGATTATGCCCAACTGCTTTGCGTACTTCTCAATGACGGTTGTGCGGCAGACGGTACACGCCTTCTGAGCAAAAAAAGTGTTGCCGAGCTTTTGCGAGTGCAGTTTAATAACGGCGGTGAGTTGGTCGGATTGGGTAGTTTTATCTATGAAGGTGCAGTGGAAGACAGAACCGTTTATGCACATACCGGCAGTGCTTACGGGATGTATGCTTGTTATATGATTGACCCTGTTACGGCAGACGGTGTTGTTGTTCTGACCTCGGGTGCACGGTATGAAACCGACCCGCAGACGGGTATTTACAGCATTTGTGCAGAACTTATCCGTGCTTTGATGCCGGACTGACAGAATCAAAAAAGTTGTTACCGCTTTTTCACATATGCAGAAAAGGCGGTATATTTTTGTCATGAAAACAGAAAAACAACATGTAAAAGACTTGCAATACTTGCAAAAAAATGATAAAATAAAATAATCGAATATTATACGGTATTTTAATGAAGTATTGACGGAAATTCGCCTGTAAAAAAACGGAGTCGGATGACCCTAAGGAGTAAGTATTTTGGGACGCAAGAAATGGAATGTGGCACAATATGATAAAACAGCGGCTGCTGCAGTGGCGGCAGAGTGCGGTGTCAATGAATTCGCGGCACTCGTGCTCAATGCAAGAGGTTTTCAAACTGTTGCCGATGTGACGGCATTTCTGGATATGCGTTCGCAGTTGAGCGATCCGTGGTTGCTCAAAGATATGGACAAGGCTGTTGACAGAATCCGTCTTGCCGTTGAGCGGGAAGAAAAGATCACCGTATTCGGCGACTATGATGCAGACGGTGTCACCGCAACGGCATTGCTGTATTCATATCTTGAAATGATCGGTGCGGATGTATATGCCTACATTCCGTCGCGTATGAATGAAGGCTACGGTCTTTCCGATGCGGTTTGCAGGCGTATTGCCGAAGACGGTACAAAGCTGATTGTAACGGTGGATAACGGCATCGGTTCCATTGCCGAGGCGGAACTTCTGAAAACGCTCGGCGTGGATCTTGTCGTAACAGACCACCACCGTGCAGGAGAAAAACTGCCCGACTGCTGTGCCGTTGTGGATCCGTGGCGTGCAGACGATGAAAGCCCCTTCAAGGAGTTGGCAGGTGTCGGAGTTGCCTTGAAATTGGCGGCCGCACTCGAAGACGGTGATTATGATGCATTACTTGATGACTATGCAGACATCGTTGCCATCGGCACGGTGGCAGATATTGTTCCGTTGATGCGTGAAAACAGACTGATCGTGCTTGCAGGTCTTGCGAATATGAATCGCTATTCGCGTTGCGGTATTGAAGCATTGCGTCGAGTGGCGGGCAGTGCGGAAAAAGAGCTCAATTCACTCGGAATTGCTTTTACACTGGCTCCCCGTATCAATGCGGCAGGCAGAATGGGCAGTGCATGGCAGGCATTGCAGCTGCTGCTGACAGAAGACCCGCAGGAAGCAGAGCGTCTTGCCAAGGAAATTGACCATGCCAATGTGGAGCGGCAGGAAACGGAAAGTGCCATTTTTGTACAGGTGGAAGAATACCTCGATAAACATCCCGAACAGCGTAATGACCGTGTGCTGGTGGTTGACGGCAATCAGTGGCATGCGGGGGTTATCGGGATTGTTGCATCCCGCCTGGTGGAACGTTACGGCAGACCTGCCATTGTTATCACCCGGGAGACGGACGGAACTGCAAAAGGCTCGGGCAGAAGCATTGACGGATTCTCATTGTATGAAGCACTGACCTATGCAGGAGATACCCTGTTGCAGTTCGGCGGACATACGCTTGCGGCAGGTTTTTCCGTGGCACCCGAAAATATTGAGTCATTTCGTCGCAAAATCAACGAATATGCTGCAAAAACAGGGGATGTTTTTCCGTCTGTCACCATTGATTGCCGCTTGAATCCCGCACACATCAGTGTTGCCATTCTGGATGCCCTGCACGATCTTGAACCTTTCGGTGCAGGCAATCCTGCCCCCTTATTCGGCTTGTTCGGTATGAAAATTGAAAGCATAAAAGGCATGGGCAACAACCGTCATCTACGTTTGGTGCTCTCCCGTAACGGGGCACACATCACCGCTGTGCAGTTCGGGGTTGCTCCCGATGATTTTGCTTACACCAAAGGGGATCTTGTGGATCTTGCGGTCCGCATTGATAAGAACATATATATGGGTGAAACACGGGTAAGTATTCAGATCCGTGATATACGTCCCGCGGGCATTGATGACAATGCACTGTTTTCATCCCTTGCGTTGTATCGCAGTGTCTGTCGTAATGAAACATTGACGGAAAGTCAACGCACACTGGCTTGTCCGGACCGTGCACTGATTACAAAAATATATAAATATATCCGTACAGGCGGCGAATGGAAATTCGATACGGAAGTGTTATCCGTACGGCTTGATGAAGCACCGCAGCGAGCGTGTGCAATTGCCGTAGCACTGCAGGCACTTCTGCAGGCAGATATATTACAGTGTCACGACGGGGTATATACATGTACGCAAAAGACCGGAAAAACCGATCTGACACAGACTGCCATTCTCAAGCATCTGGGTTATACGGAATAAATAATAATTCAATTTGCAAAGAAGGAGAGCGGAATATGGAAGAAAATGTATTTGCAAACCTGGAAAAACTCATAGAACAGACCTATATGCCCGAAGAAGCGGCGATTCTTCGCAAGGCCTATGAGCTTTCGGAATCCGCTCACAGAGGGCAGAAACGAAAGTCGGGTGAACCTTATATCATTCACCCCATCGCAGTTTCGGAAATTCTCATCGGATTCGGCATGGATTATCAGTCCATTGCCGCCGCCTTGCTGCATGATGTGGCAGAGGATACCGCTGTTACGATTGCAGAGCTTCGCAAAATGTTCGGTGCCGAAATTTCCACGCTTGTGGACGGTGTTACAAAACTCGGTAAAGTGCCGCTTGATAAGCACAATCAGTCTGATCGTCAGCCCACTTTCATGAGCCGTGAAAATGAGCAGGCTGAAAATTTACGCAAACTGCTTCTTGCCATGAGTGAAGACATCCGTGTCATCATCATCAAGCTGGCAGACAGATTGCACAATATGCGTACCATTCAGTTTCAGCCCGAACAGAAACGGCGCGACATTTCTCTTGAAACCATTGAAATTTATGCACCCATTGCACATCGACTCGGTATCCGTCCCGTCAAGGATGAACTGGAAGATCTTGCCATTGCCAATCTCGACCCGGTCGCCTATTCCGAAATTGAAAAAGCACTTGCAGAGCAAGAACCGCTTCGTATGGAATTTTTAGAAGATATTAAAACACGTGTCAAAGACCGTGTTTCCGAAATCGTTGAAAATCCCGAAGTCAGCGGCAGAATCAAGACCGTTCACGGCATTTATCGCAAAATGTACATGCACGGCAAGGAATTTGAAGAAATTTACGACATCTATGCCATCCGTATTATCGTCGATACCGTCGGCGATTGCTACAACTGTTTAGGTGTCATTCACGATATGTTCAAGCCCATCCCGGGCAGATTCAAGGATTATATTTCCACGCCCAAACCGAATATGTATCAGTCCCTGCACACCACACTCATCGGCAAGGAAGGCATTCCCTTTGAAGTGCAGATCCGTACCTGGGAAATGCACAAGACTGCCGAATACGGTATAGCGGCACATTGGAAATACAAACTCGGTTTCTCCAACAATACCCATCAGGCACAGGCGATTGAAAAAGGACTCGGTTGGGTCACGCACATTCTTGAAGCACAAAGTGAATCGGGCGATGCTTCGGATATCGTAACCGCTATCAAGTCCGATATTGTGCGTGAAGAAGTGTATGTTTTCACCCCAAAAGGGGATGTCATGAGCCTGCCTGCAGGTTCAACCGTTATTGACTTTGCGTATGCCATTCACTCCGCTGTCGGCAATAAGATGACGGGTGCCAAGGTCGATAAACGCATCGTCCCCTTGGATTATACTCTTAAAAACGGCGAAATCGTGGAAGTTCTCACCACTTCGCAGCCGGGCAAAGGCCCCAGCCGTGACTGGCTGAAGATTGTCCGCACGAGTGAAGCACGCGGCAAGATCCGCGCATGGTTCAAAAAAGAACGCAGAGAAGAAAATATCATTGAAGGCAGACAGGATGTCGAACGCGAAATCCGCCGCAGTAATATCCGTCTGTCCGAAGAACAGGAAATCAAACTCATGGAGGTCATCTGCGACAAGCAGAAGTGTGCCACACCCGATGATTTTTTTGCCGCGATCGGCTACGGCGGCATTGTGCTCAGTAAGATCATGCCTATGATCAAGGATGAAGCCAACAAGATCATCAATGCAGATATGCCCAAGCAGGCAACACAGGCACGTCCGAAGCGCACGGTCAGCAGTGACGGTGTTGTGGTGGAAGGTATCGACAACTGCCTTGTTAAACTGTCCCGCTGTTGCAGTCCTATTCCGGGGGATGACATCATCGGTTTTATCACCCGCGGCCACGGTATTTCCGTGCATAAACGCGATTGTACCAATGTGCCGAGCGTGATTTCCCTTGCAAGTGAACCCGAACGCTGGATCGGTGTTTATTGGGGTGCCAATGTCAAGACGGAATTCAATGCATCACTCATTCTGACCTGCCTTACAGGAAAAATGCCTATGAGTAAGGTCTTTGATGCCCTGGAAAACCTGCATATTATTGTGCAGAGTGTGAACACCCGCGACACCAAGGATGGAAGAAAACTGATTTACCTGACCGCCACCGTCAACGGCGTGGAACATCTTCGCACGGTCATGGCAAGGCTTGAAAAACTCGACGGCATTCTCAGTGTAGATCGCGGAGGGGTATAAAAGTATGAAAGCAGTGATCCAAAGGGTGTCCGAAGCATGTGTAAATGTGGACGGACAAACAATTGGTGAAATCAAGCAGGGTTTTCTTGTGCTTTTAGGTGTTGTGGACGGCGACACACAGCACGAAGCCGATGTGCTCGCATCCAAAACGGCTTTACTTCGTGTTTTTGAAGATGAAAACGGCAAAATGAACCGCAGTGTTCTTGATATAGACGGTGAAATTCTGGTCGTTTCGCAGTTTACCCTTTGCGCGGATGTCAAAAAAGGCAACCGCCCGTCGTTCACCCCCTCTGCAAAGCCGGAAGAAGCCGACCGTCTTTATGAATATTTCATGCAAAAACTCAAAGAACAAGGGGTGCGAAAGGTCGAACACGGTATGTTCGGTGCGGATATGAAGGTATCTCTTCTCAACGACGGCCCCGTAACCATTCTTTTTGATACGGACACATGGTGTAAAAAATGATTGATATAAAAGTAATCACAAGCAGTTCCATCGGAACGAATATGTATCTTATTACAGACAAAGCCAGCGGCAAACAGTGTGTTGTGGATTGCCCGCCCATCCGTACACGGCAGATTGAGTTTCTGAAAGAAAATGTGCCCGACGGAATTGAATATATTTTGTTGACCCACGGCCATTTTGACCATATTTTAGGGCTTGGCGACATGCTCGAAAATTTCGGCGGCCAAATCGTTATCCATGCAGCGGATGCGGAATGCCTGCATGACCGCGAAAAGGCACTTTGCCGTTGGGAACCTGCCAAGGCGTTGAATTATCATGCCGACATCACCGTAGCCGAAGGGGATGAAATTCACCTCGGTGAAAGTGTTTTTAAAGTTTTACATACACCGGGACACACAGAAGGCTCTGTTTGTTATCTTTGCGGCGATGTGCTGTTTTCAGGTGATACGCTGTTTAAGGAAACCTGCGGCAGAGTCGATTTCCCCGGAGGCGATGCCGTGAAAATGAAGAAATCTCTGCAAAGATTGTCTTCTTTTGCAGAAGATCTGCGTGTGTTGCCCGGTCATAACGAAGAAACCACCCTCGTCCACGAGAGAAAATACAATCCGTACCTGTAAAAAACGGAGAAATGTATGTATCTGATCTGTAAAAACCACGACTATTTGTTTGAAATGGAAAACATCGTGCGTATCTTTTTTCCGATGGAAAAAATTGTTACGCTCGCAGAAGACCTGCCCGATACGGACGGGGTGTTTTCAACGATCCTTACAAAAACTCAAGAAGGTGCAGATCTTTGTGCGAGAGCCGTGCTGAACGGACAATCCGCTGAAGCCTCCCGCTTTGCGAATGATGCACAACTGCAAACGGCAGATGGTGAATGGCTGATGGCTTCCGCGTTGTGTGAATGCCTGACAAAATTGACAGGTTATAAACCGCCGTGGGGACTGATGACGGGCGTGCGTCCGTCCAAACTCATGCGGTCTTATATTGAACAGTACGGTGTCGAAAAAGCAGTGGATCGTTTTGTCAATTTTCTGGAAGTCAGCCCCGCAAAGGCACAGCTGGCTGTCAGCGTAGCCGAAGCCGAGGATGCAGTGGTTGCATTGTCGGATGAAAACAGCGTTTCGCAGTATGCTTCTGTTCCGTTCTGCCCGAGCCGATGCAGTTATTGCTCGTTTGTGTCGCATTCGGTTAAGCAGGCGGCAAAACTCATTCCCGATTACACTGCACTTTTGTGTCGTGAAATTACGGAAAATGCCCGCATTGCAGACGAATTGGGTTTGCAAACCCTGTCGTTTTATATCGGCGGCGGCACACCGACCTCTCTTACCGCAGAACAATTGAAGGAAATCACCGAAGCCGTTAAAAATGCAATCGACCTTAAAAAGGTGCGTGAATACACCGTTGAAGCAGGCAGACCCGACACCATCACAAGAGAAAAACTGCAGGTGCTTTTTGATGCAGGTGTCACACGCATCAGTGTCAATCCGCAGACTTTCAATGCACAGGTTTTGGTCAACATCGGCAGAAAACATACCGTTGAAGATTTCTATGCCGCTTTCCGCATGGTGCGTGAAATCGGTTTTGATAACATCAATATGGACCTCATTGCAGGCTTGCCGGGGGATACCCCCGACGAGTTTGAAAACAGCCTGCGGCAGGCCATCGCACTCGATCCCGAAAATATCACCGTGCATACGCTGGCTCTCAAACGCTCAAGCGAACTTGTGACGGAGCATGAATGGCACAAGGCCGCAAGGGACACCGTGCAGATGCTCGACACGGCAAGTGAACTGCTTACAAAAGCGGGCTACAAGCCGTACTATATGTACCGTCAGAGCAAGTGCATCGGCAATCTCGAAAATGTCGGCTGGTGCAAGCCGGGCAAAGAGTGCATCTACAATGTTTATATGATGGAAGAAGTCCACACCGTGCTCGCTTCGGGCGGCGGTGCGGTCACAAAACTAAAAGACCCGTATTCTACAAAAATTGAGCGTATTTTCAATTTTAAATATCCTTATGAATATGTCAGCCGTTTTGATGAACTGCTCAAGCGAAAAGAACGAATTGCTTCTTTTTACAATGAAGTGTGCATATAAGGTTACATAAGGATTTTATTACAGCCGAAAAGGGAGAAGAAAATATGGCAGAACGCAAAAAGCAATCTCTGCTCAACGGTGCAATGGTGCTTTCCATGGCGGTTATCGTTGTGAAAATCATCAGTGTTTTTTTCAAAATATACATGACCTATGCCATCAGTTTTGAAGGCAGGGCTTATTATGCGACCGCATATAACATTTATACCCCCATTTATTCCATTGCCCTTGCAGGACTTCCCACTGCCGTGTCGCGTATGGTTGCGGAATATGCCGCCAAGGAACGGTTCAAAGATGTCCGCACCCTCATGAAGGCATCCAATCAGTTGTTTGTAACAATGGGCCTTGTCTGTACGGCATTGGTACTGCTGCTGGCTTATCCCTATGCCTTATCTGTCAACATGCTCAATGCCATCCCCGCTATTCTCACACTGGCACCGTCTATGTTCTTCTGCTGTGTCATGTCCAGCTACCGCGGCTATTATCAAGGCATGCGTAATATGACCCCCTCTGCCATGTCGCAGATTTATGAAGCGGCAGGCAAACTTATTTTCGGTTTTGTTGCCATTAACCTTGTTACGGCGGGTGTGATTCCGTTTTTAGACAGAATTCCCGTGCTCAACCATGTGGTGTCCGACACCGTCAGTGCTTATGCCGCGGCAGGTGCCATTGCAGGTGTCACCATCGGCTCCATCTTCAGTTTTCTGTATCTGTTTATCCGCTACCGCAGCAAAAAAGACGGCATCACGGAAGCGGAACTGCTGTCCTCCCCCGAAAGCCTGCCTGCCAAAACCCTTCGCAAACAGCTTCTTACATTGTCCGTTCCCATGGCAACGAGTGCCATTGTTTCCAATGTAACCACGCTGATTGATAACTGGACGGTGCAGAACCGTCTGCAATATGTGCTTGACGAATTCCCGACCTTGTTCAATTCTGAATTTGCCAACGTGGTGCAGAGCCTCGGTTTCACTGCCACCACCGAACTCAAGGACTATCTGTTCGGTGCCTATGATACCGTTCTTGAATTTAAAAATCTGGTCCCTACTTTTACCATCACTCTGGGGCTGAGTGCTTTGCCGGTACTTCGTGAAATGTGGATGAACCGTGATGAGAAAGGAATCAAAACTTCCATCGAATCGGTTGTTCGTATGACCCTGATGATCGCATTCCCCGCAGGCATCGGCCTTGCCGTGCTCAGCGAAGATGTGCTTTCCCTATTCTACGGGCTTTCCGAAAAAAATGCCCTTGCCATTGAACACATTGCCCCCGTGCTTGTCATTTACGGACTTACCGTGTTTCTGCTTGCCATCGAACAGCCTCTTGTTTCCATGCTGCAGGCGGTCAGCAAGGAAAAAGTGCCCATTGTTGCCATTGCCTGCGGTGCGGTGATAAAAATTATTGCAAACTTCATTCTTGTCGGTCTGCCGTCAGTCAATATGAAAGGTGCCGCCATCGGCTCCTTCCTTTGCAATCTGACCATTGATGCCATTTGTCTGTTCAGTCTGCTTAAGGCAACGAAAATTAAACTGAACTGGATGTCCGCCGTGCTTAAACCTTTGTTCTGTGCTGTGTGTGCGGGCGGTGCGGCATGGGGTGTCAATGCCTTGTTTGAGAAGTTGCTGGGCGGCTTTGAAGGTATTTCCGTCCTCAACGGCGACAATATTGCCTGCTGTCTGGCAGTGCTTGCGGCGGTGGTTGTGTATGCAATTACCCTGCTTTTGAGCCGAAGTTTGCCGAAAAGTGATATAAAAATGCTCCCCAAGGGAGAAAAAATTGCTAAAGTACTTGAAAAATACAAACTTATAGGTTAAAATAGATAAAGTCGCAAAAATGAAAAGGAATCGAAATAACACATGATTACGGGTTTTCAGTTTAAAGAACAATACACAATCGAAGATCTGTTGCAGATTATGGAAATTCTGCGTTCTCCCGGTGGCTGTCCGTGGGATGCCGAGCAGACTCATGAGAGCATCAAAAAAGATCTGATTGAAGAAACCTATGAAGTCATTGAGGCGATCAACAAAAAAAGTCCCGTAATGCTGCAGGAAGAATTGGGCGATCTGCTGATGCAGGTTGTGTTTCATTCCCGCCTGTCGCAGGAGGCAGGGGAGTTTTCCTTTGCCGAAGTGTGCGACGGCATCTGCAAAAAATTGGTTGAACGCCATCCGCATGTGTTCGGTGAAGTGAATGTGGCGGATACCGATGAGGTGCTCAGCAACTGGGATGCGATCAAACGCAATTCCAAACATCACGAAACCACCACGCAGGCCATTGATTCCGTCCCGCGTGAACTGCCCGCTTTGATGCGCAGTGCCAAAATTCAGCACAAAGCCGCAAAAGCAGGATTCGATTGGCCCGATGTTTCGGGTGCATTTGATAAAATCCCCGAAGAACTCAACGAACTCAAAGAAGCGGTGGAACAAGGTGATCAGGCACATATTGCCGACGAACTCGGTGATCTGCTGTTTGCCGTTGTCAATGTGTCCCGCTTTGTCAAAGTGGATGCCGAAGAAGCCCTCACCGCCGCAACCGACAAGTTCCGCAACCGCTTTGCAGGGGTGGAAGCACTTGCTGTTGAACGCGGAATCGACATGAAAAATTCGTCCATTGAAGAGCTTGACCGCCTTTGGGACGAAGTAAAAAGGAATTCATTAGCATAAGCTGGTTTCAGCGAGGCTATTGGAAATAAAAAGGAGGAAAACACAATGAATAAAACCGAACTCATCGCTGCTGTTGCCGCAAAGGAAAACATTTCCAAGAAGTGTGCAGACGCTGCTGTTAATGCTGTTCTGGATGCTATCACCGAAGCTCTTGCTTCCGGCGAAGCTGTTCAGCTCATCGGTTTTGGTACCTTCGAGGTTCGCGAAAGAGCCGAAAAGCAGGGCATCAACCCCGCAACCAAGGAAGCCATCACCATTCCCGCAGCAAAGGTTCCCGCTTTCAAAGCCGGCAAGGCTCTGAAGGATGCTGTTGCAAAATAAGTTAAAATGCAAACCCGGCGGGAGAGAGTTTTTCTCTCCCGTTTTGGTTTTTCGTGATTGATGCCGACAGAAGAAAGGATTTTAATATATGCGACTCGATAAATTTTTAAAAGTATCCCGTCTTGTCAAACGCCGCACGGTTGCCAATGAACTGTGCGATGCAAAGCATGTTGAAGTCAACGGCAAAACCGCACGTGCTTCTTATGAAGTGAAGGTGGGGGATGTTATTGCCATTCAGATGGGTGCAAATCTGATGAAAGCACAGGTGCTTGACATCCGTGAACACACCACCAAAGAAGCCGCTTCTTCTATGTATAAACTCATTTGATGTATTTTGTTCAGTTTCAGCCATCTTTAAGTATGGAGATTTACTATTTTGTCACAGAATCAGGGAACTGAAAAACAACTTCCCTGAAGAAAGGGGACAATTCAATGGATGAAAATCGTACCGACCTGTTCGGTGAAAATATAATAAAAAACGAAAATGAAATAAAGGAACCGGTTATGCCGGAAGTTCCTGCGATGGCAGAAAATGTTTCCGTATCGGAAGAACCGCAGACAGTACCGATTACACCTGTGCAAAAAGAAAAACCGCAGGTTGCACAAAATCCGCCCGTGCAGGCTGCAGAACCGCAGACTGTGCAGCAGAAGGTGGAATCATTTTACAATTCAATGAATGTAAATGCCAACGGATGCACCTATGCGTATGCAAGACCGCAGAATCCGCAGACTCATACACCACCCGCACAGCAACCGGATGTTGCACCTTGTGCACCGCACGTGCAGTATTCTTATTACAACGCACCGCAACAGAATGTGAATCCGTCTGTCGCACACCAAGCACAAACACCTGCAAAAAAGACACACACAAAAAAAACAAAGAAAGAAAAAAAAGAGAAAAAGCCAAAAAACAGAATGTCCTTCGGGCAGGTATTTCTTTGCCTTGCATTGTGCCTTGTTGTCGGCAGTGTGTCGGGTTATATTTCTTCCAAGGCGGCTGTTGAAAATGCACTGGATGCATTCAAAGAAACCCTGACAACGGCTTCCACGACGGGATCGTATAATATCAATATTTACGAACAACAACCCGAATCCGCTGCACCGAGTGTGCAGACACAACAGCAGACCGATCCCACCGTGCCTGTTGCAAACAGCGCAACCGCAAGCGACATTTACAAGCAGAATGTCAATGCCGTTGTCAATATCACTGCAAAGGGTGTCAGAACCGTCAATTACGGCTTCTTTTTCGGCTCACAACAGCAGGAATTTGTTTCTTCGGGATCGGGATTTTTCCTCACCGAAGACGGCTATATCCTGACCAATTATCACGTTGTGGAAGGGGCTACCACCTTTATTGCCACCGACTATGACGGCAAGGAGCATAGTGCAAAACTGGTCGGCTTCGAAGAAAGCAATGATATTGCCGTGCTCAAAGTCAACGGCACTTTTCAGGCAGTGGAATTGGGGGACAGTGAATCGCTTGAAGTCGGTGACACACTGCTGATCATCGGTAATGCTTTGGGTGAATTACAATATACCCTTACACAGGGTGTTGTCAGTTATCTTGAACGTGCCGTCACCACCGAAACGGGTTCTGTTATCAATATGTTCCAGACCGATGCCGCCATCAACTCGGGCAATTCCGGCGGTCCCGTTTTCAATGCCAAAGGCGAAGTGGTCGGCATTGCAAGTGCAAAATACGCATCGAGCACCATCGAAGGTCTCGGCTTCTGTATTCCGATCGACGATGTCAAGTATATGATTTCGGATATCGTCAATGTCGGTTATGTCACGGGAAAACCGTCCGTCGGTGTTTCGCTTTATACCAACACCAGCCGTTCCAACGGCCTGCCGTACGGGTGCTATATTGTTGCCGTTGAAGCAGGCTCTGCCGCCGATAATGCAGGGCTTGACGAAGGCGATGTTATCACCGCCGTTGACGGAAAAACCGTGCGCGATGTGGATGACTTCGGATCTGCATTAAGTGGTAAAAGAGCAGGCGACAGCATCACTCTGACCGTGTATTCCGCTGATTACGGTTCAAGTTCGCAGGTGTCGCTGACACTCGACGAATATGTTCCCGGGGAACCGAGAACGGATTACACAAACGTATTTGACTATTAAACAGCAAAAAAGACGGATTTCGCACGGAATCCGTCTTTTTTATCATTATTGATACGCCCCTCTTGCCCACAGAATCCATTTTGATCTGTCAAGCGGGTCCACACCGCGGCGCGGAGAAATGTGCTCCAAGCCGTCTTTGCATTCGCGGTAGCCGTAAAACTGTTGACTGAGCACCGCTTTGCCCGAGGAGAGCACCGCAATTTTTGTGGGCAGATCCATGCTTGTTGCAACGGGGACAATGGCTTCCATGTGCATGGTTTGCAGATTCATAACAGGGCTGTCGCATTCGCCGCCTGTTTTGACGATCTCACCCAGTATTTTGCCCGAAAGGTCGGCAGGGGCTGTGATGCGGATTTTTAACAGCGGTTCGAGTATTGTCGAGCCGACATTTTGCAATGTGTTCATGAATGCCATGGGGGTTGCCACGAAAAAGTCAAGCGGGTGGGTGTGAATCAGATGATGCTCACCGCCGATTAAAGTACATTTGAAGTCTGTTACTTCCCAACCGTACAAGCCCTGCGGAATGCAGGTGTTTAAGAAAGAGGTGTGGATGTGTGCCTGATAGCGGTACTGGCATTGGTCAAAGGGAAGCTTGCCGTGGTAGGAAACACCGTAGCCGTGCGGCATGGGTTCAAAGTGAAAATCCACGCAAGCCCAGCAGGGTTTGGGCATGGTGTACCGTGCCCCGCCCGTGCCCGCCGCGGCAGGGGTTTCTTTGTAAATAACGGTCGGGGGAGAAAAGGATGCATGCAGGTCATAGCGTTCTTTTAAGAGATTATCAAGCACTTCGAGCTGAATTCTGCCCGTTGTGTTGATGGTGATTTCCGTCAGCCCGTTTTCCCATTTTGCATCGAGGTAGGGTTCTTCGTCCGATAATTCTTTGAGTGCCGCCGCAAGAGGCGGTATTTTTTGTGCATCCCCATCGGCAGGGGTCACACGCACACGCAAAAACGGATGCACAAGCGCGGTGTCGGTCAGATTGCCGCACGAGCCGACAAACATGCCTGTTTTTGCACTTGTAAGCCCGCTGACGGCGGCAATGTCGCCGCTGCGAATAATCCCGCTGTCGTTGCGTTTTGCACCGTTGAAGGTCTTGATTTGTGATATTTTTTCTTTTGCAGGCGGTTTTTCTTCGGTTGCTACCGCATCGGATTCATTTGTTGCTGCGGCCATGTCAGGAGAAAACAGCGTGATTTCTTTTCGGTTCTCAAGTTCACCGCCAAACAAACGGATGTGGGCAATTTTGCCCTGTGTTTTGTCGTGTTCGATTTTATAAATAATGCCGCATAAATCATCTGTTTTTCTGCGGTCAGAGGAGGGTAAAAACTTCGTCAGCACGTCGGCAAGTTCTTTCACGCCGATGCCGAGTTTTGCACTGCCGCACAAAACGGGAACGAGTCTGCAGGCAGCAATTTCCTGTCTTATGAGATTCTCTGATCGTTCTTTTGACAAAAACGAATCACACAAAAAGGCTTCTTCCGCTTCTTCGTTGATGTCGGCAAGCACTTCGGTTGCGGTTTGTGCAAATTGTACTTCCGATAAAACGGAAACAGCAACATGCAGTGTACCTTCATTGGCGACTGTAGAAAGTGGCAAAAAAGCCTGCTTGCAAACATCTTTGAGTTCATTCAGAACCGATTGTATATCGCTGCCCGTGCGGTCGGTTTTATTGATGAATATCGCAAATGGTAAATCTGTTTTCCGCAGGGAGTGCAGTATGTTTTCCGTATGTGCCCGCACACCATCCACAGCCGAAATGACCACAACCGCATAGTCGAGTGCATGCAGTGTACGTTCCACCTCGCCTGCAAAGTCAATGTGGCCCGGGGTGTCGATGATGTTGATTTTTACACTGTTCCATTCGCAGGCAGCCGATGCCGCACGCACCGAAATACCCCTCTGTTTTTCAACAGAGAGTGTATCGGTTGCCGTGGTTCCGTTGTCAACACTGCCGACGGTGCGCAACGCCCCCGTCAGGAACAAAAGCTGTTCGGTCAGTGTGGTCTTGCCTGCATCAACGTGTGCAAGAATGCCGATGTTGTGAATCGTATTTGACATAATTACTCCAAAAAACAGTCCGAAGCGTTTGCATTCGGACTGTGCTTTCATTTTTACAGGTTGTAATATTTTTCAAATTCTACGGGATGCGGGATCTTGGAAATTTCCGCACATTCCGCACGCTTGGTTTTGATGAAGTTTTTGATGAGTTCTTCGGGGAATACACCGCCTTCGGTCAGATAAGCATAGTCCGCTTCAAGTGCATCGAGTGCAGCAGGCAGGGAAGTGGGAAGCCCCTGCAGCTTTGCTTTTTCCTCCTCGGGCAGGTGGAAGAGGTTGAAGTCATAGGGACCCCAGCCGTTTTCGTGCGGATCGATCTTGTTTTTGATACCGTCCAGACCTGCCATAAGAATCGCGGCATAGCAGAAATAGGGATTGCAGGTTGCGTCGGGGTTGCGAAGCTCAAAACGGCGTTTGTCGGGGCTCTTTGCGTAAGCGGGAATGCGGATAACCGCACTTCTGTTGGAGGTGGCATAACCGACCGTTACGGGAGCTTCAAAGCCGGGAACAAGGCGTTTGAAAGAGTTTGTGCTGGGGTTCGTAATGGCACAAAGAGAACCGATGTGCTTGAGCAGACCGCCCATGAAGTAGTGTGCAGTCTGGCTCAGGTGGGAATAGCCGTTGTCATCCGAGAAAACGGGTTCGCCGTCCTTGAACAGCAACATATGCACATGCATACCGCTGCCTGCCTCGCCGTAGATGGGTTTGGGCATGAAGGTTGCACTCTTGCCGTATTTGAGGGCGGTGTTGTGGATGATATATTTGATCATCATGGTTGCATCTGCCATGTGCACGACTTCGCCGAGCTGCGGTTCAATTTCGTACTGACCCGATGCGGCAACTTCGGGATGATGATAGTTGATGTCAATGCCGGCTTCTTTCATCAGCAGGCACATTTCACTGCGGCATTCGTAAGAGGTGTCAAAGGGTTTTGCAATGTGATAGTTCTTTTGCTTGGGAACAATAACACCCTTTCCGTCGGTGGTGCTGTTCCAGTAAGACTGGGAAGCATCCACGGAGGCACCGATGTAGTTCGGTTCAACGCCCCATGTCACATCGTCAAACAGATAAAACTCAAATTCGGGCAGAATCTTCATTTCGTCTGCAACGCCGCTTGCCTTCATGTAGTCAACCGCCGCACGGATGATGTTGCGCGGATACTGTGCAAGGGGTCTGTTTTCGGGGGTGTCGATGATCATGGCATTGCCCGTCATGGTGAGTGTGGGGATCTCACAGAAGGGGTCAACCATTGCGGTGTCGGGATCGGGAATAAAGACCATGTCGCTTTTTTCGACCACGGCATAGCCGTAGTTGGAAGCATCAAAACCGATGCCGCTTTTCATGGTGTCTTCCGAAAAATTCTGTGCGGGGATGGTTACATGACGGTACTGGCCGTTGATATCCACCATTTTGAAGTCTACCATTTTAATGTCTTTCTCTTTGATGAGAGCTAAAACATCCTGAACACTTTTTGCCATAAGCCTACAACTCCTGTTCCTTTTTTATGTTTTACACTTTTTTATTTTAGCATACTAAAGTATTGAATGCAAGACCTTTATTTTGAAATCAGTCTTACTGTATGCCGCAAAGATATACATATTTTTCCTGCAGTTCTTCGTAATGTGCATAGCTTTCCGCTTGTTTTATCAGGCTTTCGGCTTCGGTATAGGGCTTGGTGGCTCTGTTGTAAACAGACTGTTGCTTCATCCATGCCTTGAGCTCGCGTCTGATTTTCAGGCTGTCAAAAAAGCTTGCTGCTTCTCTGTTCATAATTTCCTGCTTGACGGCTTCGTCGGGTGCATGCAGGTTGTCGATGCCGTATTTTTTAATCAGGGATGCGGCTTCTTTTTTCATGCGGGCATTCTTAATGGCATCATTGCGGATTTCTTTTTCTTCCTTGGTTCCCTTGGGCAGTTTTTTTGCGGCTTTGCATTCTTCTGCAATGTTATCGTAAGCATGCAATCTTCCCATGGCAACATCGTTTTTAGCCTGTTGCACTCTTGCTCTGCCTGCGGGCGTGGTGAACTTGTGCAGATCTTCCATGATGATTGCCGCACGTTCAATGGCAAGGTTGCGTTCTTTGATTTCTTTTTTCTCTTCCTTTCCGGCTCCCTTTGCAGACATTTTTTCTTTGCCGAAGTATTCTTTTGCCTGTGTAATCACATCCATGGCATCCATAAGTTCGTCATCATCGAGTTTGCCCAATGTGTGATTCTCAAACATGGCACGGATTTTCAGCACACCCACATAGGCTTTGTGCTTGTTTTCCGTCAGGTCATAGAAGCAATAGGGAATCAGGTTCAGCAATGCACCGACTGCCGAGCAAATGATCAGCACCTCAAACAGATTGTTGCGGATGGTGTCATCATAAAGCACATTGTAGTCATCCAGAAGCCCCATCTTTTCATAAATGGACGGATAGACCATGCCTGTGAAGAATCCGATCACGGTACCGATGATGCCGAGCGGGCCGAACAGACCGTCCACACGCACCCCCGTTTTCCACTGATGATAGTCGCGCATGTCTGCACTGATCTGATGTTGCACAATGTTCCAGAAGGTGTTGACAAATGTGTTGAGATACCAGATCACACAGATGAGAATCAGATTCTGATAGGTGAAATAAAGTATCATCAGCAGGCCGATGTTGATGGCATTGGCGGTGATGAGCATGTTTCTTTTGCCCATATATTTGATGGCAAGCGGACAAAGAAGCATCGACCACAGGGCGGCATTGCCGATGATGGTGTTTGCAATGCCCAGCGAAGCCTGGTAGTCACCGCTGTGACCGTAAATGAACGACCAACTGAGAATGACGCCGTAGCCCGATTCAAGGAACACCACCCATGCAGCTGCATGAATGATCCAGAAATATTTGTTCTTTGCAACCTCACGCAGGGCATCGAACATTCTGACGGGTTCTTGCGGCTTTTTCGGCAGAATCAGTCTTTCCTTGACCTTGCGGAAAAAGATGGTCGTGAGAATAAGACCGATCACCGTAAATATGGGATAAATTATTCTGTAGGTCCAGATGTTGTTAAGCCCCCATGTAAGGCCTGCAACAAGCGGAACGACCAGTCCCGAAATGGTGGGCGCCAACGAATAAATGACCTGCGAAATGCTCATTACGTTGGCACGTTCCTGCGCATTGGGGGTGATGATCTGCTGGAAATAGGTATAGCTTTCGTTGAAGAAGCAAAGGAAAACATTCAGCAGCATATACATGAACCAAACGACCACGCATTTGGTTATGTATTCCATCCGTTCATACGGCAACCACACCATAACGGTGGAAATAAGAACGATCGGAAGTCCCGAAATTCTTATGAAAGGCAAAAATTTACCGCCCTTGAGTTTGTGATTGTCATAATACCAGCTGCGGAAAATGCCGAGGGGAATGCCGACAATATTGGCAACAACCATCATAACATACAAATCCATCGGTTTGATCCCCAGGCTGGCACCGAGCACCAGGTTCGACGCATCAAGACCGATCGCGGAAGCAAGAAGTCCCATCCAATACACACCGAAGCCCGCACCACTCAGGCTTACAATTTCTTTGTAGGGGATATAATTGCCCTTTGCGGGTTCAGACCAGTATTTCTTTGCGGTAAAAATCAGATTTTTGGTTTTGGTAATCAGTCCTGTTTTTTCTTTTTCCATAACAGTGCTCCTTTGAAACAGTATACCCACGGTGGGAAACATTATCTTTAAAATAATAACATTGAAAGGTGTTTTTTGTCAATATGATAGTTCAAAACAAACGGATAAACAAAAAAACACCACGCGAGGTGGTGTTAAAAATGCCAAATAATTATTTCAGGAATCTGTCAATATAACCGAACAGCAGTTCATCTGCTTTGTCCTTTGCCGCTTCATCTTTGCCTAAATCGTGGTCTGCACCCTCGTAAACATTAAGAACATGCTCAACACCGTATTGTGTCAGCAGTGCATCGAGTGTCTGGGCATTCGAGAACGGAACGATCGTATCGGCATTGCCGTGGTTGATAACGGTGGGCACGCAGTCCGCGTTGACATATGCGATGGGGGAAACACTGTAAAGTGCATCCTTTGCGCTTTCCTTGTTTGCATACGAGAACCGCTGACCGCAGGCTTTGCTCATCAGATCGCAAATTGCCGCTTCGTCACCGAGTGCATTGTTGTGATAAAAATTATCGTCATAGAGATCCGTCGGACCCGAGTTGCTGATAACCGCAACGGGTGCAATGGGAGCCGTGTTCTTTCTTGCATACGCATACAGCAGAGAAAGATGACCGCCTGCGCTGTCGCCCGTCAGCAATACTTTATTGATGTTTACACCCGCTTCAGCACCCTTTGCCTTGATTTTTGCAAGTGCCGCATCAATGTCATCGAGCACATCAAGAAGGTCAACATCATCCGAAATATAACGGTAATTCACCGATGCCGTTGCAATGCCGAGGTTCGATGCGCCGTAATTCATGCCGCTTTCGTAGCTTTGCTTGTCTCCGCCGATCCAAGCACCGCCGTGAATGAACAGCACAAGCCCCAACTCGCCCGATGCACCGTTGGGCACACAAAGGTCAACAACCTGCCGTTCATGCGTGCCGTAGGACATGTCGAGGAATGTCTGACAGTTGTATTCCTGTCCGCCCGTTCCTCCAAGCCCGAAAAGACCCATGAGGAAATTGATGATTGCCATAAAAAATGCAATGATTTTTTCAAACATAATGCTTTCCTCCTTGTAAATATTTTATTTTTACCGCGACAAACTGTCACTGTATACATATTAACAAAAATTGTACAGAATTGCAAGAGAAAAGTCGGGGAGGGGATAAAAATCAGGGCGGAGACGTGCATATCATCAATTCCGTGGGAATTGCATATCATCAAAACGAAGTTTTGTATATCATCAATGCGAAGCATTGCATATCATCAAGCCGACAGAAATGCACACCTTCGGTGTGATGAGATACAACAACGGCATCGCCGTTGTTGATATACACGCTGACGCGTGATGATATACCAAGCCTGTCGGCTTGGATAAAAAATCCTGTTCCGAAGACTTGGAATTTTTTGTGTTTACAGCTCAAAATAGCAACAACTAGATAAATTGGAATTTGTTGAACAGTTCTATACATTGGGATTCGTTATGTTCTGTTAATCATCATTTGGCAAATACCATCCATGCTCACGATGTCGTGTTTTTGCGTTTGGATTTGCTTTTTGATATTTTTTATTACTTCTACAAATCATTTCATTATCATATCTGTTTAGTTTCCAATGATATTTATCATATTTTTTATCATCATAAGAACTATTTCTTTTTACTCTTATTTTTTCTCTATCTTTTGCCAATTTTTTATCTGATTTAGTTAATAAAAAAAGACTTTTTAATATTCCCATAAAACATCTCTCCTTAAAATTTCTTAATTGTATTATATCAAACAAATTAAAAATTTCTATAGATACAATTCGTCAAATTCTTATTTGTTGAGATGATTATATCAAATCAACCTAAAAAAATCAAGGCGAAGCCTTGAATATCATCAATTCCGCAGGAATTGCATATCATCAACACATAGTGTTGTATCTCATCAAGCCGCAGGAGGATGCACGCTGACGCGTGATGAGATACAGCCCCAAAGGGGCTGATGATATACACGACTGCGTCGTGATGATATGCCAAGCCTGCGGCTTGGATAAAAAAATTCCAAGTCCGAAGACTTGGAATTTTTTGGCCCGCCCGGAGGGATTTTGTCCCGGCGCTGCCGCGCCTATCGCCTCGCTTCGCTCGTTGCCCCGTCGGCGAAAACAGTCTGACGGACTCGTCCCCCTTTGTCTGCTTTGCAGACATTTCCCCCACACTGTGGGGGAATCTTCCCCGGACTGTTTTCTTCCGCTTCGCTCCCTCCTTGTTCGAATCCCTCCGAACTAAAAAAGAGAATACCGACCTTCGGTCAGCATTCTCTTTTTTTGGCCCGCCCGGAGGGATTCGAACCCCCGATCTTCAGAATCGGAATCTGCTGCGTTATCCAACTGCGCCACGGACGGACATTTTTTTTGCCCGTCTATTTTACACCGAAGTGAGCCTTTTGTCAACTGCCCAATGCAGTCTTTTTATGTCGATTGTCAGGGTTTGCAGCTGCCGCAGGGGGCATAGCCCTGTGCTATCGCTGTGTCGCGGCTTGCAAAATAAATGCGGTTGTGTTCTGCGGGCAGGTTGCCGCAGGTCGGCAGGTGGAACTTTTTGGAGTTGATATTGCCGATGTATTCCGTGACGGGATCGTTTGACGGACCGTCCGGCATATCTGCTTCAAAATCATTTTCCGTGTAAAACGCCAGTGCTTTGCCGTTGGAAATGACCTGTATTGTACCCTGCAAGTCGGTACGGTAAGTGAAGACTCCGGCATCTGAAAGACGACTTGTCACTTCTTCGTGCGGATGGCCGTAATCATTGTCTTCTCCGCAACTGATAACGGCAAATTCGGGCATGATTTCTCGCAGAAATACATAAGAAGTGGACGAGGAACTGCCGTGATGACCGACATCAAGCAGGTTAGCCGAGAGGTCAAAGCCTGCATCAATTATGGCATACTCCGATGCTGTTTCCGCATCACCTGTGATCAAAAAAGATGTATCTTTATAGGTGATCTTCATTACGATTGAACTGTCATTCAGGTCGGTTGTGTTGACAATGGCAGGACCGAAAAATTCGATCTCGCATTCCCCGAATAAAAGGGAGGAGCCGAGTGCGGGATGAACGGGATTTTTATTTTGTTGCTTGCAGGCTGCGATAAAGTTTTTGTAGCAAGCCGTGTCTGCAGGTTGCGACGGTGCAAAAACAGACTGTGTTACCGTGTAGCTGTTCAACACATCGGCAAGCCCGCCCACGTGGTCTTCGTGTGCATGGGTGCATACCACATAGTCAAGGCTTGTGATGCCGCAACTGTACAGATAATCACAAACCGGTTCACCGTCATCCGTGTTACCCCCGTCAATGAGCATAGTCATGTCACCGTTTTGCACAAGAATGCTTTTTGCCTGCCCGACATCAATAAAATCAATGCGGAAATTTCCCGCAAAACGCTCAAGACCGACTACCGCACGTAGAATCAGACGAGCATCCCCTGCGGTGATTGTGTTGTCATTGTCAGCATCGGCGGCAATCAACGCATCAGTATCTAAATTTTCAAGATCCACGGATTGGCGTAGAGTCAGTCGGGCATCGGCGGATGTCAGTACGCCGTTGCCGTCTGTATCGCCGATCTGTGCGGCACCGGCACTGACCGCGAGCAGCGGTAATATGAAAATGCAAAGAAATGTGATAATATATTTTTTCATTTATTTCACCCGTTGACTATTTTATCTTATCCGAAATAAAAAGTCAATGCTGTTTTGCCTACTGTACGAAAGATCGTACAGGGCTTTCGAGAAACGAAATAATCCTTTTTTTGTTCGTCAAAAACACCAAAAAAGTAAAAAAATATTTTACAAAACACAATTGTATTGTGCGGTATTACTGCTTGCTTTTTATTATTAAAATAAGTATAATAATAAAGGATATCTATGTCTTAAGTCGACATGGAAAACATATTATTAAGGAGTGTACAGCATGAAACTCTTTCGCAAATCCATGAGCGTATTGTTGGCTGTGGTGCTGTTGATGACTGCCTGTCTGCCCGCATTCAACGGTGCGGCTGCTGCTGTTATTTACAGTGAACAGTACAATGCACTTGCAACTTTTCTTGCAGATGAGCACGTGCGTAATCTGAACAATTATGAGATCGTGAATAAAAAGTCTGACGATGTTGTCACGGAGGGCTTTAACACCGAAGCGGGTGCTTTTGCATATTCACACACCGTTTATGCAAAAGACAATGTGGAGAATGCCATCCTGAAAGCCGCAAACCGTTTTTACTACATTGCGGAATCGCTTATGAGTTATAATTACGGCGTCGGTTTTTATACAGCAGAACTGTTGTATAAGGAAGTTCTTTTCAATCTTGAAGAGTACTTTGTCGGCATGAAGGATGCCGGCTGGTTGGATATGGACAATCAGCCGATTCATGTGATGGAAGAAGACGAAAAAAGGTATTATGAAGTACTGGAAGAACTCGGCAACAGGTTTGACAAGGATAACCTGATTACCATGGGTATCAACTATTACTACAATGATGATATCGGCTACTATGTCAATGAACTCGGCGACCGTTATTATCCCACGGATGCAGAGCTGGATGAATACGAAAAGATTTGCAGACAGCTTGCTGCTGACGGTGTTGCAGATCCTTCTCTTACACAGCTTGCCGAATTCGGACTCCATTTTGTTGAAGTTTCTGCGTATGAATATTATAACGTGGCGACTGTTATCAATTATTTCATGGCAACGGGTACCTACATGAATGCCGGTAACTGGTATCATGAATTTGATTTCATTGTCTGTACGGACAAAGAGACCGCTTTGCTGGATATGGATTCGCTGATGAATTATTCCACTACTGTTATCACGGTTACAACTGGTATTTATCAGTTCCGTTATCAGCGTGGTTTTGACAGCCTTGGCACAACGGCACATTATTTCTTTAAGCCGACCGATATTGAAGACATTTATATCACTTACGGTGACGCTTATTCGCTTGACAAAGCCCCTGCAAAACTTTCCTTTGTAGGAAAGAATCCGGATACCGTCGGTCAGGCTGCAAAGTTGTATACAGCCGTGCAGGAAGATGCAACCACCATTCCCGGTTTAATTGCAATCAACAATGCGTTTAATGCTGTATTCACTTCTGTTCCCGCAAGTGAATATGTCAATGGTGATTATATCGGTAATACATGGGATTCTCAATTCATGCTGTTCACAAATGACCAATTGAACACCATGGAAAAAGGTTCTTATTCGGTTGCGGGACAGGATCTTTATACGCTTCGCAGTTATGCCGGAACCCTTACCGATACATATTCCAATGCAGTTCTTGTTAATCTTTTTGAAGAAAATATCGGCAATATCAAAACGTTGCAATATCTTCTGACAAGCGGTCAGCAGGCACCGACACGCACCGTACGCGGCAATGCCACCTACACGGGTGAAGTTGGGAATCTGAATTCCATCGTAAAACAGTTCGACGATCTGTTCACCAACAAAGATGTGATGGCAACGATCGATATGTTCCTTGGCGATACATTGAATGATTTGCTTGAACTTGAACCCGGTGCTGCAAAACCCTACACCACGGCCCAGGAACTTGTCGGCATTCTGCTGAAGAGTAAGTTGTATACGGACGACATGTGTACGCTCATCGTCAAGTCCGTTTATCCGATGATTGCCAATCTGTTGATGAATCTTTTTGCAGAGGTGGATGGCTTCCAAAATACCATTGACTCTTTGGTTGACTGGGCGTTGACAGAACTGAATGCAGCTTTGACTCCCGGTAAACTTGCTACCTATCTGGTGGACTATCCTGATGCACAGGAGGTTCTCAAAGCTGCTGTTGAAAATCGCGAGGATTCGATGTATGCATGGAACTATGTTAATTGGGATGCAATGAGTTGGACCCGCGATAAAAACGGAATTAAAACTCCGCTTGATGATAAAGAAGACTTTATTGCTGCACTTGCTGCTACCTTCCGCGGACTTCGTGTTGCATTACTTTGTATCTTCTGCGGCGGCGATGCAACGGATAAGGATTTTAAGCTCTCATTACTTTGGGATATTGTGAATATTCCTGAAATTGCAGGCTATGAGAATCTTCTCCTGCCGCTGTTGGAAGCTCTTGGTCTGCAACCGGATTCTTCCGGAGCTGATAATCTTTCCAGAAATCGTTGCTATGATGCAGATACCTACAGAGCGAGAGCCAGTGCAGGCATTCTGGACGGGGATTCTTATCTGATCGATATTGTCTCTCCGCTTCTGACATGGGTTGAAGAAACGGTTGCAAAGCAGCCGATTGCAACCATCTGCAAGTTGTTGCCGAACCTTGTCAATTTCATCATTCGTGATACCACCGTCACTTATCTGGATGAGGATGGTAAAACAAAAGCACGCAAAGATAATTTGCTGGGTTGTTTGGATACAATAGTGATTTATATCAAGACAACAGAATTTGAGATCACCCCGTTGAAGATTACAGAGCTGTTAGGCGATATAGCTTCGGCGCTTGATTCGCTGAATCATATTCTTGATCATTTTATTGATCTTTCCACCAAAGACGGTGTGAATTATTCACTTCCGAAGTTCCATGAAAAGAAGCTTGTGGAAAACGGTACCATGACTGCCAATCATACGCTGACAGTCGGCAATCCCGGTTATGTGTTCCTGTTCCTGCTTCGTTATGTTCTGACGGCTGTCGGTTATCGTTATGACATTATGAATCAGAAACTGCCCTATCTCATTGAGTGCTTCGGTATTGATCTTGAAGGCGAACTGTTTATGGGCATGACCTTCGGAGATCTTATTTACAATATCATGCTGCATCCCGATGAAGCATTGTGTGCATTGCTTGAATTGTTCTATCCGAATGAAAAGGGCAATTATTATAACAAGGAAGCCTATACATATCCTTTGGATCAGATCAATTTCTATACCGATACACTTCTCAATCCCACGCTCAATCCGAGCCGCAGTTACGGGACAAAGGTTGTTTATTCCGACATGTGGACACAGGAAATGGCAACCGAAGTGGTTTCCGATCTCGGACCGCTTGCAGACAATGTCCTTAAGTTGATCGGTGTGGAAGGCATGGAAAAAGGTCTTGGTTCATTCCTGGAAGACCTGATTTACGGCTATATTTCCAATGACACTATCAACATGCTGTTCAATCTGCTTTATCAGCTTCTCAGCGGTGTAGACGGAACGCTGGGTGATATTGACATCATTGCACTGCTCTATCATGTGTTCAAAATTGAAATCACACCTGCCCGTATTGCCCTGCGCGTTACCGAAATGCTCGGTTATGTACCTACGCAGAATGCAGGCGATGAATTGTTGCCCTATACGGAACTGATGAAATACGATTCGTGGGAAGATTTGTTCCTGCCGCTTAAGTTCGACGGTGACCTCGGGCAGTACGTTCCCACGCTGACAGAGGCAAAATTCAACTGGGGACTTGATGAAGGTAAACTTGAAACAGGCGAAGCCTTTATCCGTGTCATTTCCGCACTTCTTTCTCCTGCATCATTCATCTTTGAATTCCTGCTGCTTGATCAGCCGCTGGATGTATTCGGTCTTGTTTCTCTGCCGTCGTATGCAGGCTATCAGTATTGGTTCATTGCATTGCTTGAGCTGCTGACCTGCCCCGCAGAAAAGATCCTTACCTACAATGCGTATTATGAGCAGACTGTCGGTTTGCAGGAAAACAATCCTGACCGTGCATACAGCAACACATTCTATTACATTCTCAGTCCCATTCTTGGGCTTGTGGATAAGGTGCTCGAAGATCCCGTCACGGCGGTCTTTAACCTGCTGCCGAACCTGATGTTCTTCATTTCCACGGGTGCAATGAATGACCTTGTCAATAATATTGTTCATTTCGCTTATGTGCTGTTGGATATTGTAAAGCCTGTTATCAATCTCTATGATGTTCTTAACGGCTTGCTTTCCAATCTCGATCTGGGTGGATTTAAACTCAATCTGAGCCTGCCGCTGGATATTGACTTTAACGCAGTGATCAGTTCCTTGCTCGGCTCCATGCTCGGTGAAATGATCGTTCTCGGCACAAAAGAAGTTGTGGATGAAAACGGCAATGTAACAGAAGAAGATATTACACTGACACTGCCTTACATTGATTTCTACACCCTGTGTGCCGGTAAACTGGAACGCTTTGAATCCAAAGAAGGACGCAGAATTGTCCGCATGGATGCTGCCGGCGGCGGTGACCTTCTGACAGCTTTGTTGCGTCTTGCGGTTTCTGTTCTCTTCATTGAGGATAATATCGAAGCATTGCTTTCATTGATATTGAATGTTTCTACCAATCTTGATGAGTATGACATGGAAACCATGTCCATGCTTTTCAATGAGCTGAGTGCTTTGATGGGCGAATTTGATACAGCCGACATCATCCTTGTTGTTTTGTATCATCTGGTCACAAAACTGACCAGCCTCTCCACAACCCTTGTGGATCTGCTGTCGGATTCCGGTCTTACGATCATGGATCTTGTTGCTGTAATCGGCTCTATTGAAAGCATTGAAGATATCGGCATGATCATTGATTTTATTGGTGCTTTGGGCGACAAAGAAGATCCTCCTGCTCCTGATGACGGTGAAGGCGAAGAAGGAGGCAACAATGATGGTGAACAGCCGCCGCAGGATAATGACGATGAAGGCGGCGGAACTATGGGTGCTTTCATGTCGATCTTCGATAAGATCAGAGCCTTCTTTGAAAAACTGTTGCTGTTTATCAAAAAGACACTCGGCATAGCTTAATTTCCTCCCGATAAAAAATCCCTGCACGGTTTTCGTGCAGGGATTTTTGTGGGTGTAAAAATAAAGTTTTCAGTAATAACGCACAAGGGAAACCAATTTGCCGAGGATGATAATTTCATCTGAAATAATCGGTTCGTAGGCATCATTTTCGGGTTGCAGGCGGAAGTGCCCGTTTTCTTTGTAAAAACGCTTGACAGTGGCTTCATCATTGAGCATGGCAACAACAATGTCACCGTTGGTTGCATATGGTGTTTTTTCGGCAATCACAATATCATTATTGAGAATGCCTGCGTTGATCATGCTGTCACCTCGCACACGCAGTGCAAACAGAGATTTATCTTTGGATACAGTGCCGCCGTAAGGGATATAGCCCTCAATGGTTTCCACCGCAAGAATGGGCATACCTGCCGTAACTGTACCGATCAACGGGACTTGTGTGTAGTTGCCGCTGTTGCCGCGTACACGTATGGAACGTTTGAGCATGGGATCACGTTCAATGTAGCCTGCTTCCTCCAGGGCATCCAGATTTGCCTGCACCGATGATGTTGACTTAAGCCCCACTGCAGCACCAATTTCACGTACTGAAGGCGGCACACCATTTTGTGATCGCTCGGAGAGATATTCGTAAATCTTTTTTTGTGTTGCGTTTAAATCTTTCATGGAAAACTCCTTTCTGTGAAAAAGAATAAAAAATCTTATTTCTCATTTATAGTATAGCACAAATGTTTTTAAAAAGCAAACATTTGTTTGTAAAAAAATAAAAAAATTTTTTTACAAAAATCTTCTGTTGCATATTTCTGCCGCAAAGGGCAAAACTTGCAACGGAGGTGTTCGTTTTGATGATTAACGATACAGAAAAAAAGAACGGAAAAAAAGGCCGTAATGTATTTATTTTACTTGGTGCATGTGCTTTTTCGCTGGCATTGGGCGTGATTGCACAGGTAACGACAGACAAAGAAGATCCTCTGTCGCAGGCAGGCACGAGTCAAATGCCCGCATCATCACAAACCATTGAAACCGTACCGCAAGATGTGGAACGTTCTTCGGAACAAGTTGGTTGGACCCCGGATGAATTTGCATCCCTTGCTGATTCTATTTTTGAAGATGAAAGCAATTTTGCAGATGAAATGTTCGGCAATACGCAGGAAGATGCAACGCAAACCCTTGCTGTTGACGGCAAACCCGTTGATGGTAAACCTGTGGATGGTCCCGCACCGGTGCAGAAAGAATATATGTTGCCGGCCGGGACAGATATTGTTAAAGATTTCAGCATGGGCATTCCTGTGTTTTCGGATACCATGAATGATTGGCGAACACACAACGGTGTGGATTTCGGCGGCACCGAAGGAGATAGTGTCCTTGCTGCGGCAGATGCAACCGTTACCGCGGTTTATGAGGATACGTCCTGGGGCGGGGTGATAGAATTGGATTTCGGCAACGGTGCGACAGCCAAATACTGCGGACTGCAGTTTGACAGTATTACGCTTAGCGTAGGGGATACAGTCAAGCAGGGGGAAACAGTCGGTGTACTCGGAAAAATTCCCGTTGAAGCAAAAGAAGGTTGCCATTTGCATTATGAAATGAGTATGGATGGTGTGATCGTCGATCCCTTGGAAGCCATGGGCAGAGGCGGTACGGAAGATTGAATTCAAATGAAAACAGGGATTGCGACGCAATCCCTGTTTGATTGGATATTATTATATAATGTAATATAATATATTAGATATTGCATTATTCGTAGCGGCTGTCGAGCTCGCCCTTGAAGATGCTTCTGACTTCAACCAGTTCCAGATCTTCAAGACCGACACTGCAACGCAGAATTCTTCTTGCATCATCGGCAAGAATCTGACCGTCACCGTTGAAATCAGCGGCAAGAAGTGTCAGATCGGAAACAGTGGACCAGTCAAGGCCGACTGCAAGACGAAGGGCAGTTCTCGCATCACCGGCATCGAATTTGCCATCTGCATTTGCATCACCGGACATATAAACGATCTTTGTCTTGGACAAAGCCGTTGTGTCACAGACATACAGTGCACCGTTTTCATCGTATGTGTAAGCGGCAAAGGTCAGTGTTGTGCCGTCAATGGTGATGGCAGAGAACATGGGAGTCTGAATCTGCTGTTCATCCGCTCTCGGATAAGCATAATAATTGTTCGGGAAGTGTTCGGCAGTTTCACCGAATTCGGCGGGGGTGTAATTCTTTACCCCGCTGCTGCCGCCGCAAACGAATACGGTACCTTCCGTGTCAAGGATGGCAGTATATTCAATGCCGTCCTTGCCGATGATGCTGACCGTTTCGGTTTCGGGGCTTGCACCGTAATGACCGACGGGGATGGTACGCAGATAAACATGGTCATGTCCCGAAAGAACAATATCAATATCCAGATCCAGCATCAGCTTTAACAGTTGTTTACGCAGGGCTTCAATGTCATCATCTGCGTAATGCGAGCCCTGTGAGAAAACAGAAGCATGCATCTGCATGATGATCCAGTCAGCATCCGTTTCGGCAACATCCTTTTGTAACCACTTGACCTGTTTGTCGGAAAGTGCTCCGTCTTCATTCTGATCATTGGTATTAAGGACAATGAAATGTGCATTGTTGTAATCGTAGGAGTAGTAAACACCCGTGTCGGTGTACTGCGGGATGGCAACATTGCCGTCGGAAAGGGAGAAGTAATTGTCAATCGCATAAGTGCCGTATGCTTCGTGATTGCCTGCCGTCGGCATCAGCGGCATATTCAGAAGATTGTCGGAAGCGGCATTCAGGCCCCATTTCCACTGCAGGAAGTTGTCACCGTGGTCAACAAAGTCACCTGTGTGTACAATAAAATCGGAATCGGGATAGACTGTCAAAGCATCATCCAGCAATTCTGCCCACACATTGTACTGATCTTCAATAACGGACTGTGTGTCCGTGAAATGGAAGAATGTGAATGCGGAATCATCGCCTGCGGCGGTTTTCAGTGTTCCGGTCTGACTCCAATAACCAAGCTCGGCATCACCGATACGATAATAATAGGTGGTGTCAGGCTCAAGATTTGTCAGTTCAATCACATGGCGGTATACATCGCGTTCGACGGTCATTACGCCGATCACGCCGACGTCAACACCATTGAAGGTACGCACCTCTTCGGTGGTAGCGGTCTTGATGTTCACGCCGTCGGGAATGCTGTTTTTTCCTTTGAAAACAGGCTCGCTGTCTGCTTTGTAAAGTTCAATGTCCGTGCCGGAAACGCTGTATTTTGTATACCAGCTGATATTGAATGCACAGGAGGAATCATCACCGAATGTGACGGAAATCAAAGAGGGGATCTGCATTTCATCCTGTGAGGGAATCACTTCGATCGGACCGTCATAAACGTAGGTTACATTGTTGTCAAGGTCTTCATCGTTGCAGAAAGAGTCAACAACCTTCCACATCATACCGCCGACACCATCGAGCATGCTGTCTGCATAAACATATTCATCAAGCAGGCAGTCAATCACTTCGTCTATGGTGGAACCGTATTTCAGATTTGCAAGGTCCAGCACAATTTCCAGAAGGTGCAGATAAGAAGTGTCGGGATCGCCGTTGAGGATCATCATGAGTGCATCAAACAAGGATCTCATAACGTTCTCAAAGGTCACTTCTTTATCTTTGACAAGATAGTCAAAGCAACCGGCATCGACCAGAGCAACAATGACATAATAAAGGGAATTGAGGGTGTCGAATTCGGGAATGACATCCAAATCCGTTCCTGCAAACAGTTTTGTCAGGTTAATTTCGAGGTTCGCAAGCAGGGTATCCATGACAACGTCTTCAACAACGGCTTCAAGAATGATTTCAATGAACGGTTTGATGATGGCGCCCGATTGCATGTTTGCGAGGGCATCTTGCATGAACGCATCGTCGCTGATGTCTTCGTTGCCTGCGTACATATAGTACATAACACTCATGAACAGGTCTGCCAATGTGCCGCCGCGGTCGGCAGAGCCGAAGCCGATGGTGTCCATGAATTTTGTGCAGGGAACTTCACTCATCTGCAGACTGAGCAGTTTTACAACTGCGGGTTCAATTACTTCGTCAAAGGTCTTTTCCGGATCAACCAACAGCAGCTTGCAAATCTGAATGTCCAGATCCTTCAGGAAACGCATGATGTTCTTTGCGGTGAATAACTCGAAATCGGCAAAGACGATACCACCCTTGAGCAATTCATCGAGTGTCTGTTCAAGGTCAATTTCCATCATCTGCTCAATAAACGGAATGATTCTGCCGGCTTCGCGGATCTGATCCACAAAAGGCAACAGTGCATTTCTGACCAGACGCATCAGATAATAAGTTGCATCGCCGTTTGCATACTGATTGTTGAAAACTGTGATGCTGTACGGTGTTTCTCCCGTGTAGGCAAGATTCATTTCAACTGTTTTGCTGCCATCAATTTCGTATGTATTGAATGTGGCGGTAATGGATTCATCCTGAGCATTGTAATCAAATTCGGTCACACGGTAAGCGGCAGGGAATTCGGTAAGTGTCGGGGTGATGATGCTGTACATCGCTTCGCCTTTGTCGGAGTATGTGATGTCGATATCGCTGACATGATGGTGGCCGCTGAATACATAATGCAAGCCGGCATCTGCAAGGATTTCCTGCAACTTGTAATGCTCATCAATGACAAAACCAACCGTGATAAACTCATGCAGATAGTTTGCACCCGACATATTCCAGTGTGTTGCCATCAGCGGGATTTCGCCGTTTGCTTTGGCATCTTCTATTTCGTTGAGTAGCCATGCGAGCAGTTCTTTCGTTACGCCGCCCGAGGTTTCATGCTCGTCCGTACCGTCTTCGGTAACGTCTGCGGAATAATGACCTGCATCCAGAATGATCAGGCGGTAGCCTTCTTCAAGCTGCACCGAATAGGAAAGCATGCCGGCTTTGGAGTCGATGGTCTGTTTGTCTTCTACGCTCTTGTAATCAATGAATGTGTGGTATGCATCTGCGTAGCCGAATTCGTAATAAATTTCCATAAAGTCCTGCGGGGTTGTTTTTTGCACTTCCACATTGGAATACGAAGCGGCTTTGGAGTTGTTTATGTCATGGTTGCCGTTTGCGACAATCACCTGCAAACCGGTTCTTTCTTCAAACTGTCGCAGTTTTTCGGCAAAGGCTTCATGCCCCTGCTTTTCACCGTTGAGGGTCAGGTCACCGGTGATGAGAACATATTTCAGTCCGTTTGCAATGGCCTCAGCTTCAAGCGAAGTAAATGCTTTGTCAAGAATGTAATCAAGGGTTTCATAATTGACATTGCTGCACAGCAGTTTGGTCAGGAAATCATTGTAATTTGCATCATCTGCATGCGGGGCAAGCTGAGTGGGATAATAATGTGTATCAGAAATGGTTGCAATCAGAAGCTCCTGCGGGACTGCTTTGGTGTCAACGGCAACAGCGGAAACGGGAAGTCCCGCTATGACCATGATGACACACAATGCAGCTGCAAAAACACTGCGCAACTTTAATTTCAAAGATTGCTTTTTCATGTTGATCCTCCTTATCCTACTGAATTATTGCCGAAATTCAGGTCAATATTGATATTGTTATCGTTCGGTTGGGTCTGTGTGTTGTTGCTGCCTGTTACGACTTCCGATGAGATAACACCGTAGTACCAGACAGTGATGAGTACATCGTAATACTGCCCGTCTTTTGCATACATTCTGTTTTCACCGGGAACAACCGCAGTGCCGTTGTCGGGGGTTGTGTGGAAAACCGTTCCGCTCTTTGACTTGTCACCGTCAGAATACGTTTTATACTCAACAAAATAGGTCAGACCGTAAGAATCAAGTGCTGCCTGTGCCTGAATAATGGGTTTGTTGGTGAGATCCGGCATCGGCAAAGCACTGACGGAAAGCAGCAGTTCACTGCCGACGGGCACTGCATCGCCGAAAGAAAGGCTCTGGCTGTCGACCTGTCCGTATGCACGCGACGAACCCGTCGCCATTACAAAACGAACCGAGAAGTTGTTCATAATGTCCGGTGTGTTTTCGATTTCTTTCATCGTAAGCCCGATGCAATTGGGAACCGTGATGGTATCATTTGAATAAGCGGGATCCGTTATAATGGGGTCCCCCTGAATGAACGAGGACAGGTATTTGACCACAAAACCCAGCCCTGTAACGGTCATAACAAGAATCACGATCAGCAGTGCCGTAATGGCTTTATCAATGTTTGTTTTCTTCTTTTTTTCTTCTTCAGGTTGTTTTTCTTCTTCCTCGGACAATTCTTCCGTTTCATAGGAGAGTTCATCTGTCAGTTCGGGGGCGTCTGATTCTTTATCCGTCTGCGGTTCTTCTGTGGGATTCAACTGTTCATCCGTCGGATAGTAGGCATCTTCTTCAAACATGGATTTACGTTGCGGAACGTATTCGGTCGGTGCGGCAATAAGTTGACGCAGTTCGTCCATGTTCTGCACACGTTCCAATGAATTGATCTCCATACCGTCAATAATGGCATTGATGGCATAAGGGGGAAGCACCTGTGCAATGTTTGCGGGAATGGACATGGTATCTTCCACGGCTCTGAACGGTGCGGCAACGGGAATATTGCCCGTCAGACAACGGTAAAGAACCGCGGAAAATGCGTATACATCCGTCCACGGGCCGATGGCTCTGCCGGGGGTATACTGTTCAAAAGCACAGTATCCGTCAAACAGTTCGGGGTCCAGGTTTGTTTTTGCAAGACGTGCATCTGCCACCGCAAAATCAAAAATACGAAGTCTGCCGCTGCGGTCAACGCAGATCGTTTCCGGGGAGAGGCCTCGATGTACAATACCCGCTCCGTGCAGGGTTGCAAGGGTGGAGAACAAAGGAACAAACAGAATACGAGCCTGTTCCCATGAGATTTTTCCGCCGGGCTGTCTGTTCATGAATTCACGCAAGGTGATGTCATCCGAATTCGGTGTGACGGCATAAACGGTATTGTTTGCCTCAAAAACATCCGAAATGTTGATAAGACCGGGTAAGCCTTTTAACTTTTTGATTTTAGTCCACAGGGAATGAAATTCACTGCGGTATGTGTTGAATAAAGTATCGCAATCAGCAAAGGGAACAACGCTGTTGTCCTCAAGGTTGCGTTTTGAAACGGTGGGTGCATAAAACTCACGCACAAGACAAACGCAACTGTATTCGTTGTCAAATGCCAGATACACATTGGCTTCACCCGTTCTGCGTAAGGGCATGCCGATATAATAACGACCGTTCAGCACCGTGTGTAACGGCAGACAGGCGAAATCCTGTGCGGGATCGGTTTCGCTGCCGCAATGTACACAAGGACCGGGTTCGGTTTTTTCGTGCATACAGCAAGCACAACGGAGGATCAATTCATCCATCAGCTTCACTCCATAAATAAATAATAATATTCTTTTTAATAATTAGAAGTATTATATCACATCTATTTCTTTTTTACAACCACAGATTCAAATAAAATTAAAAAAAAGATAAATCAAGGTGCAGGAAAATTTTCTGAAAAAACCGAAAACGGCTATTGACAAACGCAAAAGAATGCTGTATAGTATAGACAGAGTTAGCACTCACCAAATGAGAGTGCTAACGGCAGAGGAAGGACGGTGACACTTTTGGAGCTTTCCGAACGCAAAGAACGAATTCTTGCAACGGTTGCCGAAACATATATTGTAACCGGCGAACCTGTCGGTTCCAAGTATCTTTGTGCAAGTGCAGGATTCCGTGTGTCAAGTGCCACCATCCGCAATGAAATGGCAGAGCTTTCCGAACAGGGATTCCTTGAACAGCCGCACACGAGTGCAGGTCGTATACCTTCTCAAAAAGGCTTTCGCTATTATGTGGACCGGTTGATGGGGCGATATGAGCCTTCGGCGGTGGATATTTTCCGTATCCGTTCCCGTGTGGACAGCAACGAAGGTGATCCGCAGAAGCTGCTGTCGGCTGCGGCTTCCGTGTTGGCGGAACTAACCGGTTGTGCGGCGGTCGTAACAACACCGTTCGCTGCAGGCAGTCGCATCAAAAGAACAGACCTTGTGCCCTTGGGCGGCAGAAATGTAATGATGGTCGTTTCCATTTCAAACGGAACGCTCAAAAGTCGCATCTGCCGTTGTGACAGGGAAGTATCTTATGAAATGCTTGATTTGTTTTATAAAATCGCCGCTTCCGGTTTTGCCGACCGTGCACCTGATGAGATCACAACGCCGCTTGTGCAGACTGTGACCGCTTCACTGGGTGAGAAAGCATTTGAAATGACCCCGCTTCTGACCGCATTTGCAGATGCTGCTAAAGAAGCCGCAGTGACCGATGTTCTGACTGCAGGATTATCCAACCTGCTTCGCCACCGCGATTTTGAAGGACGAGGGGCTGTTTTGCAGGAATTTCTTCGCAATCGCAGCAATGCCGTGCGTTTGTTGCAACCCGGATCGGGTGGGCAGCCAAGAGTTATTCTCGGCACTGAAAACCGTTGTCGCGAACTGATGAATGCTGCTGTTGTGTGTGCAGGTTATACGATTGCTGATAGGGAAGCGGGAATGGTCGGCATTGTCGGTCCCATGCGTATGGACTATTCCGCAATGGTTCCGCTTGTGCAGTATGTTGCACAACTTATCGGAGCAATGCTGGATGAAAATATGAGCAATTAGAAAAGGTGAAAGTAATGGCTAAAAAGAATAAAGAAGAGCCGGTGAGCAAAGAAGTCGAGCAGAACGTGCAGGTTGAAAATGAAACCGTTTGCGATGCTCAGAATGAAAAGGTGACCGCACTTGAAGAAGAACTTGCAAAAACAAAGGATCAGCTTCTTCGTACCGCCGCCGAATATGAAAACTTCCGTCGTCGCTCACAGAAAGAAAAAGATGCATTGTACACCGATTCCAAAGCGGATGTGCTGACAAAGCTTCTTCCCGTGATTGACAATTTTGAAAGAGCAAGTGCCGCACAGGGAGATCTTGATACCTACAAAAAAGGTGTGGAGATGATTGTTACGCAGTTGATTGAAACCATGAAGAACCTCGGCTGCGAGAGTTTCGGTGAAGCGGGGGAGGAATTTGACCCCAATTTCCACAACGGTGTCATGCGTGTGGAAGACGAAAATTTCGGTGAAAATACGGTTGCCGAAGTATTTATCAAAGGCTATAAAATCGGAGAACGGGTCATCCGTCCCGCATCCGTCAAAGTTGCAAACTGACATATTTTTTAATAAAAAATAATTCAAATTTTTATAGGAGGCTATTTTAAAATGGCAAAAATTATCGGTATTGACCTTGGTACAACCAACTCTTGTGTCGCTGTTATTGAAGGCGGCGAACCCGTTGTTATCGCCAATGCAGAAGGTGCAAGAACCACTCCGTCCGTTGTTTCTTTCGGCAAAAACGGCGAAAGAATGGTCGGTCAGGTTGCAAAACGTGTTGCAATCACCAGCCCCGACCGCACCATCGCATCCATCAAAAGACAGATGGGTACGGATTACAAAGTCCGTGTAGATGATAAGGCTTACACCCCGCAGGAAATTTCCGCAATGATCCTCTCCAAGCTCAAGGCGGATGCCGAAAGCTATCTCGGCGGCACCGTAACGGAAGCTGTTATCACCGTTCCCGCATATTTCACCGACGCACAGCGCCAGGCAACCAAGGATGCAGGCCGCATTGCAGGTCTTGATGTCAAGAGAATCATCAACGAACCCACCGCAGCAGCCCTTGCATACGGTATTGACAAAGAAAACGATCAGAACGTTATGGTTTACGACCTCGGCGGCGGCACCTTCGACGTTTCCATCATCGAAATGGGTGACGGTGTGCAGGAAGTTCTTGCTACTGCAGGTAACAACCGTCTCGGCGGTGACGACTTCGACCAGAGAATCATCAACTGGCTTGCCGACAACTTCAAGCGTGAAAACGGCATTGATCTTCGCGGGGACAAGACCGCCATGCAGCGTCTTAAGGAAGCCGCCGAAAAGGCAAAGATCGAACTTTCCGGTGTCACCACTTCCACCATCTCCCTTCCGTTCATCACTGCTGATGCAACAGGCCCGAAACATCTTGAAGATACCCTTACAAGAGCAAAATTCAACGAACTGACCGCAGACCTTGTGGAAGCCACCATGGGTCCTGTCCGTCAGGCAATCGCTGACTCCGGCCTCAAGATCAGCCAGATCGACAAAGTTCTCATGGTCGGCGGTTCCTCCAGAATTCCCGCTGTGCAGGAAGCAATCAAGGCTTTCACCGGCAAGGAACCCTTTAAGGGCATCAATCCCGACGAATGCGTAGCCATCGGTGCCGCATTGCAGGGCGGTGTTCTCGGCGGCGATGTCAAGGGGCTTCTGCTTCTTGACGTTACTCCGCTGTCCCTGGGTATTGAAACCCTCGGCGGTGTTTGCACCAGAATCATCGACCGCAACACCACCATCCCCACCAAGAAGAGCCAGATTTTCTCCACCGCTGCCGACAATCAGTCTTCCGTTGAAGTGCATGTTCTGCAGGGTGAAAGAGAATTCGCAAGAGATAACAAGACCCTCGGCCGTTTCAATCTGGACGGCATCATGCCTGCCCGCCGCGGTGTTCCGCAGATCGAAGTCACTTTTGATATTGACGCAAACGGCATCGTGCATGTTTCCGCAAAGGATCTCGGTACAGGCAAGGAACAGCAGATCTCCATCACGGCTTCCACCAACATGAGCAAGGAAGACATCGAAAGAGCTGTCCGCGAAGCTGAACAGTTTGCAGAAGAAGACAAACGCCGCAAGGAAGAACTTGACATTCGCAATAACGCAGACCAGATGGTCTATGAATGCGAAAAACTCATGAGTGAAAACGGTGATAAACTCAGCGAAGACGACAAAGCAACCGTCAACGCTTCCATCGAATCCCTCAAGGATGCACTCAAGGGTGAAGATTACAACCTCATCAAGTCCCGTCAGGAAGAACTTACTGCCGCATTCCAGAAGATTGCAGAAAAGATCTACAATGCCGCAAATCCCAATGCAGGTCAGGGCTTTGACCCCAATGCACAGGGTTTTGATCCCAACGGCGGCAACTACGGTGCTCCCAATGACGGCAACGACGGTTACTATGATGCTTCTTATGAAGATGTCAACTGATTATAAATATAACTGACTCGATAACGGGGCATCCTGTGATGCCCCGTTACGGAGGTTTAACGAATGGCAGATAAACGAGATTATTATGAAGTCCTCGGTTTGCAGAAGAATGCAACGGAGGATGAAATCAAAAAAGCATACCGCAAAATGGCAAAGCAGTACCACCCCGACCTGCATCCCGGTGATGCGGCGGCGGAGGCGGCTTTCAAAGAATGCAATGAAGCATACGAGGTGCTTTCCGATGCCGACAAAAAGGCCCGTTATGACCGTTTCGGTCATGCCGGTGTTGACCCGAACTATGGTGCGGGACAGGGCGGCGGCTTTGGCGGGTTCGGCGGTTTTGGCGGCGGCGGAATGGAATTCGACCTCGGCGATATCTTCTCGTCCTTCTTCGGCGGCGGGTTCGGCGGCGGTCAACGCAGCAATCCCAATGCACCGCAAAGGGGCAGTGATGTGCAGTCGAATATCACAATTTCCTTTGAAGAAGCAGCCAAAGGATGCCGTAAAACGGTGGAAGTTGCCCGTGTGGAAGTCTGTGACGGTTGCAGCGGCTCGGGTGCCGCCCCCGGCACGACCACGCAGACGTGTACCGAATGTAACGGTCGCGGTCAGGTGACAATTACGCAACGCACCATGTTGGGCAATATGACTTCTACCAAACCTTGTCCGAAATGTAACGGAAAAGGCACAATCATTCCCACTCCGTGTTCCAAATGCCGCGGAGCAGGTCGTTATCGCAAGACGGCAAAGGTTGAAGTGGATATTCCTGCAGGCATTTCCGACAGACAGGCGATCAACATAAGAGGTGAAGGCAACAAAGGCATCAACGGCGGTCCCGCCGGGGATCTTCGTGTCGGTGTCAATGTCCGTCCGCATCCGTTCTTTGAACGCGACGGTTATAATGTCTGGTATGAAGTGACCGTGAGCTTTGCACAGGCGGCACTCGGCGCCGAATTGACTGTTCCCACGCTTGACGGAAATGTCAAGTATTCTATTCCCGCCGGCACACAACCGGGAGATGTCTTTAAACTCAAGGACAGAGGCATTCCCAATCTCAACGGCAGAGGCAGAGGCGATCAGCTTGTGCGTGTGATGGTTGCCGTTCCGAAGAAACTTAATGATAAGCAGAAAGAGCTGCTTCGTGCGTATGCCGAGGCCTGCGGCGAAAACCCCGCAACGGGTGAAAGCAACAAAGGCGGTATTTTCGGTAAAAAGAGAAAATGAAGTTAAGGAGACTGTGAAAACGGTCTCTTTTTTTTGCGATAAATTACGGTTTGTCGGGTTAATTCATGTCTTTCGTCAGTCATTAAAAAGTTTTGATCAAACTTTTTCAAAAGTTTGCGGTGTCGAGAGGCGGAGCCTTTCGTCG
>JAZUQC010000005.1:0-1858 GCA_045605525.1 Acutalibacteraceae bacterium
GCGGCAATAGGCATGTATTCTGCTTGATGCCCGCTTGCGCGGTCAGTGCGGGGTTGCACCCGCACCACAGAACAGAATGCCCGCTTGCGCGATATGTTGTTAGAGAACATCGCTCCATTTGTTTATGGTGGGGGTTGCCTGTTCGCTGATGCAGCTTTGTAAAATTGCTGAAAGGGAGTCGGACAGCCAGCGGAAGAAATCCTTGAAGCGTATATGGTTCAATTTCAGGGGGCCAGGTATGGGCGGCAGCATCTTGCTCATTGTTTTTGTATCTGCATTGTCGCCGATAGCGATGCCGATGCACTGCATCCTGATTTCATCAGTTAATGACAGAATCTTTTGAGCCGCTTTTTCCCAATTGTCTCCGGGTTTTCCGTCGGACATCAGGACTACCCGGGGAGCGTATGAAAAGATTCCGTTTCTGGCATATTCATTGCGTCGGCTGCAGATTACTTCGACGGCCCGCTCAAGCGCTTTGCCGGTGAATGTTCCGCCTGCGGCCTTTAGCCCAAGCTTTCGTGGCGTCAGATCCATTGCCGATATGAAAGGCATTTGTACCGTGCCATTATTGTCCAGAGTGATGATTCAAAGCTCTACGCTTGTTGAGGCAGCCGGGTCGTTGTTTACTTCTGATATGAATTGACACAGGGCATCCTCAAGTTCCATAATAGGCTCGCCCTTCATGCTTCTTGATATATCAAAAATTTTTGAAAAAAACAGCAGATACAGTAGAAACAGCAGAAAAAAACAGGGATTTTTTCTGAAGAAATTGAAATAAATGGCTTGTATATTTTACGTTCTTGCATTATCCTAAAACAAAACAATGTGCTATTTTAATTTGGAGAGGATTATGAAACGGGGTCTGCAAGGACGTTATGAAACAGTCAGTACAGTCGGGGAAACGGTAAAAGCCTTTATCCCCAATCCGTTGCCGCCGTTTCCGGCATTGGAGATTACGGGAGATTTGCAGAAAAAGCTGGATGAAGCTGCTTTCCTCTTGGGCAAACTTGATGGTTCAGCAAATCTTCTCCCCGATGTTGGCATTTTTCTTTATATGTTTATTCGCAAAGAAGCGGTGTTGTCTTCGCAAATCGAAGGTACACAGTCGTCTTTGTCGGACTTGCTCCTGTTAGAACTCAAGGAAAAACCGGGAGTTCCCATTGATGATGTTCAGGAAGTCAGCAATTATGTTGCGGCGATGACTTACGGCTTGAAGCGTTTGGAAGAGGGATTCCCGCTTTCATTGCGTTTGCTCCGGGAAATCCACGCTGAATTGCTTGCCAAAGGGCGTGGCAGCGGTAAAAATCCGGGAGAATTCCGTCACAGCCAGAACTGGATAGGAGGAACCCGTCCGGGCAATGCGTTTTTTGTGCCTCCACCGCCGGAAGAAGCGGCGAGATGCATGGGAGAACTGGAGAAGTTTCTGCACGATGAAAACACTCCGCTTCTCGTGAAGGCAGCATTGAGTCACGTTCAGTTTGAAACGATACATCCGTTCCTTGACGGCAACGGCAGAGTCGGGCGTTTGCTGATTACTTTACTGTTGTGCAACGGTGGAATGTTGAAACAGCCGCTTTTGTACTTGAGCTACTATTTCAAGAGTCACCGTCAATACTACTACGATTTGCTGAATGGCATCCGTGAAAACGGAGACTGGGAACGCTGGCTGGATTTCTTTTTGGATGCAGTCATTGAAACGGCAAAAGAGAGTAATGAAATCATACTGAATTTGCACAATCAAATCGAAAGTGACAGAGCAAAGATTGGGACTCTTGGCAGAGCTGCCACATCAGCCTTGGCAGTACATCAGGCAATGCTTCGTTATCCGATAGCCGACATCACCAAACTGAAAGAATTG
>JAZUQC010000006.1:0-33332 GCA_045605525.1 Acutalibacteraceae bacterium
AAGTGACAGAGGGGTTAACCAAGTTTGCACAAATTTGGTCAATAAAGTTTGATGTAGCCGATTGAACCCCTCTGTCTGCTAACGCAGACATCTCCCCTTTCAGGGGCGACAAGGGTGGAGGAGGGCGGTCTGTGCGTAACCCCAACTCCCCGCTAAGCCGTAATTTATCCGCCTGTCACTCTTTTTATCTCGCATTATAACACATTCGGGTGCGAAAAACAAGTTTTGCATATTACACAAATAATATTTGCATATTTTTACATTTTTGTTGACTTATAGGGACTTTCGTACTATAATGATCTAAAACTGTGTAGTTTTTTGCGGTTTTAATAAGAAAGTGAGGAAAAAGAAAATGAGAAAAATTTCAGGTTCCCGCAGATTTTTCGTCGTCCTGATGATGTGTATCATCACCTTTACCTTTGGTACCGTGTTTGCAGGTATGACTGCAACCGATTCCGATGTTGCCCCCGAAGAAAATGTTCTTCTGATGGCTCCCGTTGACGATGCAGCTACCGACGGCGACACCGCAACGGACGGCAATATTGTTGCCGATGTTGCAGGCGATGCCGAAGCAGATGCAGCTTTGTTTGAGGACTTTGACTCCGCCATGGAGTATATTGACGGCTATGCCGACAACCTTGAAGATCCCGACTTTGAAGCAAAAATTGCTGCTGCCCTTGCAAAGGTTCGCGAAGTAATTCCGATGTTTGCAACCTTCTGGTCTCTGCTTCCCGCTGTTTTTGCAATTGTGCTCGCTCTGATCACCAAGGAAGTTTATTCTTCCCTGATTCTCGGTATCATCCTTGGCGGTGTGCTGTATGCAGGCGGCAATTTTGAAACCACAGTCGTTCATATTCTCAGCGACGGCTTTGTAGCATCCTTCGCAGACAGCTACAACATGGGTATCATCATCTTCCTCGTTCTTCTCGGCGCACTCGTTGCCATGATGAACAAGGCAGGCGGCTCGGCTGCATTCGGCAGATGGGCCATCAAGCACATCAAGTCCCGCGTCGGTGCACAGCTTGCAACCATCGCTCTCGGCGTGCTGATTTTCATTGACGACTATTTCAACTGCCTGACCGTCGGTTCGGTCATGCGTCCCGTTGCTGATGCACACAAGGTTTCCCGTGCAAAGCTTTCCTACCTTATTGATGCAACTGCCGCTCCCGTCTGCATCATTGCTCCCATCTCTTCCTGGGCTGCCGCTGTTGCAGGTTTCGCAAATGCCGCAGGTGCAGAAAGCGGTATCAAGCTGTTCATCAGTGCGATCCCCTACAACTTCTACGCACTTCTTACCATCGTTATGATGATCTTCCTTGCCATCACCGGTCTTGACTTCGGCAAGATGAAGATTCACGAAGACAATGCAAAGAACGGCGACCTGTTCACTTCCGGTCAGGTTGAAGCAATCGAAGATATGAAAGCCAACCCCAAGGGCAAGGTCATTGACCTCATTCTCCCCGTTATTGTGCTCGTTATCTGCTGCATAATCGGCATGATCTATTCGGGCGGCTTCTTCGGTGCAGAAGGCAGCCACGATTTCATCGACGCTTTCTCCAACTCCGATGCTTCCGTCGGTCTTGTTTACGGCTCGGGCATTGCTATTCTCTTTACAGTTGTTTACATGCTTATCAGACGTGTTGTCGGCTTCAAAGACCTTATGTCTTGTCTGCCTGAAGGTCTCAAGAGCATGACTCCCGCGATCCTGATTCTCGGCTGTGCATGGACTCTGAAAGCCATGACCGACTCTCTGGGTGCAAAGATCTTTGTTTCCAATCTTATCGAAGGCTCTGCCGCAGGTCTGCAGGCATTGCTTCCCGCCATCATCTTCATCATTGCTGTCGGTCTGTCCTTTGCAACCGGTACATCCTGGGGTACTTTCGGTATCCTTATTCCGATCGTTCTGTCCGTATTCGGTGCAAACAATCCGCTCACCATCGTTTCGATTTCTGCTTGTATGGCAGGTGCCGTTTGCGGTGACCACTGCTCCCCCATTTCCGACACCACCATTATGGCTTCCGCAGGTGCACAGTGCGACCACGTCAACCACGTTTCCACACAGTTGCCTTATGCACTTACCGTAGCAGGTGTATCCGCTGTTTCCTACATTATTGCAGGCTTCATTCCGAAGTGGTACATCACGCTTCCCATTGCCATCGTGCTGATGATCGCAACGCTGTTTGTTGTCAAGGTCATATTTGACAAGAAAGCACCCGCCGCTCCCAAGGCTGCTAAGAAAAAATAAGCAGACATAACAAGAGCCGTCCTCTCCAAGGGCGGCTTTTTGATTGCAGAATGTATTTATTTACATTGACTTCAATAACAAGATGCAGTAAAATAAAGAAAATGGTTTTTGGAGAATTCGTTATGGCTGAAAAGAAAAATTACGGCAAGCTCGTTAAAGTCCTGCAGATTGCCGCAGGGGTGCTGATGCTTGCCATGGTGGTGCTTTGCATCATCCTCATTCAGAAATACAACATCAAAGTCAGCAATATTCCCGAACTGAGCAAAATGATCACAGGCGGTACAGCAACCATTGCACTGGTTGTGATCGTTTTTTCCGTTGTCAAATCCTTTGCACTTGTGTTTCCGCCTGCCGTAGTGTTTTCCATCTGTGCTTATATGATGCCAAACTACTTTTCGGCATTTCTTGTCAATCTTGTCAGTGTTGCACTCAGCCTTGCCATTCCTTATTTTCTCGGCAAATTCACGGGAGCGGGCATGGTTGACACCCTCAAAGGCAAGTTCAAAGCCATAAAAAAAATTGATGACTTTGCAGGTGCAAACGAAATGCAGACCGTGTTTGCGGTCAAACTGGCAGGTCTTCTGCCCGGCGACCTGTCGAGTCTTCTGTTCGGTGCCATGAACACCTCTTTCAAAAATTTCTTCATCGGAGCAAACCTCGGCATGCTGCCGCTGGTTGCTGTCTATACAGGTTTCGGTACGGCACTGAAAGCCCTCGGCGAAAAACCGTGGTTGACCGCCATTCCCGTGGTGGCCATTGTTGTGTTTGTTATTATTTCGAGTCTGCTTACCAAGAGCATGATCAAAAAGAACAAGGCCCGCCAACAGCAAGCCGTCAACTAATTTCCGTGAAGAACTAAAAAAAATGAGGTCCGCATTGATCTGTGGACCTCGTTTTTTTTATTTGTATTTAAATATTCGACAGCAGCGGGCCGATGCCTTTGATTGCTGCGGGGATGCCTTTGAGAATCATGCGAATGCCGCCTTTTTCACCGCTGAGAATACGAAGAAGACCTTCTGCCATGTTTTCGCTGAACACACCGCCCGACATGGAAATGAAATCGCGGAACGGGGTTTGCACGGCAATGGCTCTTGCCATTCCTGCGGGGATGAGTGCTGTCAGCAGTGCAAACAGACGTCTGCCGTTTTTGGTATGGTTGGAACTCTCAAATGTGTCGTTGAGTCCGAGCGGAAGACTCTTATCCTTGACCGTCGGGGGCAGTTCTCTGCCGAGCACGGCAACGAACTGCTGTGCGGGCACATCCTGCACATCGCCTGTGTAATAGCAGGGTGCAAGCATTCTGTAATCGGGTGCGGCAATGTCATTTGCATTCACATTGACGGTACCGACAAGTCTGATGTCTGCACTCGAAGCACCCACAAGAATATCGAATGCACCGCTTTCCACACACCAGTCATTCACAAGCACGTTGAAGAATGCAAACGCTCTCTTTTCAAGGGTGAGGGTGATCGTCTTTTCTTCACCTGCTTCAAGCCATACTTTCTTGAAAGCCTTGAGTTCCTTGACGGGGCGGTAGATGGTGCTTTCCTTGTCAGCCACATACAACTGTGCGATTTCGGCACCCGCAACATTGCCCGTGTTCTTGACGGTGAATGTGACGGTGAGGGTATCGTTTTCATCCATGGTGCTCTTGTCGAGCATCAGGTCGGAATATTCAAATGTGGTGTAGGACAGACCGTGTCCGAAGGGATAACGCACTCTCTTGTTTGCCTTTTCGTAATAACGGTAGCCGATGTAAATGCTTTCTCTGTATTCCACGCTGGCGGGATTGCCGGGGTAGTTGTTGATTGCAGGCGTGTCTGCATAGGTCATGGGGTAGGTTTCGGCAAGTTTGCCGCTGGGATTGACCGCACCCGTGAGGATGTCTACGATGGCACCTGCACCTGCCTGACCGCCTAAGTATGCGTTGAGTACGGCACAAACGGAATCGTTCCACGGCATTTCAACGGGGGAACCGCCCGAAAGGACAACAACGGTATTGGGATTGACCTTGAGAATCTCTTTAACAAGATTGTCGTGTGCTTCGGGCAGATTCATGTGCTGTCTGTCGTAGCCTTCGGCTTCATAATCATCGGTAAGGCCGATGAACACAACGGCAATATCATTCTTCTTTGCCGCATCAATCGCCGCTTGCAGATGGGCGGCATTTTTCTTTGCCTTCTTGGCTTTCAGCTCATAGCCCTGTGCGAAGTCAACGGCAATGCCTGCCTTTTTGAATTCATCCAGTGCATTGTCGAGCTGCGTGGGAACGATGTGCGAGCTGCCTGCACCCTGATAACGGGGTGTTCTTGCAAGTTCACCGATAACGGCAATCTTTTTGGATCTGTCAAGCGGCAGAATGCCGTTGTTTTTAAGAAGCACCATGCTTTGTGCGGCAACCTTTTTTGCAAAGCTTTGATCGTCAAGATCGTTGTAAGCATAGTCTTTTTGTGCACCGTCGGCACATTTCTTGATGAGTCTGAGCACGTTGAGGGCACGTTCGTTGACCACTTTTTCGTCGAGTGTTCCGTCTTTGACGGCGGCGACGATTTTAGCCGCACCCGCACCCGAGGACGAGGGCATTTCGAGGTCATTGCCGTTTGCAAGGCCCTTGACACGGTCATTGACGGCACCCCAGTCACTGACAACAACACCGTCAAATCCCCATGTGTCACGCAGAATTTCAATCTGTGTATGTTTGTTTTCCGATCCGTGTTCGCCGTTGATTTTGTTGTAAGAATTCATCACCGTCCAGGGCTTTGCCTTTTTGACGGCAATTTCAAAAGCGGTCAGGTAAATTTCACGCAATGCACGTTCATCCACAACCGAATCACAGGTCATGCGGCGGGTTTCCTGGCTGTTGGCACAGAAATGTTTGAGCGAGGTGCCTACGCCCATGCTCTGCACACCGTTGATGAAACCTGCGGCGACTTCACCCGCAAGAACGGGATCTTCGGAGAAATATTCAAAGTTTCTGCCGCAAAGGGGAGAACGTTTCATGTTGATGCCTGGGCCGAGCAGAACGCCGACTTCTTCTTTCAGGCACTTTTTGCCCAGTGCCGTGCCCATTTCAAACAGCAGTTCGGGATCCCATGAGCAAGCCGTGGTAACGGCGGTGGGATAACTGATAGCAGGCACGCTTGTGGAAAGGCTGATGCCTTTTTTGCTGTAGTCCTTTTTGCGAAGTCCGTGCGGGCCGTCGCAAACGGTGACGGACGGGATATCATATTGTTCCATACCCTGCATGTGCCAGAAATCGGCACCGTCCAGCAAGGCAGCTTTTTCTTCCAGGGTCATTTGGGTTAAAATTTCTCTCGGGTCTTTCATAACTTTCCTCCTGCTCAAAAATATCCATTATAAAGAATAACATAAAAGGAAAAAAAATGCAACAAAAAAGGCAAATTACGATTTATCGCAACAAAAAAAACAACCGCAAAACGAAAAATTTTACGGTTGCCTTTTTTCTGTTTATATAAAATGATTGTATGCGGTCATCACACCGGCGAGCACGGCGAGAAAACCGAAGTTAAAGACGGAAAACAGGCCGATATATTTTGCTGTTTTGCCGGGGTTGTGTTTGGTGTATTCGCGGAATGTGATCAGACTTGCAAGGGATGCGATCAGCGTGCCCACGCCGCCGATGTTGACACCGACAAGAAGGTCAGCATAGTTTTCCGTGAACTGTGACAAAAGAATCGCACTCGGCACATTGCTGATGACCTGACACGACAACACACTGAACAGCAGGGTGCTTTTTTCAAGCAGTGCCGAAAAAATGTTACGCACAAGGTCGATTCTTGCCATGTTGCCTGCAAAAATGAAGAAAAACACAAAGGTCAGAAGCAGCGGATAGTCCACTTTTTTGAGTGCATCGCGGTCTGCAAACAGCAACACGGCGGGAATGATGAGCAGACCGACCCAATACGGAATCCCTCTGAACACAATGGCAATGCTCAACGCAAACAGGGCAAGATACAAGGCTGTTCTGCCTTTTGGCAAGGTGTCGCCGCTGTCGGTCAGTTGCAGGGGTTCGGGCTTGACAAACACAAGACACAGCACGGTGATCAGTGCAATCGAAACCGCAAAGGGCAGTACCATAATGCCCATGAACTCAGCCGTGGGGATGTTGAATTTTGTATACAGATACAGGTTTTGCGGGTTGCCGAACGGCGTCAGCATACCGCCTAAGTTTGCGGCAATGTTCTGCATGATAAAGCAGAAAGCCATGTATTTTTCTTTCTGCGTGGTGTGCAGAACGAAGTAACCGAGCGGCAAAAAGGTGAGCAATGCCATGTCATTGGCAATCAGCATACTGCCGATAAAGGTGATGTAAACGAGTGCAAGCACACTCATGCGTGCATTTTTGAAGCACTGTACAATACGCTGTGCAAGAATATAGAAAAAGCGGATGTTCTTGAGTGCACACACAACGGCAAGCACGCAAAACAGACAGGTCAGGGTCTTGACATCAAAATAGCCGAGATACTGTGCATCGGGCGGGATAATAATGCCTGTTACAACGGCGGCAAAGAATGCAACCACCGTAACGGCATTCTTTTTGAGCAAAGCGGGTACTTTTTTCAGCGGTAGCAGCACGTGCAGACGGCTTTTTTTTGGAACGATTTTTATATCGGATTGTGCGGAAATGCTTTTTGCGGGAATTTTCGGCTGTGTCGCGGAATGAGCGTGTGCCATGGCAAAAAACCTCTTTTTTTCTTTGGTGATTTCGCACAAATAAATGCGTGGGGTTTCAGGCAAAATGCCAAACCTCACGCATTGTAATATAAATAAATTCAATTGTCAAGAGAAAAGAATTTTTTATTTGTACTTCTTCTGCAATTTCGGCGACAGCGGGGAAAATTCAATGCATTTATCAAGCAGTTTTCCGCACAGGGCAATGATCGGTGCATTTGCAAGTGTCAGCACGATGGTTCCGATCCCGATGCCCTCAATGCCTCTGAACAGCACCAGTGTCAATGTCACGGAAATCACAAGGCAGGCACCGTCAAATATGTATTTTACTTTTTCATTCGGTTTTTTGAATACGGCAGCACTTTCGGTGACAAACAGTTCATAGATCTGCAACGGCAGATAGGTACGGAAGAAAAACGCAATCGCAAGTGCGGTAATGACACCGCCTGCAACGAATGCGGCAATTCTTGCAGGCATGCTCTCAAACGGATCCCCGCCGCCCAACAGCCACAGCATCAGGTCAAGCACCTTGCCGTAAATGACCGCCGTGGCAAAGCACAGAAAATATTTAAGCCGAACCCTGTGCACCACAGCCATCATAATCAGCAGCAGAGCCCCCTGGAAACAGTATTCCGCAGTTCCAAGGGTGAAGGACGGAAAATATTCAACGATCTTCATATAAATAATGTAAGGCGGTGCGGCGATCATGGACACGCCGAAATCGGCTTTGATCGTCAGTGCAACGCCGAGTGCACAAAACACAATGCCGCACACCCACGCGGCTTCTGCAAAACGGGGAATCTTTTTCATTTCACTTTTTCTTTCTCATATTTTCAATTTACGTTTTTTCCATCTTCCCGCAAGGAAGTAGATCATACCCGGTATGCTTGTTCCGTAGGTGGCAAGCCCGTAGCCGAGGAAATAGCCGTACAGACCCATACCGCAGACCGTACCGAGCAACCAACTCAGGCCGATGCGCAGAATCAGACCGTCCAACAGCGAGAATGCAAGTCCCAATCCCGAATTGCCGATGCCTGAAATAAATCCGTTTGTGCCACGCATGATCGCCATGGCTGGAAAACTCCACACAATGGCTTTTACAAACACGGGAGCAAGGGCGAGCACTTGTGCATCATCCGTAAACAGACGGAAAAGCAGTTCAATGTTTGTGATATACACAATGAAGAAAATCAGATACACTGCCGCACTGTAGATCCAACTCCAGTAGACTACCCTGCGGGTACGCTTGATATCTCCTGCAGCAATGTTCTGTCCGACCATGGACGAGGATGCATAATTGAAGCCCATGGAAATTTTACGCACAACGTCGTCCACTTTTAGCCCCACACCGAATACGGCAGATGCGGCAAGCCCGACGTTGTTGACCAGAGCCGTCACAAACAGCATCGAAATATGCACCGCCGCACTGCGTAATGCGAAGGGAATGCCTAAAGAAATAATGTTTTTCGCCTGTGCCTTGTCAGGATAAAACGAAGCCTTTTTGAAATCGAAGCCGAACGCATCCTTGTGGTGCAACAGATAGATGATCGACCAGACAAAACTGACCGCCTGTCCGAGCACCGTTGCTGCCGCCGCACCGGCTGTTCCCCATCGGAAAACACCCACAAACAGCAGGTCAAAGATGAGGTTGGTCACCGCCGCCACGGCAATATAAATGCAGGGTTGCACACTTTCGCCCTCACCGCGCAGAATCGACGAAATGAGATTATAGCCGAACGAGAACAACAGCCCTGCCGTGCAGATATAAAGGTAATCGCTTGCCAAATCGAACGCTTCGGCAGGGGTTTTGAGCAGTCGCAGAACGGGTTGGCAGATGAACAGCCCCGCAATCGTGAATACTACACCGAGTATGCCGACAAGGGTAAACAGTGTGCCGATGCACTTTTTCAGTTCATCCGTTTTCTTTGCACCGACAAGTTGCGAAATCACAACCTGGCCGCCCATGGCAAAGCCCAAGGACAGCATGTTCATAAAATTGAATACCTGCGAAGCGGTGGATACCGCAGAAAGCCCGTCACTGCCCACAAAGTGTCCCACAACAATCATATCCACAATGCCGTACAGAACCTGCAGGCAATTACTGAGCATAAACGGCAACGAAAAAAGGAGCATCTGCTTGGGCAGATTGCCCGTTGTGTAGTCATGTATTATTTTTTTATTCTTTCTGTTTTCCATATTGTCAGTATACCAAAAAAACACAGAAAAAACAACAATAAAAATATTTTTGCCGCACGCAGACAAACCGCAAATTACCTTTTTCTTTCGTTGACAATGAAAACAAAATAATTTATAATAAAATAGATTGTACCTATATTTAAATTTCTTTTTTCGGAGGTGCTTGTTTTGAACAGAAATTGTCCGACCGCACGGGATATGGCTTTGACGGGAAATATTCTTTCCTTTTCCGATGCCGCTTCGCTTCCGCTTGCATTCACTTATGACGGCAACAAAGTGTTTGGTCTGCCCGAAGAATTCAAAGCCGTGGTGCACAAAGAACGCATTTCATCCGAGCTTGTACGCACAACCGTTTCGGGCATTGACAAAAACGGACTGGAGATCCGCGGGGAATACACCCGCTATCTTGATTTCCCCGTTTGCGAATGGTGCTTTACCTTCACAAACCGTTCCCGCAAAAACAGCCTTCCCATTGCAAAACCTATGATTTACGGCAAACTGACGGGAGCACATCCGACTCTGCGACACGGCAACGGCGACGATTGTACCAAGAACGGCTATTCATGGAGCACCGATCTCGTCAATGAAAAAATCAGCCTTGCTCCGCTGGGCGGCAGAAGCTGTTTCGGTGCGTTTCCGTATATGACACTCGATTTTGACACCTACGGCATCAACCTTGCCATCGGCTGGCCCGCACAGTGGGAATGTGTGTTCGCACCCGATGAAGACGGTGTGGTGTTTCGCGTCTGTCAACAGGAATTCGATGCATTTCTGTATCCGGGTGAGAGCATCCGCACTCCGCGTCTTACCATGCTCTGCTTTGAGGGCGATGAAAACAGAGGTTGCAACATCTGGCGGCGGTGGTATATGTGTCATATCCTCCCACGTGAAAAGGACGGCAATCCCATCCGTCCCAAACTTTTTGCACACACCTTCGGCATCAATGACATGCCCGAATTCACGGGTATCACCGAAGAAAATCAATTGCGAGCCATCAATGAATATGCCCGTCGGGGAATTGAACTTGATGCATGGTGGATTGACGCAGGCTGGTATCCCTGTGACGGCGACTGGCCGACCACGGGCACCTGGCAGGCAGATGCACAAAGGCTTCCCGCAGGGCTTGCCCCCGTCGGCAAACTCTGCCGCGAACACAACATGGAGCTTCTTTTGTGGTTTGAGCCCGAACGTTGCCGCAAAAACACGAAGCTGTTCAAGGAGCATCCCGAATGGCTTCTCAACCTGACCGACAAGGACGGCAACGACCACGAAAATTATCTTGTCAACTATGCCGACCCTGATTGTCTTGCCTACATGACCGATCTGCTGGACGGCCTTATCAAAAATTACGGTGTCAACATTTACCGTCAGGATTTCAACTTTGCCCCCCTGCCGTATTGGAAACAGCATGACGAGCCCGGCAGAAAGGGTATGCTCGAAAACCTGCACACACAGGGTATGCTGCAGTTGTGGGATTCGCTTTCAGAGCGAAATCCGGGCTTGCTCATTGACTCGTGTGCTTCGGGCGGAACGAGAAATGATCTGGATGTTATGCGTCGAAGTGTCCCTTTGCAGTACACGGACGTGGGGCTTCGTAATCATGTTCTCAAGCAGAAGCAGTACCGCCAGATGTTTGAATGGATTCCGTATTTTCGCTCCCATGCCATGAGCGGCGACAATGCCGAAGGCGGTTATGAGCCCGAAGGAAACCGTCCCATGGATGAATTTGCTTATCAATCCGCCATGGCACCTGCCATGACGACCATGCTCGAATACAATGACGATGAAGAAAAATTTGAACTGACCCGTAAGATGATTCCGATCTGGAGAAAAGTCGCTCAATTGGAGCTGTCGGGAGACTACTATCCGCTGACCGAATGCAACAATGACCCGACCGCATGGTATGCACACCAGTTTGATGACGAAAACTTAAGCGAGGGATTTGTGCAGATCATCCGCAACACGCAGGCAGAGGATGTGCGTTTCACCGTGCGTCCCGTTGTGCATGCGTTGCGTAAATACCGTTTTGTCAATGCTGTTTCGGGGGAAACGATCCTTCTGACATCGTCACAGCTCGAAAAAGGACTCAATTTCCACCTGCCGAAACGAAGCGGTGAAATCTGGTTCTACAAACATCATGCAATCAGTGAGGATTAACCATGGCAGGAACTTTATATATTGTCGGTACCCCCATCGGAAATCTCTCGGATTTGTCCCCCCGTGCACTTGAAACGATGAAAAATAGTGATTTCATCGCTGCCGAGGACACAAGAGTGACCCGCAAGCTGCTGACACATTTTGATTTTAAAAATGAACTCGTGCCTTACCATGAGCACAACCGTAAAGAGGCTGGTGCACAGATTCTGCAACGGCTTCTTGCGGGGCAGACCTGTGCACTGGTGACGGATGCGGGCATGCCCGCCATCTCCGACCCGGGTGAAGATCTTGTCAACTCCTGTCACGAAAACGGTGTGGCTGTGGCAAGTGTACCCGGTCCGAGTGCGGTGGTCACTGCCCTTGCACTGTCGGGATTGCACACGGCAAGATTCACCTTTGAGGGCTTTTTGTCCGTTGCCAAAAAGAGCCGACGCGAGCACCTTGCAAGTCTGGTTACGGAAACACGTACCATGGTGTTTTACGAGGCCCCGCACAAGCTGCCCGCCACCCTGAAAGATATGTACGAGGCCTTTGGCGATCGCAGAATTGCACTTGTGAAAGAAATTACAAAAATCCACGAAACCGTGGAACGCACCACCCTCAAAGAAGCCGCCGAAAAATACGAAACGGTCAAGCCGAAAGGGGAGTATGTGCTCATCATCGAAGCCAGAACCGTAAAAGAAATCGACGAAGAACAATCCGAAGACCCCGTCGAACTTGCAAAAAGCCTTGTCGCACAGGGCTTGTCCGCCAGTGAAGCGGCAAAGCAGGCAGCCCGCCTGACGGGCACCAAAAAAGGCGATATTTACAAAGCGTTGATTTCGTGAAAAATTGTTTTGAAAGAGGATTTTATGTCTGAAAAAAAATCTTTAATTACTGTTTTACAGGAAAAGCAGGAGCTGCTCGGCTACCTGCCGATGGATGAACTGTATAAAATTGCCGAAGAAACGGGCAATTCCCCCGCTCGTGTGCTCGGTGTTGCCACATTCTACACGCAATTTCGCCTGCAACCCGTGGGCAAGTATCTCATCATGCTTTGCAAGGGCACAGCCTGCCACGTCAACGGGGCAGATGGCATTGAAAAAGCCATCTGCGAAGAACTCGGTATCTCTGACGGCGGCACCACCGAAGACGGTTTGTTTTCGCTGAAAACGGTGGCATGCTTAGGTTGTTGCAGTCTTTCCCCCGCCATGATGATCAACGACGACACCTACGGCTCGCTCACCCCCGCCAAAGCGGTGGAAATTCTGCGTGAAATCCGAAAGGGGGAAAAACAGTGAAGCTTGTGATCGGAAAGGGCAGTTGCGGTATTGCCGCAGGTGCTCTGAAAATTGAATCCGCACTCAAAAATCTTCTTGCCGACACCGCTTGCGAACTCGGTATTGCGGGCTGTATCGGTATGTGCTTTTTGGAACCCATTGTGGATATTTATGAACACGGCATTTTGCTTCGCCGCCTTGTGCGTGTGAGCGAATCGGATTGCGAAGCCATTGCCCAAGCCGTGAAAACGGAAGATCTTTCTTTGCTCGACCGCCTGACCGTCAGCGAAGAAGACAACTCTTTTCTTGCAAAACAGACCCGTATTGCTCTTCGCAACTGCGGACTGATCGACCCTGAAAATATTGATGCCTATATTGCTTTCGACGGCTACAAGGCACTCAAAAAAGTCCTTGCCAAGACAGCCGAAGAAGTCATTGAAGAAATCAAAATATCCGGTCTTGCAGGCAGAGGCGGTGCAGGTTTTCCGACCTGGTTCAAATGGAATGCCGCTCGTCAGAGTGCAGGGGACGAAAAATACCTCATCTGCAATGCCGACGAGGGTGACCCCGGTGCTTTCATGGACAGAGCCGTCATCGAAAGCGACCCCCACGCACTTCTGGAGGGTATGCTCATTGCCGCTTATGCCATCGGTGCAAAGGAAGCCTTCGTGTATGTGCGTGCAGAATATCCGCTTGCCATCATCCGTCTGCAGAAAGCCATCAGGGATGCCGAAGAAAAAGGTTTTCTCGGCGAAAACATTCTCGGTTCTTCTTTCAGTTGTCATGTACGTATCAAAGCGGGTGCGGGTGCATTTGTCTGCGGTGAAGAAACCGCCCTCATCGAATCGCTCGAAGGCAAACGGGGTATGCCCCGTCTGAAACCGCCCTTCCCCGCACAAAAAGGCTATGAAGACAAGCCGTCCAACATCAACAACGTTGAAACCTTTGCCAATGTGGCATGGATCATCAATCACGGCGGTGCGGCTTTTGCCGCCATGGGTACCGAACACAGCAAGGGAACGAAAGTTTTTGCACTGACAGGTAAAATAAAACGCGGCGGTCTTGTGGAAATCCCCATGGGATTGACCTTGCGCGAGGTCATTTACGACATCGGCGGCGGCATCCGTGACAATAAAAAATTCAAAGCCGTTCAGCTCGGCGGCCCGTCCGGCGGTTGCATCCCCGAAGAGTTGCTCGACACGGTCATTGACTATAAAGCCCTCTCTGCAACGGGTGCAATCATGGGTTCGGGCGGTATGGTCGTTATGGATGAGAATACCTGCATGGTCAACATGGCACGGTTTTTTCTTGATTTTACCACCAAGGAATCCTGCGGAAAATGTGTGCATTGCCGCATCGGCACACGCAGAATGTTCGAAATCCTTACCCGCATCACCAACGGAGAAGGACAAGAGGGTGACATTGAACTGCTCGAAGATCTTTGCGAAGGAATCCGCGGCGGTGCCTTGTGCGGTCTGGGACAAACGGCTCCCAACCCTGTTCTCACCACCATCCGCTATTTCCGTGACGAATATGTTGCCCACATCAAAGAAAAGAAATGTCCCGCAGACGAATGTGTTGCCCTGCGTTCGTTTGCCGTTAACAAAGATAAATGTATCGGTTGCGGTCTTTGTGCCAAGAAATGTCCCGTTCATGCCATCACGGGTGAACGCAAGCAACCGCACACCATTGACCCCGAAAAATGTATCAAATGCGGGGTCTGCTTCACGGTCTGCCCCGTGAAAGCAGTCACAAAGAACGGAGGCGAATACAATGGCTGAAAAAGTGAATCTCAGCATTGACGGCAAGCCTTGTATTGCCGAAAAAGGGCAGACGATCCTCTCGGTTGCCGCACAAAACGGCATCGACATCCCCACTCTTTGCTTTATGAAAGAATATGCCCCCTACGGTGCATGCGGTGTGTGCGTGGTCGAGGCTGAAAATATGCCCAAACTGCTGCGTGCCTGCTCTGCCACCGTCGGCGAGGGAATGGTCATTCACACCGACTCCGAAAAGGTGCGTAAGGTGCGTAATATCGCGTTTGAACTGATTATGAGCGACCACGATGCCGACTGTCTGGGACCGTGCAGAATCAACTGTCCCGCACATACGGATTGTCAGAAATACATCCGTCAGATCGGCGAGGGGGATTTTGAGGGGGCTGTGTCCACTATCCGCGAAAAAATTCCGCTTCCCGCCTCCATCGGCAGAGTCTGTCCGCATCCTTGTGAAACCGCCTGCCGCAGGCAAAAGGTGGAAGAACCCATCTCCATTGCATTTTTAAAGGCTTTTGTCGCAGATGAAATTTACAAAAAAGGCACAAAAGTCATTCCCGAAAAAGCAGAAAACAGCGGCAAAACCGTCGGCATCATCGGCGGCGGCCCCGCAGGGCTTACGGCGGCTTATTACCTTGCTTTGGCAGGTCATGCCGTGACGGTGTATGACAAAATGCCCCACATGGGCGGTATGCTTCGCTACGGAATCCCCGAATACCGACTGCCCAAAGCCGTTCTCGACCGTGAAATCGAAGAAATTGAAAATTTAGGTGTTACACTTATCAATAATTTCACCATCGGCAAAGATGCAACCGTTGCCCAATTGCGTGCGAAGCATGATTGTATCCTTATTGCCAACGGTGCATGGAAAAGCAGTGCCCTTCGCTGTAAAGGCGAAGACCTTGACGGTGTTTTCGGCGGTATTGACTTCCTTCGTGCCGTTGCATTGGGCCGAAAACCCGCCATCGGCAAAAAGACAGCCGTTGTCGGCGGCGGCAACACCGCCATGGATGCCTGCCGCACCGCTGTGCGCCTTGGTGCCGAAGAAGTGAGCATCATCTACCGCCGCACAAGAGCCGAAATGCCTGCCGAAGATATTGAAATCAAAGAAGCCGAAGAAGAGGGTGTTGTGTTCCGATATCTTACCAACCCCGCCGAAATTCTCGGTGAAAACGGCAAGGTGACGGGTGTGAAACTGCAGGTCATGCAGTTGGGTGAGCCCGATGAAAAGGGAAGACGTGCCCCCGTACCCGTGGAGGGTGAGTTTGTTACCCTCGACCTTGATTCCGTCATCATTGCCGTCGGGCAGAAGAATGACCCCGCAGGCTTTGAAGACCTGCCCCTTACAAACCGCGGCACCATTGCCGCCGATGACAAAACGGGATTGACCGACCTTGACGGTGTGTTTGCCGTGGGCGATGCCACCAACAAGGGGGCATCCATTGCCATTCAGGCGATTGCAGAAGCCGGCAGAGCCGCCAAAGCGATTGATGCTTACCTGTGTGGGTATGAATGGAATTGTAAAGAACCGGTGCTGTCCGCACGCAAGGAGTCTTCACTTGATTTCTCCGACCGTAAAAAAATAAGCCGTGCCGTTATGCCCCACCGCTGTGCCGACGAAAGAAAGCACGATTTCAAAGAGGTTAACCTCGGCTTTACCCCCGAACAGGCGATGGCAGAGGCAAAACGCTGTCTGGAATGCGGCTGCCACGATTACGGTCATTGCCAACTCATTCACTATGCCGACAAATTCGATATTGATTGCAAAAAATTGGACGGCGAATACCACCCCTGCTTCACCGAAGAACGACTTGTTGTGATTGAAAGAAATCAGAACAAGTGCATTCTGTGCAACAATTGCGTGCGTGCCTGTGCGGCAACGGGAAAAGAGCTGCTCGGCCTTGTCGGCAGAGGTTTCACCACCGTCATCCGCCCCGAATGCAGGGATGAAACAATCATTGCACAGTGCACTGACTGCCTGCTGTGTGCCCATGCCTGCCCCACCGGTGCATTGCGGATTCTCAAAAAATAAATCACGGACGGATAAAAAATATCATCCGCACCAAACCAAAAGGACTGCCCCGTGCAGTCCTTTTTTGTGCTATAAACCGTGAATTATCCCCGCTACACAGCATAACTTTTGAAATTTTTATTTTATTTTTTTATATAATGAATTCTTTGTGCCCTTTCGGTTGCACCATTCTCAAAAAAATCCTCACTTTCCTCTATTTTTTTCTTGCACTCTGTTTTTTTTGGGTGTATAATACGTCTATTCAAAAGAAATATGTCTATCCGTGTCGGCGGCAAGGGGCGTTTTTGCCGCCTGTGTCTGTCGGCACGTGCGTTTTTTTTAACGCGTTTTCACCCGTTTAAAAATTTTCATTATACAGGAGGAATTATCATGAGCAACAATCTCCGTCCCGAAACCATGGCCCGCATCACCACCCCCGAACTTGCCGCACAGTTCATCGACGAACAGGTCGCAGCAGTCCGTGCACAGGTTGGTGACAAAAAAGTGCTTCTTGCACTCTCCGGCGGTGTCGACAGCTCCGTTGTCGCCGCTCTGCTCATCAAAGCCATCGGCAAACAGCTCGTCTGCGTGCACGTCAACCACGGTCTGATGCGCAAAGGCGAAAGTGAAAACGTAATCGAAGTTTTCAAGAACGGTCTGGATGCAAACCTTGTTTACATCGATGCCACCGACCGTTTCCTCGACCTGCTTGCAGGTGTCGCCGATCCCGAAAAGAAGAGAAAGATCATCGGTGCCGAATTCATCAAGGTTTTCGACGAAGAAGCCGCCAAACTCGACGGCATCAGCTTCCTTGCACAGGGCACCATTTATCCCGATATCCTCGAAAGCATCAAACAGGCTGAAGGCAAAAAGGCAGTCAAGTCCCACCACAACGTCGGCGGTCTGCCCGAAGAAATGGCTATGGAGCTCGTCGAGCCTATCAAGCTGTTGTTCAAGGACGAAGTCCGTGTCGTCGGTGAGGCACTCGGCCTGCCGCATGCTATGGTTTACCGTCAGCCGTTCCCCGGCCCCGGTCTCGGTGTCCGCTGCCTCGGTGCCATCACCCGCGACCGCCTGCACGCACTGCGTGAAGCAGATGCAATCCTGCGTGAAGAATTCGACAACGCCGGCCTTGCCGGTAAGGTCTGGCAGTACTTCATCGCCATCCCCGACATCAAGAGCGTCGGCGTCAAGAACGAAAGCCGCTATGAAGGCTGGCCGGCAATCATCCGTGCCGTCTACACCACCGACGCCATGACCGCCACCATCGAAGAAGTGCCCTATCCCGTCCTGCACAAGATCACCAACCGCATCACCTCCGAAGTCGAAGGCATCAACCGCGTCCTCTTCGACCTCACCCCCAAGCCCACCGGCACCATTGAGTGGGAATAAAGACCACAACCCCCGAGAAGCCCGATACCAAAGGCTTCCCGGGGTTTTCTTTTGGACTTTCGTACTACAAGCGTACTACTCATTTTGAATGCGTTTTTTTGTGTGATGGATGCGGGATTTTTATAGATTTCGGTTTTCTGTTTATCAAAAAAAAAAAATATGTTGCTTTTGGCAAACATGGACAATATAATATTCTTATAATGTATTTTCTGCATGATATTTCAAATGAAAAGAATGGGGATATTATGGGCTTGTTTGATAAAATGAAAAAATTGTTTGTCGTCTCGGAGGAAAACAAACCGCAGGAAACAAAATCTCAGAAACCAAAATCACAGGAAGTAAAACCTATAGATATAGATAGAAAATCTATTGATCCGGCTCAAATTGATGCAATGCAAAAAATGCCGGCAAGTGATAATTACAGATGCAAAATCTATAAAAAATATTATAGTTCCTATCCGATTAAGCCGTTTATATCATTGGATCGTGAAATGAATACAAATTGGCTTGAGCAGGCTGAAGTTTTTCCGAAACAAGCAATCATACCTGTTAAAATGATGACACCATTTAAAGACGGTTTGTTGCCCGGACATATTTATTTGTTGTATTGGATGGGTAAAGGTCGTCGAAAAAGAGTTCCATCTTATTTTGAGTACAAATACGGTATTGAATTTGAAAAAGAAAAGCAATATCTTATTGACAACGGTTTTTTGCTTGACGATAGGCCGACTGCCAAAGGTGAGCAAGCGATAAAGGCACATTATGATGTCATTGAAACTCATTCACCTGAAGCAACAAGTGCAAAAAAGGCTCACGAGAAGTTTGCAGATGATAATGCTATTTCTGTTGAACAAAATGCAATGAGAAATAGTTTTACCATAAACAAAACACACTTAATAAACGGCAGAAACTTATTACTTGTTGCTGATTGCGACAAGCAGAAGATTTTTGAAGATATTGAACAAATAAATGCACTTTTAAGTTTGGCAAAAGCACAGTTTAAAATCCGAGAATCCTTAATAATTCCAACTGCTCAAATTGTCTTTAATACGAATTTCTCCCAAAAACTGTATACATACTTTGAATACAATCCGTTAACTGCAAGTGGGAAACAATCAAAATTTCCGCTTCAGCTATATATCACAACAAAAGATCATTATGAAGCGAGTCCGGAGTTTGAATGTTTCGGCAGTATTGGCTATTTTAAAGATAATCGAATTGGTAGTGCTACTCTGAACTATTGGTATAAAGGTATGGGGTATCATATTAGTTTAGGCATGATTGACGACAAATTATCGATTAAAAAGATTGAGCAGTCTTCAAATGGTAGTAAAATGACAATATACAAAAAGTAAAGATAAGACCACAATCCCCGGAAAGCCCGATACAAAAGGCTTCCCGGGGTTTTCTTTACCCCTCGCATAGGCAATTGTACGATGCACCGTAAAAACGATATCTGCGTCCGCATTGTCCGAAAATCGGTCGGGTTTTTGGTAAGGATTCAGTAACAGAATTTCATCATGCAAAAGGAAAGAGCTAACTGATTTTTTTTCAGTCAGCTCTTTTGTCATATTGAGATTATACTGCAATTACTTCCCAATCGTTCAGATCACCCTTTAAGCATTCGATGCTGCATTTGCCGTCGGTGAATGTTACTTTTGCAAGCACATCAGGTATGATCAGGGGGAAGGTCATGTTTTTATTGATCGGATGCAAACTCAGTTTTTTGTTCTCATAATCGATTTTCAGTCCCGACACGGCGAGCAGTGTGCTCCAGCTCGACATCGGTCTTGTATAGTGATGTCCGCACTCCCAATGGTCCCAGAAGTGGCCGAACCTGAACTGATTGCTGTGAATTGAATTTACGACAGTATCGGCAATTTCGTGGTTTCCGACAGACAGTGCAAGGGCAGAGAACGCATAGCCGATGCCTGTCCACACAGCAATTGTCTGACAGTTGTTGTATGTATCTATACATGTTTTTTTGTTTTCGGGTACGGTAGCATTCAGCAGTCCCTGCTCATTATCAAAATTATTACGGAAAATAAATTCAACTACCGAACGGACTCTTTCATCAGAAAGATTGCCGGAAATTCCCAACATGCGCAGAAACCATTCACCGTCAAGCTGGTCAGTCATCAGTGATTCATCGATTTCGTCATTATTTCTCCAGAGGTTATAATACGCACCGTTCCAGAGCTTTTCCTCAAGAGATTTTTTGCCGTTAAGAAGCATATTGCTCCATTTGTCAGAGCAGGATTTATCACCTACTCTGTCAGCCATGATTACAGCCGCCTTCAGAGCAGCCAGCCAAAGAAGAGAAATATATACGGGTGTTCCTGAGAAATTCCAGGCATCGTAGGTGTTCCGCTTTGTATCGTAATCGGGAAGCCCGTCCTTATCCGTGTCAAGCGTTTGGGTGGAATCCATTGCTCTTTTTACGTTATTCCAAAGCGACAAAAGATAATCCTTATCACCTGTAAAGAGATAATCACGAAGCACCATCAGAACAAACTGCATATTGATATCGACACGGGCAAAGCCGTTGTTCGTGCTTTTCATATCAGGTCTGAAGCAGTGATGCACTCTGCCGTCCTCTCTCTGGTATGCAGCCCCCATTTTCATCTGCTTTTTCTGCAGGTCGGGGAAAAGGCTGATAAGAGAAAATGATGCGTGATAGGTTATATCGGTAGTATGAAGTCCGCAGTAGCCCAGTCCCTCCCACAGACCAAAATTTCCGTTTTTGAGATAAACGGAGCATTTTATCAGGGGTGAAAGGTTGGATGACCAGGCATCGGGATAAATTGACGGTAAATCGGTTGCGTAAAGAAGGTCGGAAAAAGCGACAGCGGATTTACAAATGCGGTCATAGCCTTCTTCAAGAAATCTGTTGGCATCCAAGGAGCTTTTATAAAGATTTTCGTAGTAATGACCAATCTTTTCGCCATCCGTCGCCATAAGATTCGGGTAATACCAGGCAAGAATAAAACGGATGTTTTTCTTTTCACCGGGTTTAAGATTTACCTGAGAGCAAAGCGCACAGGCACCGAAATCCGGTCCCTTTCTTTTATTCTGGTTGTAACAGCAGTCAAGGAAAAGAATCTTGTTCTCTCTTGCCGCAAGAAAATCAGGATTACAATACAGGCGTCGGCTGAGCATGGAGGCGGCATAAGGGTACTTTTTATATTCCTCGCACAAGGCATCCAGTTGTGTATCACTTAACGAAGACAAATCCTCGGGCAATGCCACAGGCTTTGTGCCGATTTCGGTATTGGGAAGACTGCCTTTTTCTCTGAAGCCGAACAAAACGGATTCCTGCGTTATGCCCAGTTTTGAATCGGCTATAAATTCCTTCATAAAGCGATAGTAATCAGCCGTAATATAAGACTTATCACCGTCACCGCTTACAGAAAGGCATACATCTCCGCAACAAGCAGAATCTGATTCCTTTGCAGGCTCAATATGCACAGCAACTGTGTCACCCACAGTATGAAGAGAGTTTATGTTTCCCTCATTTTTGTTGGCAAAGTCAGGCACGAGTGTACCTAAAAGACTGATTTCAATATCGCTGTCCGTGGGGTTTTCTACGGTAAAATCCATATAAAACCCCGGTGTGGCTGCAAGATCGGAGTTATGCGGAACAAACGGTGAAACCGCCCGCAGGCTCAACTTGCAGGAAAGAGCACTGTCGATATAGTCAAGGTCGCAAAGCGGAAATCTGCCGTCAAAATCAATTCTTTCCATCGGCTTATTCCATGCGAACATTCTGTATGTAAAGTCATCGGGATCGGTTTTCATTCCGAGCTTGCGAACAACCGGAGCCTTGTTGCCCTTCTTTTCACGCACCCAGAAAGACAGTGCACCTGCACTGCCTTCACCGTCATCAACCTTATCTTCGAAACATACTTTGGTAAGCCTCGGTGGATTTGCGATCTGCCAGAAGTGAAACTCGCCGTCAGGCAAAAGCTCGACACTGCCCGTGCCGATCCCACCCAAGGCAATACCGCTTGTATGTGTTTTTGTTGTCGTTATTTTTGCCATACTATCAACTCCGCATTCTGATTGAGAATATTATACTGTTTGCAGCCGAAAAATGCAAGTAAGAGGCACATGAGTCTTTTTCGAAATCAGAAATCGGCGGTTTTTCTTTTTTCTGCATAAGAAAAACAAGCATGCACGTTTTGCACTGCGTGCTTCGGTCAGGCTGGATGATCCTGAAGATTGGTTTGAAAAAATTGCATAACAATATTTGAACAAATTCCTCGCAATGCCAAATACCAAAGGCTTTGCGGGGTGTTTTTGTTTTTGTATTTATTTGGATGGTGAGGATGCCGAAAACGGTTGCAATCCGGCCGGTTTTATATTAAAATGTAAAAAACAAAACGATTAGTTTGGCAGCATATAAGGATTGCCGTGTTGCGGCACGGCAGGGAAGGCAAGGAGAATTTGTATGCAGGAACTCAGATGCCCGAATTGCGGAGAAGTATTTCAGGTTGACGAATCGGGCTATAATCAGATTGCCCGACAGGTGCGTGATCAGGAGTTTTCAAAGGAAATAGAACGCAGAGAACGTGAGCTGGATGCAAAACGCAAGAGTGAACTTGCACTGATCCGTTTGCAGGAAGAAAAAGAATATGCGGCGGGTATTACGAAAAAAGAAGCCGAAATTGCCGCAAAGGATCGGCTTATTGCAGAATTACAGGCAAAACTGGCGGCAGGCGACACGGCGTGCAGACTTGCTGTCGCCGAGGCTGTTGAAAAGAAAAACGAAGAATTGTCCAAAAAGACTACGGAGATCGCTGACCTCAGGGGTGAACTTAAAAGCAAAGAGACCGAAAGACGTCTGCAGGAAAATGCAATCAAGGAGCAATATGAAGACAAGCTTCGTTTGAAGGACGAGCAAATTGAATATTACAAGGACTTCAAGGCACGCCAGTCCACCAAGATGATCGGTGAAAGTCTGGAACAGCACTGCATGGCACAGTTCAACTCCATCCGCATGACGGCATTTCCCAATGCGTATTTTGAAAAAGACAACGATGCCAGAACCGGTAGCAAGGGGGACTTCATTTACCGTGAATGTGGCGAGGACGGAACGGAGTTTATTTCCATTATGTTTGAAATGAAAAACGAAGCCGACACCACCGCAACCAAGCATAAGAATGAAGATTTCTTCAAGGAACTGGATAAGGATCGCCGCGAAAAGGGTTGCGAATATGCCATTCTCGTTTCTTTGTTGGAAATCGACAACGAGTTCTATAACAACGGGATCGTGGATGTGTCCTACAAGTATCCGAAGATGTATGTCATCCGTCCGCAGTTCTTTATTCCGATAATCACCTTGCTTCGCAATGCCGCACTCAATTCGTTGCAGTATCGGCAGGAACTGCAGATCGTGCGTAATCAGCAGGTGGATATTCTGCATTTTGAAGAAAATATGAATGCGTTCAAAGAGGGTTTTGCACGCAATTACCGACTGGCAAGCGAAAGGTTTGCAACGGCGATTGAAGAAATCGACAAAACCATCGACCATTTGCAAAAGACAAAGGCGGCACTTCTTTCTTCGGAAAACAACCTGCGTCTTGCCAACAATAAGGCAGACGAGCTGAGCATCAAAAAACTCACAAGGAATGCACCGTCCGTCCGGGCTATGTTCGATGAACTGAAAAAGGACGAATAAAAATACAATAAATATTTTTGAGAACCGTGAGGATATATATATGAAAAACTGTGAATTGCTTGCACCTGCGGGCACACCCGAAGCCCTGCAGACCGCCCTGCACTTCGGGGCGGATGCGGTGTATCTCGGCGGGCCGATGTTGCAGCTGCGTGCCGAAAGTGCAGGATTTACCTTTGAACAACTCCAACAGGCGGCAAATGATGTGCACGCAAAAGGCAAAAGAATGTATGTCACCGTCAACTGTTTTGCCGAAAACGGCGAAATTGATGCACTGGAAGAATACGGCAAAAATCTTTTGCTTGCGGGAGCGGATGCCGCCATTGTGTCCGACCTCGGTGTGCTGGCAGAGCTGAAAGAAAAAGTGCCTGAACTTGAACTGCACGTCAGCACGCAAGCAAACTGTGTAAACTGGAAAGCCGCCGCCACATGGCACAAATTAGGAGCAAAGCGTGTGGTGTTGGGTCGCGAAATGCGTCTTGACGATATCAAAGTGCTTCGTGACAAGACCCCCGACACCCTTGAAATTGAAGCCTTTGTGCACGGGGCGATGTGCATGGCTTATTCGGGAAGATGCCTGTTAAGTTCTTACATTTCCCATCGTTCAGGCAATCGCGGGGATTGTACCCAGCCCTGCCGCTGGAATTACTATCTTGTGGAAGAAAAACGTCCCGACATGTATCTGCCGGTCATTGAAGATGCAGGTGCAACGGCGGTGCTCAGCTCCGCAGATATGAAATGTATTGATTTTCTGCAGGATATTGCCGATGCGGGGGTCACTTCGTTCAAAATCGAAGGCAGAATGAAAACCGCTTACTATGTTGCCACTGTGGTCAATGCTTACCGCCATGCCATGGACGGCACAGCCCCGCTGGAAGTCTGCGAGCAGGAACTGTTGTGTGCAAGCCACCGTCCGTTTGACACGGGCTTCTACTTCGGCAATGTAGCAAAAGACCCCAACAATGACGGGCTGTACCGTTCAACCTGTCAGTTCACCGCCCGCGTGCTCGAAGCCACAGACACAGAGATTCTGATTGAACAGCGAAACCGCTTCAAAGTCGGGGATACGCTTGAAATTCTTTCACCCGATTCGCTGGGTGAAAAGTTTGTTGTCACCGAAATTACCGATATGAAAGGTAACAGCAGGGAAGAAGCACACCTTGTGCAGGAAAAATTGCGTCTTGCATGTCCGCATAAGCTGCAGGCAGGTGACTTTCTGCGTAAGCGGATTTAATTACGGCTGCTCTGCCGACCAGATGCGGACGGTCTTGTAGCTGTCAAAGGAGATCTCATCGGTCATGGTCAGGATGTTTTCGGGCGGCATTTCAAGGTAATAAATGTTCTGCACGTCCTCGTCTGTTGCCCCGAAGGAATAGGGATGAAAGCTTCCCGAATGAAAATCGACACAGCCGTCGTTGTTGGTTCTCCACAGATAATCGGACTTGTCTTCGGGGGTGTAAAGACGGGTAAACAGCGTCTGCGTTACGGTCAGATATACGTCTGTTTTTCCGCTTTCCTCGTCCGTGATTGACCACGTATGCACCTGTTTGTAATTGCCGATGTTGATATTTACATCAATGCCGCTGTCAATCGGAATGTGTGCATGCAAGAGGTCTTCGCTGTACGGCACCACAAATTCGGGCACAAACAGGGCATAACAAGCACCTGCAATCACACACGCACTCGCAAGGAATGCAAAGATGGCAATGAGAATATTTTTTCTTGTCATCTTCTTTTTGAACTTGCGCAGTGCTTTTTTTTGTGCCAAAAACGGAATTTCAACGGGCAGATTTCCGCTTTCGGCAACCTTTCTGCAATCCTCGCAGACAGCCAGATGCTCCTGCACAAAGGCTCTGGAACTGCCCGAGCAGACGTCATCCGCATACAGCGGAATCAGATCCTGAATAATTTCACATGTAACGGTATTTTTCATTTTTCTAAATACTCCTGAATCTTAGTTTTGGAACGGAAAAAGGTGACTCTTGCCCACGATTCGGTTTTGCCGAATACCGCACCGATCTTCTGAAAGGACAGACTTCCCAGTACACGAAGTGTAAAAACTTCCTTGTATGGCTCGGGCAGACTGTGTAAAATCTGCAGAATCTCCATGGAGGTTTCGCTGTCGATGATGCGGTCAAGAATACCGTCGTCATCGTCTGCAAAAGAATCGGTCAGTTCGGTCAATTTGCCTGCTTTTCGCTGTTGCGTGAAGAACGCATTTTTGCCGATGACACAAAGCCATGTCAGCATTTTTTGTGCAGGGTCATACTTTTCAATATTCTTAAGCGCCTTGAAAAAGGTTTCCTGCGTCAGTTCTTCCGCCACGGCTGTGTCTTTCGTCAAAGACAACAGATAGCGGTACACGGGTGTGTAATACTCCTTGTAAATGCTTTCAAAATCGCGGTCCATGGTTTCACCTGCCTTTTTCCTGTTCACCCATTATACACCGAGAATGCAGATTCGTTACAAAGTTTTTGAAAATTTTTTCAAATTACGGGTATCGGGCACAGTCCGATACCCGTAATTTATCTCCCTGCAAGAACTTTATTGACATTATTTCCTGTCCGTGTTACACTGAAAAGGTAAAAAAGTTCTTTACGGAGGATGTTTATTATGAAATACAGTGTCAGTTCTTACAGCTATTCTCAGCTTCGTCATGCAGGCTTATACACCGAAATCGAACTCATTGCTCTTGCCAAGGAAATGGGTTTTGACGGCATTGAATTTGCCGAGATCAACACCCCCGAAGGCAAGGATAAGGCAGAATATGCCGCCGAACTGAAAGCGGAAGCAGACAGAGTGGGAATTGAAATTGTCTGCTACAGCATCGGTGCAGACTTTTTGAAAAACGAAAATCAGGTCGAAGACCTGAAAAAAGAAGTAGATATTGCCGCCATTTTGGGCGTTAAACTGATGCGTCATGATGCAACATCGGGATTCAGGGACGGTGAACGCGGCAGCAAAGGCTTTGATCAGGCACTTCCGATCCTTGCCGACGGATACCGTGCCGTCACACAGTATGCAAAAACCAAGGGAATCCGCACCATGGTGGAAAACCACGGCTTCTTCTGCCAGGACAGTGAACGTGTCGAAAAACTCATCAATGCGGTTACAGACGACAACTTCGGTGCTCTCGTTGACCTGGGTAACTTCCTGTGTGCGGACGAAAATCCCGCCACGGCAGTTGGCAGACTCGCTCCCTATGCTTTCCATGTGCATGCAAAGGACTTCCATGTCAAAAACGGCAACGGCGTGATTCCGCCCGACGGATTTTTCCGTTCCCGCGGCGGAAACGCACTGCGCGGTGCTATCATCGGCCACGGCGATGTGCCCGTTGTGCAGTGTCTTCGTATTCTGGAAGCACATGGTTATGATAATTACATCACGGTTGAATTTGAAGGCATGGAAGATGCCAAAAAAGGTGTTGCCTGCGGTCTGAAAACCCTGAAATATTTTGACGAGCTGCTGTAAAAAACATGGAAAATGATATTTTCTTTATGCGGCAGGCACTGGCATTGGCACGGGATGCGGCCGACGAGTGGGAAACCCCCGTGGGTGCAGTTATTGTGCGAAACGGTGCGGTCATTGCCACGGGCAGAAACCGTCGTGAAAACGGAAAAAATGCCCTGTACCATGCCGAAATCGAAGCCATTGACAATGCCTGCAAAGCATTGGGCGGATGGCGGTTGCCGGGTTGCACACTGTATGTCACCCTTGAACCCTGCCCGATGTGCACGGGGGCGATCATCAATGCCCGTATAGAGCGTGTGGTGTTCGGTGCGAGTGATACCAAAGCAGGCTCAATGGGATCGGTCATTGACCTGACAGCACTTCCCTACAACCATAAGCCCGCCGTACAAAGCGGTGTGCTGCAGGAAGAATGTGCCGAATTGCTGTCGTCCTTCTTCAAAGCATTGCGAAAACACAAAGAAACCCAAAAATAAGGATCTTTTATGAACACACGAAACTACTTACTGAAAATGGTTTTCGCCGCCGTTTTTCTCGCCCTCGCCTTTGTGCTGCCGTTTCTGACCGGGCAGATTCCCGAAATCGGCTCCATGCTCTGCCCGATGCACCTGCCCGTTCTGTTGTGCGGCTTCCTGTGCGGCTGGCCATGGGGGCTTGCGACGGGACTGCTTGCCCCCCTGTTGCGTTCGCTCACGCTCGGCATGCCTCCGTTTTTTCCGACGGCAGTGTGCATGGCACTTGAACTTGCCGCTTACGGTGCAGTGGCAGGATTTATGCATCAACTTCTGCCCCGTAAAAAGGGATACATTTATTGCTCTTTGCTGACATCCATGCTTGTCGGCAGGGTTGTGTGGGGGCTTGCCATGTTCGTCTGCATGGGTGCCGACGGCGGATTTACTTTTGCCGCCTTCCTTGCAGGGGCATTTACCAACGCAATTCCGGGCATTGTTGTGCAGATCGTCCTGATTCCCGTGCTCGTTATGCTGTTCGACAACCCGAAGGTGTTGCGGTTGAATTGAACAAATTACGGTTTATCGGGCTCTTATCAATGAAAATTACCCCCTCAAACACTTGCCGCCCCTGAAAGGGGAGGTGGCGGCGAAGCCGTCGGAGGGGTTAACCAAGTCTGCACAAATTTGGTCAATAAAGTTTGATGTAGCCGATTGAACCCCTCTGTCTGCTAACGCAGACATCTCCCCTTTCAGGGGCGACAAGGGTGGAGGAGGGCGGTCTGTGCGTAACCGCTACTCCCCACCAAACCGTAATTTACCAATATTTCTCAAACCTGCAAAAAAATACGGAGCCTGCTGTCAATGTCATTAGGGCTCCGTTTTCTCTTTATTTTATTCGCTGAATGCTTTTTTGAGTTCTTCTTCGGTCAGGTCGGTGGCAAGATACCGTCGCCCCGACACAGGCAAAAACACCTTGCTGTCCCGTTCGGCAAGTTCGATCGGTACTCCGTCAGGGGTGTCCGAATACTGCAGTTTACCGGTGCTGACGGGCAAAAGCAACTCACCCGTTCCTGTGTTGTGCCAAACGACCGCACACTGCTTACCGCCGCGTTCAAAGCGGAAAGCGGAAATGTTTTTGTCTTTTGTGTGCAACCGTTCACAGGCGGTCAGTTCGTATTCGTTGTTGCCGTTTTGCAACAAAATATGCTCGCTCTGTGATTGCCGCAGGGCCTTTTTTTGTTCCTCGGTCAGAAGCCGCCGTGTACGTACATCTTCCCAAGCCGACAGCATCCGTGCTATGTCATCCATGCGTGGATGTGTGCGGAATCGTTGCAGATTTCCTCTGAGCGTGGCAGGACAATCAAAGCCTGCCGCACGTGACGTGCCGTATTCGAGGGTATCGGTCTGTGTGTCGGCATAAAATTCCCACTAGCCGAAATTCAGCCGTGTGCGGTCCTGCCGCATCAAAGGTGCTTCGTGCAAAGGGTAACGGTTAATCATGGCTTTGAAAATGTCGGTCGGAAAAATATCAAACGCATTGCCGCCGCTGAGCATGTGCCAACTGAAGTGTCCCTTTGCAGCACCCTCACAGAACAGCGGTGCGGGATTGCACTTTTTGTAAACACGCCATTGTGCAAGCGGGATGAAGTTTTCAAAGGGCGGGTTTGTCCCCTCCGAGCCGTCAAAATAAATAAAGCGGAAGCCCTGATTGTAAACTGCGGCGATCTTATCGGCGATTTCATCGGGCAGGTCGGTACGCTGATCGGCATACACGCTTATCGCACCGAATTCGCTGACCCATACCACACCTGCCGCCGTTCCCGCTTCATGGGCAACGGCTTTTGTTCCGTTGAAACCGCGCGTGCAACCGCGGAAACAATACGGATATTCCTGCGTGACATCGGTATAGGAAATCAGTTCCCTGCCGATGCGAAGCAGTCTGCAATTCTGCGGCAGATCGGAATCAAAGCAGAATTGGTCGGTATAAATTTCGGTGTCGCTTGCGGAAACAGGCTTTGAGAGCGTGAGCATCTGCCGATGCAAAATACGGTGATCGGCTTCGGGGGTCATGTATCGGCTTTTCATGCCGATATGCGTCTGCAAAAAATGAAAACCGGGTAAGATGCCCGCCGCATACACTTTATCGAGCATGCGACGCACATCGGCAAGACCGTTCGGAAAATCCTCTTTGAAATCAAAATCCCCGTTGTAAAAATAGCCGTCTTCCCTGAAAAAGCAGGTGTAATAGAACAGCATCAGGCGGAAGCCGCATTTTTTTGCATACGCAATATGTTCGTCAATGTTCTGCAGGTCGGCATCGTGCACCCAATAGACGGAGGCATTGATGTATTCACTTCTGCGGCTTTGCACCCCCAAGGGCAAATTGTAATCCTTTTCAAAACGGTCGATGCGGTCAAGAAAGGTTTCGTTCGCATCCGCAAACAGTGCCGCCGTTGCACCTTGCAGCCGAAGACTTCTTGCAGCAACGGCAGACAGCAGAATATGATCCTCTTTCTGTTGAGATTCTGCCCGCACAAGCACATCGGGCGTAGTCAGGCACACAGCAGTGCGTTCGTCGGACACAAGATTCATCCATGTACCGAACTGTTTTTTTCTGCACACGGGCAGTTGCAGAATGCAGAATTCGTCCACGGGCGGTTTTTGCATGTAAAGCCCTGCAAAGGATGTGTCTGGACAAAGGAATTTTTTCAATGTAAAGGTGAAATACTGTTCTTTGTCTTCCACCGTTATGACTGCTTCATAACGGACTTCTTCGAAACCGACGACCAGTCTGCCGTCGGCATACCGCAGGGAATTGCTCTGCAAAGTTGTACGGCGGCTTGTGTGCATGAGTTTTGATTCGTTATCGTAAAACCGTTCCTGGGTGAGCGAACAAAGGGGCATAAGATGCACGGTATCCAGAAGTTCTTCCCCTGTCTGCAGGCAAACAAGTGAGTGTGCTTTTCCGTCCGTGCCGAGGGTGAGTTGCATAAAGGCATTTGACAGAACGATTTTGTTTTCAACACAGCGGACATTCATGTTGATTCGTCCTTTCGTATGATTTTACGAATGCCTTTTTCGGCTTTCACACGCGGGATCATAAACATGTGACCGCAGCCGGTACAACGCAGTCTGAAATCCATGCCGACCCGCAACACGTCAAAACGGTTACTGCCGCAGGGATGGTTTTTTTTCATTTCAAGTACATCGCCAAGGCGGATATCCATATCGTTCTCCCCTTTTTTATGTCCATTATAGCATACTTTCACCGTAAGACAAATATATTTTTATAACAAGTCTTATTTTCCGAAAGGATGCGAGTTTATGGTTTTTTTGCCCGAGGGCAGTCTTTGGAATATACCGTCCAATCTTTCTTATATGAGCAGTGTTTCTTCCGTGCGCGATGCCATGCATGCACAGACCGTGCTCGAAGCACGGGCACTGAAATGCGATTCCGACCACAACCTGCACGTGGATTTAGGGTGCATGCGCGGGGTGATTCCGCGTGAGGAGGGGGCACTGGGCATTGCGGACGGCTCGGTACGTGATATTGCCCTCATCTCCCGCGTAGGGAAAGCGGTCTGCTTTGTAGTACAGGATCTTGCCTTTGACGGTAACGGACAGTTGTTTGCCCTGCTTTCACGCCGCCGTGCACAGGAGCTTTGCAACCAATATTATGTTTCGTCCCTTCGACCGGGGGATGTGGTGACGGTGCGTGTGACGCACTGCGAACCGTTTGGTGCATTCTGCGATATCGGTGCGGGGGTGGCAAGTCTGTTGCCGATTGATGCGGTGTCGGTATCACGCATTCCGCACCCGGGTGTTCGTTTTTGTGCGGGACAGGAGATCCGTTGCATAGTCAAGGGGGCCGACAGCTTCGGCAGAATTCTGTTAACACACAAAGAACTGCTCGGAACATGGGAAGAAAACGCGGCATTGTTCACAACAGGGGAAACGGTGTCGGGTACGGTACGTTCGGTGGAATCGTACGGCATTTTTGTGGAACTGACTCCGAATCTTGCGGGGCTTGCGGAATACACACCCGATGTGCGGGTCGGTCAGCGTGCGGCGGTCTACATAAAAAGTATTCTGCCCGATAAAATGAAGGTCAAGCTGATTCTTGTGGATTCTTTCGACGAAAAAGCACACCATACCCCGCCGCGGTATTTCTTTGACGGCGAACACATGGATTCGTTTTTGTATTCCCCGCCGTGCTCCGCCAAACGCATTGAAACGGTGTTCTCATAAAGTCACGGTTTAGCGGGCTTTGCCCGCTAAACCGTGACTGCAAAATTTGAAAAGTTGGTTTTTTGTCGGGTAAAATCTATTGAAAATTCCCTTTTTTATGCTATGAATTCATTGATAAGGCAGTTGCATGAAAAAATGTAAAAAGTGAGAAAAAGTGCTTGACAAACGTATTGCGGTCTGTTATACTGTACAGGCAAAACAAGCAGACGGCGTCAGCCGCTCTCACCCGCCGAATTCCGTTTCATCGGGTAGATAGTCAAAACAAACCGCATCACAGTGTCTTTCTGTGGTATTTTGTGTGTTGTTTTGCTGAGAGCAGCGGACGTATTCATGCGTCCGTTTTTTTTGTATTTACTTTCGGAGGTGTTTATTTATCGCTACCAAGGAACTGCAAATCAATGAAGAAATCCGCGACAAGGAAGTCCGTGTGATCACTGACGACGGCGAACAGCTCGGAATTATGAGTGCAAAACAGGCTCTCGATGCCGCTGTTTACAGAAATCTTGACCTTGTCAAAATTGCTCCCCAGGCACAGCCGCCCGTGTGCAAGATCATGGATTACGGCAAGTACCGTTTTGAGCAGCAGAAGCGGGAAAAGGAAGCAAGAAAGAACCAGAAGATCATCGAAATCAAAGAGGTTCAGCTCTCCCTGAACATTGACACGCATGACTTTGAAACCAAGGCCAACCATGCCCGCCGTTTCTTACAGGCAGGCAATAAGGTCAAGGTGTCCATCCGTTTCCGCGGCCGTGAAATGGCACATCCCGAACGCGGCATTGAAATCATGCAGCGTTTTGCAGAGATGTGTTCCGAATATTGCACGGTTGAAAAGGAAGCAAAACTGGAAGGACGCAATATGCTCATGTTCCTCGCCGCAAAGACGGCTAAGAAGTAAAACACCCCGCACCCCTTGTTAATAATGAATGGAGGAAAATAAAAATGCCCAAACTTAAGACCAACTCCGGCGCAAAGAAGCGTTTTAAGCTTTCCAAGAACGGCAAGCCCATCCGCGCTCACGCCTACAAGTCCCACATCCTGAACAAGAAGTCCACCAAGAGAAAAAGAAATCTGCGCAAGACCGCCGTTGCCGATAAGACCAACGTAAAGCAGATCAAACGTCTTATTCCTTACAAATAAGAAGAACGATTAGGATTATTGGAGGTAATTATCAATGGCACGTATTAAAGGCGCAATCATGACTCGCAAGAGAAGAAATAAAGTCCTCAAGGCAGCTAAGGGTTACTACGGCTCCAAGGCAAGACTTTTCAAGACTGCTAAACAGGCTGTCATGAAGTCCGGCAACTATGCATACATCGGCAGAAAGCAGAAGAAGAGAAACTTCCGCCGTCTGTGGATCGCCCGCATCAGTGCTGCCTGCAAGGCAAACGGCATGAACTATTCCACGTTCATGAACGGCCTGAAGAAGGCCGGCATCACGCTCAACCGCAAGATGCTCTCTGAAATTGCTATTTCCGATGCTGCTGCTTTCACCGCTCTCACCGAAAAAGCAAAGGCTGCTCTTCAGTAAGTAATTTCGTTCTACGGAACACTCAATCGGGTGTTCCGTATTTTTATATCACGAAAATAAAAAGATTTTCAAACAGACAAATTACGGTTTAGCGGGGCGTGTAGGGAACGCATAGTATGCGTTCCGTCCCTGACCAATGTCCCATTACGCACAATGTAACCATTGAATTTAATAAAAAAAATGAAAATGGTCCCCGGAACAACATGGTCAGATGGGATCGGAACGGATAATA
>JAZUQC010000007.1:0-14763 GCA_045605525.1 Acutalibacteraceae bacterium
GCATAGTATGCGTTCCGACCCTGTCCGACTTGGTTTTTTATCCTGTAGGGGATGACGCCCTCGGCATCCCGCATGAGGGTAAAAGAATCATTGATTTGAACATTATTATTTGAAATAATACATAATCGCTGCAATAAATGATATAATTTTGAAATCCAAAAACGGGTCGTCGAGGTGCCGACCCCTACCGAGGTGTGCGTATCACCTTGGCAGGACGGGGTCGGAATGCATACTATGCATTCCCTACGGCAAACACCCAACTCACCGATAAACCGTAATTTGCACATAAAAAATATTCAAAAAAGGTGGAAATTTCTTTACGGATTTGGTATGATACTATTGAATATATATAAGGAAGAATACAGATGAAACATAAATTAACCGCCATTGTGCTTTGTATCGTTCTGCTGTTGTCTTTTGCATCCTGTGCAAAGGACAGCGTGGGCTGTTTTATTTATTACCCCGTGTATGACGATATGACCAGTTTAGATCCACAGATTGCCCGCAGTGATTCCGAAAAACTGATTGTCAACAATTGTTTTGAGGGGCTGGTACGTATAGATGAAAACGGTGAGATCGTCGGCGGAGCGGCTGAGAAATGGAATATTTCCCCCGATGGCAAAACCTATACTTTTTACTTGCGTAAAGATGCAAAATGGAACATCACCGAGTACACCGCAAAGGAAATGGCAGACCTGCTACCTGAAAACTTCGCCCCGCCCGTGACGGCAGACGATTTTGTGTTTGCACTGCAACGGGCTCTTGACCCTGCAACAGGTGCGGGAGATGCGTATTTGCTGTATTCGATAGAAAATGCCCGTGCCGTACATGCGGGAACTGCGGATGTTTCTTTGTTGGGAGTTCGTGCGGTTGCAAGCAATCAACTGGAAATCACCCTCAGCGAACCGCAAAACAACTTTCTGCACGTATTGACCGAATGTATCTGCATGCCCTGCAACCGCACCTTTTTTGAGGCCTGCGGCGGCAGATACGGCATGATGGTACGCCACTATATGTCGAACGGACCGTTTTATCTGTACAGTTTTACAGATACAGATTACACCCTGTATGCATCCGATACTTACAGCGGCACAAAAAAAGCCACACCGAGCAAGGTCTTTTTGTATTACAACAAGGACGGCAACAACGTCCCCGACAAGATGTCGCAGGAATTCTATTCGGGTGCGTATCTGACAGACGGCATGTTTACGGCAACTGACATCAAACGCAGCTCTACCGTAACAGAGCTTTCCAACACCGTTATCGGTCTTGTATTCAATCTTAAGCATGATGTTCTGCAAAATGAAAATGTGCGAAAGGCGATTGCATATGCAACAGATTCCGTATCGCTTGCCCAAATGGGCGACCAACCTTATATCGACTCCCTGATTCCGTCCGTTTGCGGATTTACCCCGCCTTGTGTGGATATGTACAATGAAGACCTCGCCATGCAGTTTTTGCTGAAAGGGTTTGAAGAATTGTCGCAGCCGAAAATCATAGAAGTACCTGTTGAACCCACGGAAGAACCCACGGAAGAACCCACCGAAGAAAGTGAATTGGCGGATCCCGAGAACCCCACTGCGACCGCCGATGAAGCACTTGCCCAAGAAACCGAGCCGACCGAACCGATTGAAACACAAACACAAATCGTGGAAGTGGAAGAAGTCACATCCGTAGAACTGACGGTGCTTACCAGTGAGGAATATACCGATCTCATCAAGCGGCAGATGCAGAAATGGCAACGCATTTTGGGGCTTCGGTGCATCATCCGCATTGAAACGGTCAGCGAAACACAACTGCGTTCCCGCGTGGCGGCAGGCGATTACGAAATTGCATTCTGCCCGCTGTCTGTTCGCACGCCCGACCCCTTGGGCTTCTTACTGCGATTCACCCCCGACAGTCCTGACAACTGCATTTCCCTTGCCGATGAAGAATATTCGGCTCTGACAGATGCCGCAAAAGCCGCCGTCGGCACACAGGAACAGCAACAATACATGACCGCCGCCGCAGATTATCTGCAGCAAGCGGGTTGTATCATTCCCGTATTTTCAGAAAGTTCTTACCTTATGCAGACCTCGGGTGTTTCGGGTATATACTGCTACACAGGCCCCGACCGTGTGTATTTCAGCAATGCATTTTCCGAAAACTAAAATAAAAAAATGGAGAGAGAGTAACATGAGCATTCTTCGTCCTTTCAAAGCAATCAGACCCAAACGTGAATATGCTTCAGCCGTTGCCGCACTGCCCTATGACGTGATGAACAGTGACGAAGCTGCCGAAATGGTCAAAGGCAATCCGCATTCGTTTCTGCATGTGGACAAAGCGGAAATCGACCTGCCTGCAGGCACCGATCTTTACAGTGATGCGGTGTATGCCAAAGCTGCCGAAAACCTCAATAAACTTATAACCGACGGCATCTGCGAACAGGAAGATGCCCCTTGCTTGTATCTGTACCGTCAGGTGATGAACGGCAGACCGCAGACGGGGATTGTCGGCTGTGCATCCATTGACGATTATATCAACAATGTGATTAAAAAACATGAACACACCCGTGCCGACAAGGAAGCAGACCGCATCCGCCACGTGAACACCTGCGATGCCAACACGGGCCCTATTTTCCTTTGCTATTCACGAAAGGCGGCTGTGGATGCGGTGATTGACCGTTATCTTGCAACCGAGCCCTTGTATGACTTTATCACCGACGACGGTATCAAAAACACCGTGTGGCGTATTGCCGACACAGATGATATCAATATGATTCAGACCGCGTTTGCACAGATTCCCGCCTTGTATATTGCCGACGGTCATCACCGCTGTGCATCGGCGGTCAAGGTTGGTCTTAAACGCAGAGAAGAAAATCCCGCTTACACGGGCAAAGAAGAATTTAATTTCTTCCTTTGTGTGTGTTTCCGTGCGGATGAACTGGAAATTATGGACTACAACCGTCTGCTTGCCGACCTGAACGGCAATACGGCAGAAGAATTGCTGGAGAAATTGAGTGCATGCTTTGAAATGGAAGAAGCAGAGGGCATTTACAAGCCCTGTGCAAGGCACAATTTCGGGCTGTACCTCGGCAAAAAGTGGTATTCGCTGACCCTCAAGGACGGTCTTTGCAACGAAGCCGATCCCGTGGAAAGCCTGGATGTATCCGTCTTACAGAATCTTGTGATCGCCCCCTTATTCGGCATTGACGATCCTCGCACTTCCAAACGCATTGACTTTGTGGGCGGCATCCGCGGACTTGAAGAACTCGAACGCCGTTGCAAAACAGACATGAAATGTGCTTTTGCAATGTACCCGACTTCGTTGGATGAACTCATGCGTATTGCGGATGCAGGCAAAATCATGCCCCCGAAATCCACGTGGTTTGAACCGAAGTTGTTGAGCGGACTTTTTATTCATAAATTATCCGATTGATTGCAACAAAACAAGTTGATTCAGACTCTTATAAATGGAAAAACCATAAGGAGGAATTTTCATGCGTAAAGTTTTATGCCTTTTGTTAAGCCTTTGTCTGCTTGCATTCCTTGCACTCAGTGTTTCGGCAGATGTTATTTGGGAACCCTACGGCGATTCTTTTTATGATGAGCACCGCGAGGAAATGCAATACGAAAACCGTTTTTACAAAGCAACTGCCGATCTTTTGTATTATGCAAAGCCAAACGGCGACGTTATTGTCGGTGATAATATGATTTATGCCGACGAACTGTTCAATGTGCAGTATGTGTATGAAGATGAAAACGGCGGCCTTTGGGGCAACTGTTATGTCCCCGGTGAGGATTCGGTCTGGGTCGATCTTGTCGGCTGTGTGCGTCTGTATGACCGTGCGGATTTTGCCGAAGATTACGGCGATCAGTTTGCCGAAATTACATCCCAACCCGACAGTTCGTTCTACAAGGACGAAGAAGTGCCGATGTATGATTACCCCGGTGCCGCAAACGCACTTTATAACATGCTCGTGGAAAATGACAGCGAATATCTGCCCGAATATGCCCACACCTACACGGACGAAGCGGGCAACGTCTGGGGAGAACTGCTGTATTTCAGAGGCATGAACGGTTGGGTTTTGCTGGACGGCGATATTTCCACCGTAAAAGCCCCTGCCAAGGAACGCGACTTCCCTGTTGAAAATACCAAATCACAACCCCTTGCAACCGACGGCAACGCAACCGAAGCAGACGAAGCAAATACGGATGCCGTTTCCGCAGGTGACACGGCAGACCCCATCCCCAAGCAGAATTTTACCGTGCCCGTACTGTTGGTGGTCGCCGTTGTGGCAGTTACCTTAGCCGTGCTGTTCATCTTCTTCCGTAAAAAGAAGGTAAAATGATGATGAAAAAGGGATTTTTGTTTTGTTTGGCTCTGCTGTGCATGCTTTTCTTGTTCGGATGTGCACAGAAAGACGAAAACACCCTGCAAACATTCTCATACGAGGAAGTCTTGTCCGTCTATACACCCTTGCAAGGTGAAGCAGGAATTTGTTTTAATGGATTTGTGAACACAGAAGAAACAATTGTTGCATCTGCCGAACAAGCAATCGAGTTGGCAAAAGCGGAATGCAAAGGCGAATATCCCTCTGCAAGTGTCCGTTTTGATGCAGATGCAAAGATGTGGGAGGTAAACTTTTCACAAAGAATTCCCGAAGAGAATTATCTTGTTGCAGGTGGCTGTGTATCCGTTTACATGACCGACAAAGGAATAACAACTCTCATAGTGGCAGGTGAATAATATGAACAAAATTCTGACTGCAATTCTGACAGCGGCAATGTTTGCAAGCTTTTCCGTTTTCGCGTTTGCCGATGTGGTGTGGACACCCATGGACACGGTGCGGGAATTTGCATTGCCCGTACTCCTCGTTGCGGCAGTGGTTGGAGTAACCGTGATTCTGCTGATTAAATTTTTCAGAAAAAAGAAATAAACTGAATACAACAACAAAAAGGATTGCCGTTTTGGCAATCCTTTTTTATTACATATTCAATCAGATGGAGCTGATGAGTGTGCCGATTTTGCCGACAGTCTTTGCAAGACCTGCAACGATTTTGCCGACACCGATGAGTGCACTCTTGCCGTTGAGAATATCAATGAGTGCCTGTGCCATCTCTTCGCTGAACACACCCATGCTCATGGAAACGAAACAACGAATGGGAATCTGCGTTGCCATGGCAAGCATCATGCCCTCATTGGAAGCACCGCCTGCAATGGATTTGATGACAGTGCGAATCATGCCGTTGATGACCTTGCCTGCGGGAGTGCCTTCGGCAAGTTCAAGGCTGGAATTGATGTCAATGGGCTGATTCGGGTCACGTTTTGCGTTCGGAATCGGTCTGCCGAGCAATTTTTCAAACTGATCGTCGGGCACGTTCATAATGTCGCCTGCGAAATAAGCGGGCAGATTTTCTTTGTCATTGGGCATAGCGGCTTGCGTGTCGGAGGAAGTAACCTTAACCGTTGCATTCAGGCGGATGTCACGGCTGGATGCACCGACCAGAATATCGAATTCGCCGCTTTCGACATACCAGTCACCGATGGCGGTGTTCCAGAATGCAAATGCACGTTTATCAAGTTCGATCGTAACAGCCTTTTCTTCACCGGGTTCAAGATAAACCTTTGTGAAGCCCTTGAGTTCCTTGACGGGACGGTAAACCGTGCTGTCCTTGTCTGCAACATAGACCTGTGCGACTTCCGCACCGGCTCTGTTGCCCGTGTTCTTGATTTTGAAGGTGACCTTGAGGGTATCGGTATCTTTGATGTTCTTTTTGGAAACTTTCAGTCCCGAATATTCAAACGTAGTATAGCTCAAGCCGTAACCAAACGGGAACAGAACTTCCTTGTCGACCTTATCAAAATAACGGTAGCCGACATAAAGGCCTTCTCTGTATTCGACCGTGACGGGCGAACCGGGGAAGTTATTGAATGACGGTGTGTCTTCAAGGCGGTTAATATAGGTTTCACTGAGCTTGCCGCTCGGGTTTGCATTGCCGAACAGCAGATCCACAGCGGCACCTGCACCTGCCTGACCGGGCAGGAAGGTATGCAACACTGCCTTGCAGTTATCAAGCCACTGCATGCGGATGGGTGCACCGCCTGCAAGCACAACAATTGTATTGGGATTTGCCTTGCTGACAGCGGTTAACAGATTGAGGTGGCTCTGCGGAATATCAAGATGACTGCGGTCGAAGCCTTCGGATTCAAATTCGTCGGTAAGCCCTATGAACAGAAGCACGTTTTCGCAACGCTTTGCGGTGTCAACGGCTTCGCGGATGAGAACCATGTCGGTCTTGTCGGTGGTCTTGTCATAGCCCTGTGCATACAGGAAACCGATGTTCTGCTTGAGCAGTTCGTCAAAAACATTGTCGAGCTGTGTGGGATTGATCAGACTGCTGCCTGCACCCTGATAACGGGGGGATTTTGCCATTTCGCCGATGACGGCAACGGTTTTATCCTTGGCAAGCGGCAGAATGTTGTCTTCGTTTTTAAGAAGCACCATAGATGCGGTTGCCACTTCACGGGCAAGGGCATGGTGAGCGACTCTGTCGTAGGGTACGGCAGGCTTGGTTTTCTGCCCTTTAAAGAGAATATCGAGTGTTTCATCCACACGGGCATCCAAAACTGCCTCGTCGAGTGTGCCGTCGATCAGACCATCCACGATTTTTGCGGCGGCAAGACCGTCCGACGAAGGCATTTCGATGTTTTGGCCTGCATTCAAACCGTCCACGATGTTGTTTTCTGCACCCCAGTCGGTGATTACAATACCCTTGAACCCCCAATCGTCGCGAAGCACATCGGTCAAGAGCCATTTATTTTCTGCACAATAGGTGCCGTTGAGGCGGTTATAGGCATTCATAACCGTCCAGGGCTGTGCCTTTTTGACGGCACGTTCAAAACCCGCAAGATAGATTTCACGAAGCGTTCTTTCATCCACAACGGAATCGACCGTCATGCGGCGTGCTTCCTGGTTATTGGCGGCAAAGTGCTTCAAGGATGCACCGACCCCCTGCGACTGCACACCGTTGATCCATGCGGCAGCCATTTCACCTGCCAGAACGGGGTCTTCCGAGAAATATTCAAAGTTTCTGCCGCAAAGCGGGTTTCTTTTGATGTTGTTGCCGGGACCGAGCAAAACAGAAACACCTTCTGCGTTGCATTCTTCGCCGAGGGCTGCACCCATGCGTTCAATGAGTGCGGGATCCCATGAGCAAGAAGTGGCGGATGCAGTGGGGAAACAAACCGCGGGGATGCCCTGCAACATATCGGTTCCGCTTTCCTTTTGCGTCTTCTGTTTGCGCAGACCGTGGGGGCCGTCGGTTACATTGATTGCCTGCAGACCGAACTTGCGCAGTGCCTGAAAATGCCAGAAATCCTTGCCCGAGCAAAGAGCGGCCTTTTCTTCACGGGTCATAGTGGAAATAATGTCCTTGTATTTCATCTTCTTCTCCCTTTCTGAAGAATTATTTTTCAAAGTTATTTATTGAGAGATAAACCGTAATTTCTCTTATTCTTCGCTTGCAGGCAGCTGCAGATATTCATCTGCTTGCCCGTTTTCAAGCTCTTCCACGCTTTTCAGTTTTCTGAAAATGAGTGCATTGCGTTTTTGTGCACTTTCAAGTGTGGTGCCGGCTTCATCAACCTTTTTCTTTGCCTTTTCAAGAAGCACTGCGAAGTTTTCATACTGACTCTTGACCGCCGCAAGAAGCAGACGGATTTCATTCGCCTTTTCGTTGATGGCAACTGTGCGGAATCCCATGGCAAACGAATTGAGCAATGCCGTCACCGTGGAGGGCCCTGCGATCATGACACCGTATTCACTCTGCATACGCTCCATGAGTCCCGATTTAGAGGCGGCAATTTCGGCATACAAGCCTTCCGTTGCGAGATACAAAACGGCATAAGGGGTAGTCTGCGGTACATGGATGTATTTTTTGACGGTTTTTGCTTCACTCAGGACTCTGTCTTCAAGTGCTTTTCTTGCGGCGGCAAGTGCCACGGCATCGGCACGGTCTGCGGCATCACACAGACGCACATAGTCTTCCATGGGGAATTTGGAGTCCACGGGCAGATACACGGTCTGTTTTTTGTCTTCGCCCGCGGGCAGGCAGACGGCAAATTCAACACGTTCGGCGGTGTCATTGGGAGCATAGTTTTTTACATATCTGCCGGGGATGGTCTGGTCAAGAATGGATTCGAGCTGCACTTCTGCCCATGTTCCTCTTGCTTTGACGTTGGTGAGCACGCGGTTGAGGGCGGTGACATTGTCCGTTACTCCAACGGACAGTTCCTTCATTTCACCCAAAGACTTATACACATTTTCAAGTTGTTTGGAAACGGTCTGAAAGGAAGTGTCCAGACGGGCGGTGAGAGTTGCATTGAGTTTTTCGTCCACCGTAGATCGCATTTCGTCAAGTTTCTTTTCGTTGGACTGTTGCATTCTGCCGATGGCATCTGCCACAACGGCACTTTGCTTTTCGGAAGACTCAATCTGCTTTTCACGGATTGCACCAAACCCCGCATTGAGTTGCTGTTGAAAACGCATCTGAAATTCATAATTTTTTTCCGTAACCGCCTGTACCTTTGCACTCATATCTGCCAGAGCAACACCTGTTTCATGCCGCGTAACGGCTTCGCGTTCATGCACTTCCCTGCGGAAAGCGGTAATATTTTCATGCACGGCATCAACGGCGGCCTGTGAAGAAAAATCCATGGTGCCTTTGCCTGTTTTTTTCAGCACCGCAATCAGCAATCCTGTAATTACAAGACACAACACAAGCAGAATCATAAGCAATATATCAGTCATAGTATTCTCCGGAGTGTATAATTATTTTTATTATATCATAAAATTGTTCATTTGTTAAGTACGAAAAAAAATATTTACAAATAAAAAATATAATAGTCTATCTTTTTGCTTTTTTGTGTGTTATAATTTATAAACAGAATTTATATTTCAACAATTGGAGCCATAACATGCCGCATTCATTTTACAAAGACATACGCAAACAGAAAGACCTGACTCGTGACGAAGTCTGCAGTATTGCCGACACACTCGGTGAACCCTTGCAGCCCGAACGGCTTGAACGCATTGAAAACGGGAAATATGATATTTTGCCTTCTGAAGTCCTGCTTCTATCAAAGATTTATGCAGACCCGACACTTTGCAACCACTACTGTGCAAAGGAATGCCCCATCGGCAAAAAATATGTTCCTGAAGTGAAAGTGAAAGACCTTGCACAGATCATTCTTGAAATGCTCTCGAGTATGAATTCCATGAAAAACAAACAGGAACGACTCATTGAGATCACTTCAAACGGTGCGATCAACGATGATGAAATTGAGGACTTTGTTTTTATTCAGAATGAGCTTGAACGCTTTTCGATTACGGTGGAAGCGTTGCAGCTGTGGGTAGAAAAAATGCTTGCCGACAAGAAAATAAATCTTGAAAAATACAATGCAGTAAAAGGAAATAATTAAAATCAGGAGGAAATACAATGAAAAAGTTATGCTCTGTTCTGCTCGTACTCGTTATGCTGTTCACCCTTTCGGTCTGTGCATTCGCCTGGGACAAGAATGATCCCGTTGAAAGCATGGACAAACCATCCCTTGTTGCTTCTTTTTCCAAAGGGGTCGGCCCCATGACCGAAGGCTATGCCATCGACTACCGTTACTTCTCCCCCGTCAAGGAAGGCGACACTAACAAGTATCCGCTTGTCATCTGGCTGCACGGCATGTATGAAGGCGGCAGCGACGGTCAGCAGATCACCAAAAACGACATCGCTTTCTGGGCAAGTGAAGACTTCCAGAGCCGTTTTGCAGGTGGCGGTGCATTCATTCTTGCCGCACGCTCACCCGAAGAACAGCTCAATTACTGGGGGGACGACACCGTTTATCCGCTTCGTGCCGCCATTGACGACTTCATTGCCAAAAATGCAGACCATGTTGACCTGACCCGCATTTACATCGGCGGTTTTTCCATGGGCGGCAAGATGACCCTGCACATGACTTATGCTTACCCCGAACTGTTTGCGGCCGCATTCCCGATTTGCCCCGCAGGAACTCTCAATACAGACAAGGCAAAGCTTGTGGCTGATATTCCTTACTGGTTTGTTTCGGGCACGGGTGACCCGCTTGTCAACTATGCGGCAGGAGTTGTCCCCGCATGGAACAACATAATCTCCACAAACAACCGTCCTGCAGACTGCCGTTTCTCCACACTCACAACAGTCTGCTATCCCGACGGCACGAAAACCTCAAGTGCACACCACGCATGGTACAGCGTTACATACGATATGTTCTCGGTTGACAACGGTGATTATCCCCACATGAGCACCGTCAACGGACTGAACGAAACGGTAACCCTTACCTATCCTGACGGCATGATCAACTGGCTGTCGCAGTTTACAAGTGACTATGACGGCACCCCCGCCACCGACAGCGGAAATATGAATCCCGTTGTACGCAACCCGATCAATGCATTGGTTACATTCTTCAACAAAATCATCGACTTCTTCCGCTCCATCATTGAAAAGATGTTCGGTTGAGAAAAGTGCAAAACATAAAATATAAAGGGACTGTTTTCACAGTCCCTTCTTGCTTTATTCAGTTTTCTTCTTCGCCGGGAAAAGTTTCCTTGCGGATATCCGCACCGCAGGCCTGCAGTTTGCCGACAATATTTTCGTAACCGCGTTCAACATGACGGATTTCACCGATCACGGTTTCACCTTCGGCACAAAGACCGGCAATGATCATTGCCGCACCCGCACGAAGGTCATTGCAAATGACCTCTGCACCTTTCAGGGAAGAACCGCCCTCAAAAGAGGCAATTTTGCCCGTGACGTCAATCTTTGCACCCATTTTTGACAACTGTTTTGTGTAACTGAAGCGATCATCCCATACGCTTTCGGTGATAGTGGAAGTCCCCGCACAGGTGCAAAGCAACACACCGAACTGCGATTGCATATCGGTCGGGAAACCCGGATGCGGCTGGGTCTTGACATGACAGGGTCTGAGCGGACCGCTCGCACTGACGGTAACACACTCATCACCTTCTGTTACAACAACACCGCAATCACGCAGTTTTGCGGTAATGGATTCAAGATGCTTCGGAATCACGTTACAGATTGTCAGATCCCCTCTTGTTGCAGCCGCCGCAACCATATAAGTTCCGGCTTCAATTTGATCGGGAATAATGGAATAATCGGTTGCGTGCAGGTCGGGACAACCTTCAATTTTGATGGTATTCGTCCCCGCACCGGCAACATGTGCACCCATTTTATTCAGAAAAACTGCAAGATCAACCACATGGGGCTCTCTGGCGGCATTTTCAATGACGGTGATACCGCGTGCTCTGACAGCCGCCAACATAATGTTGATGGTAGCACCGACCGAAACCTTATCAAGGTAAATATAAGCACCTAAAAGGTTTTCTGCTTTTGCAATGATGATTTCATCATCTGCTTCTTCATCGGCAGGCGGTATTTTTGCACCGAGTGCTTCAAAACCTTTGATATGCATATCAATAGGGCGGGTTGCACCGAACTGACAGCCACCGGGTGTTGCAACTTTTGCGTAATTAAAACGTCCCAACAGGGAACCGACAAAATAATAAGATGCTCGAAGGCATTTAGACAAAGAAGCGGGCAAGGTACGGCTTACAACATGCGTCGTATCAATCTGCAATGTGGAATGATCCAACCAGACACACTCGGCACCGAGGGTCTGTAATATGTTGGTCAATGCAAAAATATCACTGATCTGCGGTACGTTTTCAATATTGTAAACACCGCTTGCGAGAACTGTTGCAGGCAGAATTGCAACTGCCGCATTTTTTGCTCCGCTGACTTCGATTTTACCGGTCAGTTTGTTGCCACCGTGAACAATGTACTTTTCCACAGCGGTTTCTCCTTTTTTTCATCCATATATTCAAAAAGAGTACGTAAAACTCAAAACAAAGCTCCATAAGAGCTGACACACTTTCTTTATTATATCATTTTTCAATCAAAAAGAAAAGTGCTTTTGCTGAAAAATATCGGGAACTGTAAGAAAAATATGTAGAATTTATTATACTATTATTGGTTATTTTGCTCAATAATTCAATTTTTCAACCGTCCAATCGGCAATAAACGGCAAAAATTTCTTTGCTTCTTCCAATGCTCCTGCAAGAGAATGATCGCGGTAATTGCCGCATTCAACGGCACTCACACCGGGTATCTCGCCCTCATAAGAAGCAATAAAAGCAAAGGCATCCTGTGTCAGTTTAATGGCTTGCTCATGCGAAACGGCATCGCGGACAAGAAAATAAAAACCGGTTCTGCAACCCATGGGACCGAAATAAATGACATTGTCCTTGTGCACGGAATTACGCACAAAAGTTGCAAACAGATGCTCCACTGTGTGAATGGAGGCATTGTCCATGACTTGTTCAACATTGGGCCTGCGGGTACGGATGTCATAGGTCACGACATCGCCGTCCACACGGGAAATGTACATGCCTTTTTGTAAAACGGTATGATCAACCTGAAAACTTGCGATTTTTTCCATAATAAACTCCTTGATTCTGATTTATGATATATCGGCAAACAAAGCACCGACGGCGTTTTGCAAGCCTTGGTTTTCTTCTTTTGCGAGGGTCGGATCCTGCTGCAGAATACGTTTCGCATCGCTTTGTGCGGTGTGCAGAATACGGCTGTCGGTGGCAAGGTCGGCAATTTTCAGACTCGGAAGCCCGTGTTGCCGTGCGCCGAAAAAGTCACCCGGTCCGCGCAGTTGCAGGTCTTCATCTGCAATGCGGAAACCGTCGTTGGTATCGCAAAGAATCTGAAAACGACGTTGTGATACTTCATTTTTTGCATCGGACACCAGCACACAATGGGATTGTCGCTGTCCGCGTCCGATTCTGCCACGCAACTGATGTAACTGCGAAAGCCCGAAACATTCTGCATTTTCGATGAGCATTACAGAGGCATTGGGCACGTCAATGCCGACCTCCACCACCACGGTACAGATAAGAAGCTGAATTTCACCGCCTGCAAAACGGCGCATGATGTCCTCTTTTTCTTTGGGCTTGATTTTGCCGTGCAGCAATCCCGTACGGTAGTCCTTGAACTCGTCGGCGGCAAGTTTTTCATATAAAGCCTGTGCCGACACTCGATCGGTTTCGCCTTCTTCCACAAGAGGACAAACGATGTAGCCCTGTCCCCCGTCAGCAATGTGTTTTTTGATAAACGTGTACAGACGTTTGCGGTAAGAGGTATCCACGGCATAGGTCAGAATGGGTTTTCTGCCTTTGGGAAGTTCGTCCAGAATGCTGATATCAAGGTCACCGTAAATAACAAGTGCAACGGTGCGGGGAATGGGCGTTGCAGACATGACGAGCGTATGCGGTGCAACACCTTTGGCACGCAGTGCGGCACGTTGTTCCACACCGAAACGATGCTGTTCGTCAGTGACAACAAGTCCTAAATTCTTGAATTCCACATCGCTTTGCAAAATGGCATGGGTGCCGATGAGCAGGTCGATCTCCCCTGCTTTCAATGCATTTTTGAGGTTTCTTTTCTGTGCCGCAGTGAGGGTACCCGTCAGCAAAGCACAACGGATGGGTGTGTCCTTGAAGAAATTTGAAAACGTTTTTGCATGCTGTTCGGCAAGCACTTCGGTGGGGGCCATCACAGCCGCCTGAAAACCGTTTTGTACCGCAGTATAAACCAATGCCGCCGCCACCGCCGTTTTACCGGCCCCCACATCGCCCTGCAGAAGGCGGTTCATAGGGTTACTTTTCTGCATATCCGCCACGCATTCGCGGACGGCATTTTTTTGTGCATTGGTCGGTGTGAACGGCAAAAGGGAATAAAAATCTTTCGTAAAATCCGTCTGCATGGCAGGAGCATGCGATTCATTCTTATCGGAACGGATCTGCAACAGCCCCAACTGCAGCACAAGCAATTCCTCATAAATCAGCCGCCGTCTTGCGGCAAGAATATCCTCTTCGGATTGCGGGAAATGGATTTTTTCCACCGCTTCACGCAGCCCCAAAAGACGGTATTGTTTTATTAAAGATTCGGGCAGGGATTCCTGCAACAGATCAGGATATGTGTTCAATGCCGTACGCACACACTTTGCAATTGCCTTTGCATTGAGCGATTGGGTCTGATGATAAATCGGATGCAATCCCGTGCCGCCTTCGGCTTTGACAAAACGGGGAGAGAGCATTTCACGGCCACCGTAAATACTGTCCTGTATTTTCCCGAAGAAAAGGTATTCCGCCCCCTCTTCGAGTTGATTTTTAACATAACGATTATTGAAAAATGTGAGGGTCATGACCCACGTACCATCCGTGGCGGTGGTTTTAGTCAACAGTCTGCCGCCTGCCGTGCGATGCTCTTCGGGTGTTTGTGCCACAATGGCCTTGATGCAGACCTGCTTGTCAGGTACGGCTTCCAGAATAGAAACAGTGTCTTTCCAGTTTTCGTAGGTACGCGGAAAAAAGTGCAGAAGATCCCGGACCGACTCAATACCGAGTTTGCTGAACAACTTGGCTCTTGCCGGCCCGACACCTTTTAAATACTGAATGTGAACATCTTTTTGCATAAAAACTCCGCACAAAATAATCCATTATTATTTTAACAAAAATAAAACAAAAATGCAAGAAGACAAATTGCGGTTTGTCGGGGAGTTGCGGTTACGCACAGACCGCCCTCCTCCACCCTTGTCGCCCCTGAAAGGGGAGATGTCTGCGTTAGCAGACAGAGGGGTTCAATCGGCTACATCAAACTTTAT
>JAZUQC010000008.1:0-25987 GCA_045605525.1 Acutalibacteraceae bacterium
TATGGATGATTATATCGGCGGACGTTACTCATCAACATCAGGTGTAGGCGGAGTTGTATTATCATTGGCATTTGGAAATAAGGTATTTGCTGATTTCTTGGAAGGTGCAGCAGAAGCTGACATCACAGCTAAGAATGAAGATTTATTACAGAACCCTGCAATGCTCGATGCATTAATCGGTGTGTATGAACGCAACGTACTTGGATATGGTGCAACAGCAGTGCTTCCGTATTCGCAGGCACTCAGCCGTTTCCCTGCACATTTGCAGCAGGCAGATATGGAATCGAATGGTAAGTCAGTGAACCGTTATGGTGAGCCTGTAAATTATGTAACAGGACCGATTATCTACGGCGAGCCGGGAACAAATGGACAACATTCGTTCTATCAGTTATTGCATCAGGGAACAGACATTGTTCCGCTTCAATTTGTTGGTTTCAAGAACAGCCAGATGGGAAGCGACGTGATTATTGAAGGAAGTACAAGCCAGCAAAAACTCTGTGCAAATGTTGCTGCTCAGATTGTGGCATTTGCTTGTGGTAAGGATGATACGAATTTGAATAAGAAATTCGAAGGTGGTCGTCCATCAAGTATTATGATGGGAGAGCAGTTAGAAGCGAAATCACTTGGAGCACTTTTGTCACACTTTGAAAACAAGATTATGTTCCAAGGATTTGTATGGAACTTAAATAGTTTCGACCAGGAAGGTGTACAACTTGGTAAAGTTTTAGCTAAAAAAGTACTTGCTCATGATACAGACGGAGCATTGAAAGTATACAGCGATTTGTTAAATATTTAATTTTATAATGCGATTATTAGAAGACCCACACTTTTGTTCTGTTTCCAGTTGGAAAATTTAGGTGAATTTCCTTGACGAATATCGGAAAAGCATATAGAATAGTAGTGTGGGTCTTTCCCACTCGACAGCATTTATAATGCAGTACAAGAAAACGGCTTCAAGAAATATAGAAGTCGTGTTTTTCGCGTTCTGCGTTAAGAAAATACTATATAGGAGGTCATACAAATATGACAAAATGGGTTTATATGTTCACTGAAGGTGACGCGAGCATGAGAAACCTCCTTGGTGGAAAAGGTGCGAACCTTGCTGAGATGACAAAATTAGGTCTTCCGGTACCACAGGGATTCACCATCTCAACAGAAGCATGTACACAGTACTATGAAGATGGTCGTCAAATCAATGACGAGATTCAGGCTCAGATTAACGACGCAATCGTTAAAATGGAAGAAATTACAGGAAAGAAATTCGGAGATTTAGAGAATCCGTTACTTGTATCTGTTCGTTCAGGCGCAAGAGCTTCTATGGCTGGTATGATGGATACTGTTTTGAAGCTTGGTCTTAACGAAGAAGTAGTAGAGGTAGTTGCTAAGAAGACAGGTAATGAAAGATGGGCACGTGACTGCTACAGAAGATTTATCCAAATGTATTCTGACGTAGTTATGGAAGTAGGTAAGAAATACTTCGAAGAACTCATCGATAAGATGAAAGAAGAAAAAGGCGTTTCTCAGGACGTCGAACTCACTGCTGAAGACCTCAAGGAACTCGCAATGCAGTTCAAGGCTGAATATAAATCCAAGATCGGCTCCGACTTCCCCAACGATCCCAAAGAACAGCTCATGGGCGCTGTTGAAGCAGTTTTCCGTTCCTGGGACAACCCCCGTGCAAACGTCTATCGTCGTGACAACGATATTCCCTATTCCTGGGGTACCGCTGTTAACGTTCAGATGATGGCATTCGGTAACATGGGCGACAACTGCGGCACCGGTGTTGCTTTCACCCGTGACCCCGCTACCGGCGAAAAGGGCCTTATGGGCGAATTCCTCACCAATGCACAGGGTGAAGACGTTGTTGCAGGCGTCCGTACTCCCATGCCCATTGCTGAAATGGCTGAAAAGTTCCCCGCAGCTTTTGAAGAATTCAACAAAGTCTGTGCTATCCTTGAAGATCACTACAGAGATATGCAGGATATGGAATTCACCGTTGAAGACGGTAAACTCTATATGCTCCAGACCCGTAACGGTAAGAGAACCGCTAAGGCTGCTCTCAAGATCGCTTGTGACCTCGTTGAAGAAGGCATGATCGACAAGAAGCAGGCTGTTGCTATGATCGACCCCAGAAACCTTGACACTCTTCTGCATCCGCAGTTTGATGCAAAGGCACTCAAGGCTGCAACTCCCGCAGGTAAGGGCCTCGGTGCTTCCCCCGGTGCAGCTTGCGGTAAAGTTGTCTTCACTGCAGAAGATGCTGTTGCATGGAACGAAAAGGGCGAAAAGGTTATCCTTGTCCGTCTTGAAACCTCTCCCGAAGACATCACCGGTATGAAGGCTTCTCAGGGTATCCTGACTGTCCGCGGCGGTATGACTTCCCACGCAGCTGTTGTCGCTCGCGGTATGGGTACCTGTTGTGTATCCGGTTGCGGCGAAATCAAAATGGACGAAGAAAACAAGAAGTTCGAACTTGCAGGTAAGGTTTACGGCGAAGGCGATTACATGTCCATCGACGGTTCCACCGGTAACATCTACGACGGCATCATCCCCACTGTTGATGCACAGATCGTAGGCGAATTCGAAACCATCATGAATTGGGCTGACGAATTCAGAACCCTGAAAGTCCGCACCAACGCTGACACTCCCGCTGATGCTAAGAAGGCTCGCGAACTCGGCGCTGAAGGTATCGGCCTTTGCCGTACCGAGCACATGTTCTTTGAAGCAGAAAGAATCGCTGCTTTCCGTGAAATGATCTGTGCTGACACTGTTGAACAGAGAGAAGCTGCTCTTGAAAAGATCCTTCCCTATCAGCAGGGCGACTTCGAAAAGCTCTACGAAGCTCTTGAAGGCAACCCCGTTTGCATCCGCTTCCTGGATCCGCCTCTCCATGAGTTCGTTCCCACTGAAGAAGCTGACATCGCTGCTCTTGCAGAAGCACAGGGCAAGACCGTTGAAGACATCAAGGCTCTCATCGCTTCTCTGCATGAATTCAACCCGATGATGGGTCACCGTGGCTGCCGTCTTGCAGTTACCTATCCCGAAATCGCTGCAATGCAGACCAAGGCTGTCATCCGTGCAGCTATCAACGTCAAGAAGGCTCATGCTGACTGGAACCTTGTTCCCGAAATCATGATCCCCCTGACCGGCGAAGTCAAGGAACTCAAGTTCGTTAAGAATATCGTTGTTGCTACCGCTGACGCTGAAATCGCTGCCGCAGGCATCGATCTCAAGTACGAAGTCGGTACCATGATCGAAATTCCCAGAGCTTGCATCACTGCTGATCAGATCGCTAAGGAAGCTGATTTCTTCTGCTTCGGCACCAACGACCTGACCCAGATGACCTTCGGTTTCAGCCGTGACGACGCAGGCAAGTTCCTGTCCGCTTACTATGACACCAAGATCTACGAAAACGATCCGTTCGCAAAGCTCGACCAGACCGGCGTAGGCGCTCTCATGGAAATGGCAGTTGCCAAAGCTAAGGCTACCGGCAACCTCCACTACGGCATCTGCGGCGAACACGGCGGCGACCCCGTTTCCGTTGAATTCTGCCACAAGATCGGCCTCGACTACGTTTCCTGCTCTCCCTTCCGCGTACCTGTTGCCCGCCTTGCTGCTGCGCAGGCCGCTATCAAGGGCTAAGCCTTAAACGGTCAGTCAATCAATCCAATAAAACGTCCCCATCGGGTAACCGATGGGGATTTTTGTGGTATACGTCATCAAGAGGTCCACAGGCCGCAATCGCTGACATGAAACAATCCAACTGATTATTCATACGGAATAGAATAAATAAAACAGTCCCCTTGGAGTAATCCGATGGGATTTTTGTGTAAAAAAGTTAATATTGAATTATTGCAAAATATATGGTAAACTTAATAGTGCCAAACCAATTGAATATAAAAGTAGGGGCAATTTTTCTGTGTCAGGAATAATATGCTCACTTTTGCATAATCACATATTGAGAATTTGATAAAAATGCAGATTCCGCAATGTGATTGTGCTTATTGCCCTTTATATTGAATTGGTTTGGCGACTATCGGAGTTTGCGTTTTTTGTGCGGTTACTTCGGTAGCCGCACTTTTTATTTTATGGAGAATTAAAATGAGAAAAGGCAAAAGGTTATCATCTTTATATATAGCATTATGTGATTTGATTCATCCTTTTTGCTATAGAATTGCTTGTAAAATGGCGAATATGGAAATCATTTCGCACAAAACAGAACCAATCCCAAATGACAAACCGCTTATATTTGTGGCAAATCATTCAAATGTTCATGATGTGCCGGTTATGTTAAGCATTATCAAGAAACATGTATATGTTCTTGCCGGAGACGAAGTTAAAAATGATATTAACGGATTGGCATTTAGAGTAAACGGTGTTATTTGGGTGCATAGGGGTGATAAACAAAGTGCTCGAATTGCAAAGGAAAAGGTTTTAAATTTACTACATAGAAAAAAGAGCTTATTGATATTTCCAGAAGCAACTTGGAATTTGACACCGAATTTACCAATGTTGCCGTTGCATTGGGGTGCTGTTGAGTTTGCTCAAGAAACTAATACTCCGATTGTTCCGATAACTTTAGAATATACAAAAGATAAAAAATGCTATTACAGTATTGGCAAGGAACTGCACGCTTCAAAAACTGATAATAAAGTAGAGATAACAAATACTTTGCGTGACACCTTGGCTACGATGCGTTGGAACTTTTGGGAAGAGCATTCAAATAAATCTTATAATGAAATATCTAATGAAGATTTTTTAGAATATACGAAGTATAGACTTGATGAATATCCAAAATTGGACGTTGAGTTTGAAAGAACTACTATATTAAAAAAATATGATTGTTGGGATGAAGTTTTTGAACATTTAGATTTGCTTGCTCCCACAACTCAAACAGCATTTTTGTTTAACAAGAGATTGAAAGGATGAAAGAAATGATTGAAAGCATTGCAATTGGATTACTGACAAATATCATAAGCAGCATTGTGTATGATTCTGCAAAAAAAGGTTTGGAACATTGTTTTTATAGCTCGAAAAAAAATGAACTTCTGGAACAAATGAATGAAATCTATAAAAATTCTGAATATAACCAACAAGAATTAAAAGACGTTTTGTATGAACTGAAAAACAACCAAAACTTAATGTTTAGTATGTTGTCAAAAATATTGCATGATAATGATTTAAAAACTACATTAAATGTATACAATAATCAAATCACATTCAATGTTCCTGCTAGTGATGTTTTTAAATTGCAACAAATTATTCAGGAAAAAGAAAATTCAAACGAAACACCCCCAACAGACTCAAAAGTATTTTCATTAACAGAAGTTGTTGCAACAATTCCTAGCGATGAAGAAATATTGAATACAACAAATCGCTTAAAGAATCTTTTTTCGACAGTTGAACCTGTAGATCCGGCTTCACCGATTTTTATGGATTGGTTTAAACGTAAATGTGACAAAGAAGCTCTTTTCTTCCCAATTGATGGAATAAGTTATTATTCAATTTCGCGTGCTGTAATTTATGAGAATATAAAGCATAATCCTCATTTGTATGTGATGGATACATCAGATTGCTACAACTATACATATTATTCGGCGACGGAAAATAAAACATTGTCGGATGTAAATAATATTATTATAAAACCCACTATAGAAAAAGGATATATCGTGGTAGTCAACGGCACATTTTATTAAAAGGAGCAAAAACTATGCCAATAGAAAAGAACTTGACGGGTTATCCATCTATTGATAGACCTCAAGAAAAATATTATCGTACAAAGCCTGTTCGTGAGATTGTAACTGAACAGACTATCTACGAAATGATTTTCAATTCCAACAAAGACAATATATCAGCACCTGCTATTGAATATATGGGTGTTACTTGGACATTTGAAAAATTGAAAAAGAAGACAGAACAATTTGCTGATGCGTTTGTAAAATCTGGGCTAAAACTTGGAGATACCGTTCTTCTTGGTGTGTCAAATTGTCCTGAAGCAGTTGCAACACTTTTAGCATTAAATAAAATTGGAGTTATCTCAAGATGGTTTGATGTAAGAGCAAGTGAAAAAGATATTGAAGATTACGCTAATGATAGCAAGGCTAAATACATAATAGCTTTTGATATGCTTTTACCTAAAATTCAAGGAGTTATAGATAACACTAAACTTGAAAAGGTTTTGATTATTTATCCTACAGACTCGCTTTCTGTTGTTATGCAAGCGATGTATTCATTAAGAGCAAATAAACTTCCTGAAGATTCAAGATTTATTCGCTATATAGAGTTCGTTAAAAGAGGAAATTCTAAAAATAAAATTCCTTGTGTTCATTTTGATAAAAATCGTCCTTCAATTATGATTCAGTCAAGTGGAACAACAGGTAAACCAAAAATTATCGTTCATTCTGATTTTTCTGCTACCTCTTGCGCAAGAAAAATGTCATTTTATGATTTACCAATTCAAAGCGGGAAAACTGTATTAGATGCTCTTCCCCCTTGGATTGCTTATGCAATAGGACAAGCAGTCTTATATCCTTTGTCATTGGGTGCGAAGGTAAAACTTTGCCCTACTTTTGAGCCGAATATGGTTGCAGATAGTTTAGGTGAATTTACCATCTCATTTGCTGCACCATTTCATTATCGTTACATAAGAGATAATTACAATTCGCTTTCAAAAAAACAATTAAAAGGTTTAAAAAAATTAGATTGTGTGGTTTCGGGTGGTGATAAGGTTTCGGCAGAAGAAAATGCTGAATTAGAACAAGTGCTTGGTGTTACCTTGTCAAATGGATACGGAAACAATGAGGGTTGGGGGTGCTTAACTTGCAATCCTGCAAAAGGCAATAAATACGGTACTGTCGGTATTCCTAAATATGGCGAAACTGTTATTGCTTATGATGCAAATAGCGGTGAAGAATTGCCTTATGGCGAAAGTGGAGAAATCTGCTCTCTTACCGATACAATGTTCCTTGGTTATGAAAATAATCCTACCGAAACTAACGCTGTAAAACAGGTTCATCCCGATGGCAAAGTGTGGTTGCACACAGGTGACCTTGGGTTTGTTGATGAGGATGGATTTATAACCCTTAATGGCAGAGCACGTAGAGTAATTGTTCGTCAAGGCTTTAAGATTTCAGCATATACAATTGAAGATAAAATCACAGAACATAGTGCGGTCAAGGAATGCGTTGCTGTAGAAGTTAAAGATTCTGTTGAAGAACATGTGCCAATGGTTTACATTATTCTTAAAGATGATGTATCTGATAAAGAAGCTGTTAAAAAAAGTATTCATCACAAATGTACTAATGAATTAAAAGAATACGAAGTCCCTAAATATTTTCAAATAGTAACTGAACTACCCTATACACAAAATGGCAAATATGATTTCAGACTTTTAGAAAAACAGGGTAATGAATTTGTTGATTCACAGAGTAATTAATTCCTACATTTCTTCCCTGCACCACAGGCCGCTATCAAGGGCTAAGCCTTAAACGGTCAGTCAATCAATCCAATAAAACGTCCCCATCGGGTAACCGATGGGGATTTTTCTTACCATGTGAGAATGATTTCGGGATTTTCAAAAATTTCGTCCAGCTTTCGGATGAACGGCATGATGTCGGCAGCACCGCCGATTTTGTGATCAAAAACCAAAGTCAACGGCAGAATCTTTTTTGTGCCGAGCTGTAAATTGCCGTTTTCGTCTTTGAAAACATATTCCTTTTCTCTTGTTCTGCTCACCCCGAACAGGAACACCTGCGGATAAACAGGCGGCACATATGTTATATTTGTATTGAGATTGTCATACAGCGTTCCCCAGTTTGTAAAGCAAACAGACCCTTCGTTCAGTTCTTCAGGTTTGAGACCGTCCGGATTATAAAATGGCTTTTTTCCCGTCAGCTTCAGAAAGTCAGATTTCAAAGATTGTGAAAGACGGATTACCTTTCCTTTGCCGAAGCAAGCACTCAAGGCCTGACAAAGGGGAGTCAGTATTCTGCCGTAAGTCAATTCTCCGATCAGTCGCTGTCTTGAAACCTCATACATCAAATCGTTAAGGTCTGTGTTTTCAAGTCTTCTTTTTGCGTCTTCTATGAGTAAAGCGGTTTCTTGCAGGGTTTTATCTTCAAGATGCATGATTTTTATCTGGAAGGTTTTACTTTCATGAAGGCATACTGCCATTGATACATCAATGTGCTTTTTGATGATCAGCCTTCCGGATGTTGAACGATGATTGTATACATAATGTGCATTCAGCCGAGGGGCTTCCTTCAACCCTTCCACAAGAATTTTTGTCAGGAGTGCGTTGAGAGTCAATCTGTAGCCGCAGCTTTTTTTCAGGCTTTCAAAAACCGCAAGAAGCCGGGTTATATCAGCCTCGTAAGTGCAGGCAACGCCGGGCGTGTTGCGTTGCGAGTTGACGAGCGCATTGCTCGTCATTTTATCACGCAGACTCATATATTCAATTCTGTCACCGCTGTCAGGTGCCAATCTTGCTTCCTGCAGGTATTTTTTTATTTTCATTTGATTTGACTCTCTTTTTTTCTTATTCGAAAAATAATTATATCATAAATGTAATACCAAGTCAAATATTTAATCAGTGATAATCAGCGTGATATATATAACAATCCCTGAAGCGGACTTGTGCAACCCGATGGAGATTTTTGTGTATACGTTTCCAATAGCCCCACAGGCAGCGATCAAGGGCTAAGCCTTAAACGGTCAGTCAATCAATCCAATAAAACGTCCCCATCGAGAAAATCGATGGGGATGTTTGTGTATTGTGGTATATTATGTTTTGTGTTTCAGGAGAAACTCATTTGAACGTTTCAGCACTTCCTCGTTGCTGATTAAATTTATTTGTTTTAGGTTTTCGTTCAGTGTAAAATAACCTCTTAAAAGCGGGTCAATTTTTTGATACTCATTTTTTGCTGTTTCGAGTGTGTCAAGAATACAGCGATAACCGTATTTGTTTGCGAGATACGGTAAACCTGCAACGGATAAAATATGCTCGTAATCTATGTAATCGTGATTCTTTTCTAATTGCTGCTGCAATTTTTTCATAACAGGGCAAAGTTCTTTTTCGGTTGCATAAAGTGCATAACCTCTTATATAAAACATTTTCAGCCACAACCGACGGCATCTATTTAAGGCATCAAAGTAAAATTGTTTCAGGTCATAATTGTATGCGCTTTTATTGAGGATCAATATTTTCAAATGTTCAAATCTTACTTCGCACCAATGCTTTTTAGAGGTTGCTTTGTCACATAAATAGTCGATCAGTTCCTGATGCAGTTCACAAGCATACAATGAATCCAACCTTTTTTTGTATTCCGGATGCAGTAAACATTCTGAACTTTTAGAGAACCAATATTCTAATTCTGCAATCATCACGGCACATCCCCAATTATTTCTTAAACGTGATATACAGCATTTGTCCGCTTTCGATTTTGTCGGGCATCGGTGTTTCGACCCATTCGCAATTTTCGTTCACGGTCTTGCATTTGTCCACGGTGTATTCGCCTGCATCAATTTTGAGTTTACGATCCTTTTTCTCGGAAACATTGGAAATAAGCAGTGCCTGACCGTCTTCCCCCGTTGCGGCGACTGCATACAGGTCTTCCGGGAGGCTCTTGTTTGTGATTGCCGCCTGATTGCCGAGGGCATACATCTGGCCGAATGCCCGGAAACCATAGTAAGCGGAGGAGGGGATGCCGTCTTTTACGAACATGCCTGCGTGCACGGATTCGGGCCAGTAGTTTGCACAATAGTAATGTGCCATGTCAAGGCCTTCGTTCTGGAACATAATCAGCATTGATGTCTGGTTTGCACCGTAACGGCGGTCGATTTTGTCGTTTTCCGTGGGATTGTAATTCCACTCGTCAACGATGATTTCCGTGTCGCCGTAGCCTGCCTTTTTAAGCATCTCGTCTACGTAGTCGATGTATTGGGCATTCTTTTCGGTCGTGGTGTAACTGTGCCAGGAAAAGAAATCCATCGGGGTGTTGTGCTCTGTGATGTAAGCAAGAAAATCCTCAAAGAATTCAATAAAATACTGATTTCGCGGACTTGAACCCGTATTGACCGCGTTGGTTTTGGTCAGTGCATAAAAGCCGCATGAGCCGTAGCCGCCGATTTTAAGGGCGGGAAATTTGTTTTTCAGGTATTTTGCCGTCAGATCGTACAGCTCGTAGAATTCCTCGGGCGTGCCCTGCCAGAAGTTGTTTTCGGCGGCTTCCGGCTGACAGTCCGGTTCGTTGTAGATTTCCCAGTATTGAATGTCATAACGGAAGCCGTTTGCCCAGCCTTCGTTGTAATGCAAAATGATGTGCTCGCAGATCTGTGCCCATTTGTTAAAGTCTTCAGGGGGTTGCAGATGCTTGCGGGAAATTTCGGGATCGCTCCAACTGATGCCGAAACGGAAAAACGGCTCCATCCCCGCATCGATGATGGCAGCAAGCACCTTGTCGCTTTCTTCAAAGTTGTAGGCGTTTTCGTCGTTGACATCTTTTGAAAAATCGGGGAAAATTTTGTAGATATCGGTCACATTGATATCATGCGTTCTGCACGAAGTCATGTTGGCTTCGGTGAAATAACGGTTCATTTCGCTGTTCAGTTCATAATCGGGCATTCTGCCGATGTTGTGAACGGGTCGCATTGCATCCACAACGGTATCAAAATCAACCTGTATGGTTGTGGGGGTGAAGACCAACAGCAACACAATAAGCCCCACTGCAAGAATCGCCGCACCCGCAATAACTATTTTTTTTGCCATAAAACCGCCTCCGAATGACAGATAAATCAATTCAATTATACACTTGCAAATTCCGAAAAGCAATAATGGATTTTTATTGCATTTGATTTTTTAAAGAAGTATAATAATAAAAAAGAGTGCAGGAGGGATTCTTATGTGCAGTGAAAAACCGTTGGATACTTTGGTAGGCCTCTACAGCAATACTGCCGTTTTCAGAAAAATAGCTTTTATCGGAGACAGCCTTTCTTCCGGCGAGTTTGAAACGGTGGATGCAAACGGCAACCGCGGGTATCATGATTTGTATGAATACTCATGGGGACAGTATATTGCCCGCAGCAACGGGCTGACTGCCTACAATTTTTCCCGCGGCGGCATGACCGCAAAATGGTATCTTGACAGTTTTGCAGACGAACAGGATCTCTGGAACAAGGACAAAGCCTGTCAGGCGTATGTGATTGCCTTGGGTGTGAATGACATCTGCAATGCAAACATGAAAATCGGCGACGAGCAGGATATTTGCGCAACCGACTTTGCGGACGAAAGACCTTTTATCAGTTATTATGCGGAAATTGTAAGAAGATACAAGCAAATCAGCCCCGATGCCAAATTCTTTTTTGTCACCATGCCGCAAGATACGGTGTGGCGGGATCAATCGAAAGTCGAAGGCATGCGGGACGCCTTGTATGCCCTTGCAAAGCATTTTGACAATTCTTATGTCATAGACCTGTATGCCTACGGCCCCGTGTATGATGAAGAATTCAGAAAAAAATATTTCCTGCACGGCCACATGAACCCGATGGGGTATATTTTTACGGCAAAGCTGATCGATTCCTATATTGACTATATCATCCGCACCAATCCGTCTGATTTCAACAATGTCGCATTCATCGGAACGAATATAAAATATCAATAAACGATCAAGAAGGGAAGATTGCCGTCCTTTTGCAGAAATTTGTCGATGCTTGCACAAACGGTGTCAACAGTCTGCTTCAGGAATGAACTTTCACGCTCGATCCATGCATAAAGATTCATATAAAAATCATAGTAAGATACATTGTGCGCTTTGCGCAGATAGATTGCCAAAAATTTGAGCAGACCAAAGCAATGGAAACTCTGCACGCAAACGGAAATGCGTAATGCTGTTCTCCAATCCTGCATCGGTAGGGTGGCGGTTTCAACAACCAATTGGGAACGGGAGCTGTTTAATGCATTTTCAGAGATTTTGCTGTGGTTTTGGCAAAGTGCAGATCTGATTGTCTTGATTTTGTATGTTTCAACAAAATCCTTTTCATACATTTTTGAGTTGGGCAGCAGTTCGCATCGGTTTATGTTGATGGAGTCGTGCCGGCCTGCTTCGATGACTTCAAACATGCCCTTGCAGAAACTTTCCAGAGTTTCGCCCGGGAGACCGAGAATCAAATCCGTGTAGGTGAACATGCCGCCGTTGCGGTAACGGGTCAGTTCTTTTGCAAAATTTTCATAGGGACTGTTTTGTCTGCCGATTATTTTCAGCACATCCGGCGAAAAACTCTGAATGGCAAGGGATATTCCTCTGTTCAGATTTGCAGTTTCCAGTTTGCTGTTGATGCGGAAGGTCAGGTCGCTTTTGTTTTTGGTTGCAATTGTTTCAAACTTCTGCGGATAGCCGTACTGTTTTTTTAAGTTTGTGATGTAGTCGGCAATTTTTTCGTCTCTGTCGAGAATACCGAAATTGGAGTCGGCGCAAATGCAGAAGCAGATCCTGTTTTTGCCATCCAGTCCGGATCTCCCAGTACGCGTGCCTCGGGGAATGTGCGGAATTTGTGCTTTACTCCTGACCAGCAACAATAAACGCAGGTGTTGTAAGGGCATCCGCGGGTCGTTTCAAGAACGGTATCAAATTGAATGTCTTTATAGGCGGGATTGTTGATGATACTGTCGAATAAGCCCGTTGTATAGGGGCTCGGGAAGTCTTCCAACGACGAAGCCGCAAAGGTTTCCGTGCGGGTCAATGTGCCGTTGTCTCTGTACGAAATATTATGTACATTTTCTAACTTTTTGTCCTCTGCCAATGCTTTGAGAAGTTCATAAAAGGTGACTTCACCTTCTCCGTGCATAAGTATGTCAACAAAGTCATACTCTTCCAGAATTTCAAAATCGTTTGGCACCTGCGGACCGCCGAGGGCAATAACACAATCGGGCCATTCGGCTTTGATTGCCTTGGCAAGCGAAAGGTTGTAGTCAATATTCCACATATAGCAGGAAAAACCGACAATGAAAGGTTTTTCCATTGTTTTAATGACATCATCAACAGGGGACTTCAAAAGATAAAATCACAAAGCCGATAAATTTCTTTGATGTCCGCTTTTGTGAATGAATATGCGGTGATGCAACCGACAGAATAGGGCAGATAAACAGAATTGTTCAGCATCGCACTTGGTTGCACAAGATAAACATTTTTCATGATTGAGAGTTCATCTGCCTGTAAAAGTTTACATTTTATTATACATCTTTTCCATGAACCTGTAAACGGATTCCGACAAACGGTTCAAGGGAGTCAGGAAGTCTTCGTCATAAAGGGTGATCCATGTGTAAATGTGTCTGAAAAGGCGGTTGAAGGCATTGTCCGTGGACAGTTCGTGGTTTTTTCGCTCTCCCATACGGGTGATTCCCATTTTGATGAGATCATCATACAGTTCCTGGCGTGCTTTCAGGCGCAGATACGGATGTTGGAAAAGTTTGAATTCGCTTTTGCCGTTGGAGCATTTCCAATAGCGCCAGCAAAGCTCGCTTCGCCTGATCTGTGCCAATTGTTCTTCGTTTTCGGCTTCCGTTTTTGCATTCTCCCACAGCTCGTCGCAGTGCGCAATGATATCCTTTTTCATCTTATGTAAGTTTCTGCGGGACGGAGTTTCGAGTTGCAGGTGTGAAAAACGGGTGACGGCATGCTCGGTCATAATGTCAACGAATTCTTTGAGATATTTGCCGCCCGGACCGTAAACCGCGAGCATGTAGCCGAGCATTTCCGCATCAAAATCCAGGTAGGGATCCTGCATCAGTTTTGCAACAAGATAAGTCTTCATTTCACCGAATTCGGCATCGCACTCGGCAATGTAGAACACACCCTGCTCGTAAATGCCCTTTACATTGTGCTCATGAAAAATCTGAATATTTCTCTGCAATACGCCAAAATTGGGGTGAATATTGACGGATTCATCGCAGTTGAGGGAATAATTCCAGATGTAAAGTCGTTTGCAGAGCTTGCTCCATGCGGCAAGGTCTTCCATGAAGGCAATATTTTCCTTGCACTTCGGGTCGTCAAGGGTATGCCCAAAGCAGCATTCAATGGAGCAAAGACGCACGATCACATTGTTGTCGGGCACAACATCGGTCGGTGCTTCGCGGGTGTACTGATAAGCGAATGTGTCAAAGGCAATGTTGCCATAATCGCCTGCGGCACAGACACGGCGTGCAATTTCATTGACAAAAGTGATCATGGTGCCGGCTTGCGAGCCGTTGGCTTCGTCGAGTGCCTTGCAGTTTTCGCATTGGCAGTATTCACCGTTGTCTGCCTGTGTGACGGAAACGATCTGAATGCTTGCGGTCGGGTCATGCTGCTCGGCAAGCAAGGCAAGCACTTCATCGGTGACGATCTGCTTCACAGCTTCATTGGTCAAGCAAAGCTGGGTGCCCCTGCGTTCACCGTCTACAAGTGCAAAATATTCTGGATGCTCTTCAAAATAAACGGATGGCTTGCAGTAGCGGTTGACAAGTGTGTGGCTTGAGCCGCCGAGATATTCAACCGAACCTCCCTGCTCGGCGGTCAGATTTTTGTAAATGCCGCCGGTTTGTCCGTTTGCAATGGCAAATTCGGGGTCACGGGAACTTTTTGTGTCGGTTTCGGCATATTCAAAAAACGGGATGTAGGTTACATCAAGGTCAACAGGTACGGTCAAATCTTTGTTTTCGGGAATCACAATGACTTCGTCTTCATACCACCGGCAGCCGCAGTATTTTTCGAGGAAGGCATACACGCCGTTGATGGTGCCGTGGTTGCCGACACCGTTGATGATAAGTGCATTTTCTTCGGAACGGATGACATAACTACCGTCTGTTTCATTTTTAAAATCGACTTCTGCAAGTGCGGTTGCTCCGACGGAAACGGCACAGGCATCTGTTTTTTTCTGATCCGTGACAATGGCAATATCACCGCCCGTGATTTTATCGAGATAATATTTGAGTCTTTGTGCGGCATAGCTGTCGGTAACGCTTGCATCCTCCGCAATCAAAATCACCGCATCTGTGATTTTGGTTTGTGTTTCGGCAGCAGATGCACTGACAGCAAGACAAAACAGAAACAATGCCGACAATAACAGGCAAACGATTTTTTTCATGCAATTCCCTCCCACGATAAGAAATAGTCTTATTTTTTAATTATATATGTTTTTATCAAGCAAGTAAACAAGGCAAGTGCAACAAAAATTATTATAATTCTTTGTTAAAAATAAATGAAACTGATTTTTCAGATTCAAAAAACATGGAAAACCAAAATGCGGTATGGTATAATTATTCCATTCTTATAAAAAGGAGAAAATGAAAAATGAAAAAAGCTACATCTGTTCTGCTTGCAGTTATACTGATGGCAAGCTGCCTTGTGCCTGCGGGGGCATTGTCTGCGTGGGATGCATATTGGGCTGACAGCAAAGAGGCGGCAAGAGGCATTATCATGCAACCGGGTGAAGACGAAACACAGCGCAATTTTTCGTGGTATATGGATGCGGATGTGACTTCCTGCCATGTTGAAATCAGTGACAACCCCCAGATGGCAAATGCCGAAATCATCAGTGGTGAAATTATTGATGCTTACCAGGGTGACAAGGTTGCAAAAGTAACCGTTTCTGAACTCGACCTTGGCGAAACCTACTATTACACCTGCGTTTCGGGGGATGAAAAGAGCGCTGTTTACACCTTTGAAACCGTGGAAGCAGACAGTTTTTCCGCACTCTATCTTTCGGATATCCACATTTCGGGCGACAGCAGAGATGCGGTCAAGGATACCGCTTTTATGTTTGCGGATCTGCTCAACGATGCCACTGCCCGTGCGGATGTGAATCTCATTCTTTCTGCAGGCGATCAGGCTTCGGACGGACTTCGCTGTGAATACGAAGGTCTCACTTTTTCTCCGTTGAGTCGTTCGCTTTCGTTTGCAACTTCCATCGGCAACCATGACCGTAAGGGTGTGGATTACCGTTATTTTACAAATCTGCCGAATGAAGATAAAATTGTCATCAGTTCTTATCAGGGCGGCAACTATTATTTTGTCAAGGGTGATGTGCTGTTTTTGTGCCTTGATTCCAACAATGCAAGCGGAACGGATCATTACCGTTTTGTCAAAAATACAGTCAAGGAAAATCCCGATTGCAAATGGCGCGTTGTGATGATGCACCATGACCTGTACGGCGGAACCATTGAGAGCAGAGAAAGCGAAAATAGGTTGCTCAGGCTGCTGTATTCTCCCATTATGGATGAATTCAATATTGACCTTGCACTGCTCGGACATTCCCACCATTATTCCGTTTCCGATGTGGTTTACAACGGCAAAAGTGTTGCAGAACTTGCAAACGGCGGCACGGTCGAAAATGCACAGGGCACGGTTTACATGGTTTCCGCATCCGTCAGCAGGCCGCGTGACGAAGAAGGCGAAATTCCTTACAGTGATCTGATTGCCATTGGTATGGATGAACACACTGACCGTCTTTACAATATCATTGATTTTTCTTCCGATGCCATCACCGTGACCACCTATGAAGTCGGCAGTGATGAAGTGCATGCCAATTTCACGTTGACAAAAACAGAAGAATATGATGCACCGTCTTTCAGTTTCTTCAGAAAACTGTTTGCAAAGATTGTCAATTTTATCGGCACGGTCTATGCTGTTTTTAATAACATAGGTTGTTATTCCGATTACAAAGAGGACGGTTACGATGTAAACTTCGGAGAAGTTGTATTCTGATATTTCCATTCATAAAGTACGGGCTCTGCATGCAACTGCAGAACCCGTTTTTAGTTTGCGTATTCAGGTAGTTGCACACGAAGTTTGAAACGTATAATCGACCGTTTGCTTTACACTTATGATGGATATAATTATGCATAAGTGTATAAGATTGTACAAAATACAAAAATTCAAACATGGTTTTTTACAAATTGTTCATATTTTTGCACGAAATACACAAACTACCAACACATTGTTTATTGAAATTTATTTCGGTTTATTGTATTATAAAACAAAAGAAAAGAAGTACGGAGCACAGAAAATGGCGAACGAACACATTGGCCGAGGCGGACGTTCCTCTGTTTTATTTGAGAAAAAAACGAAAGAAAAGCCCGACAATGAGCGGTATAATAAAGAGGTTGCCGATTTACGTTGTCAGTTCCGTGCGGCAGGTAAGCCCGAAAACCTGAAGGAACTGCTTTTGCGTGCGTCTGCTATTTATGCAGACCGCACACAGGTAGTGGAATTTTCTGCAAACGGCAATGTGTCCTATTCTGCAAAACAGCTTTGTAATGATGCAGCCGCGTTGGCGTTTTCACTCAGTCACAGAAGCTTTGCGGGCAAAAATATCGGCATTATCGGTAAAAACAGTTACGTATGGATGGTGTCTTTTTTTGCGGCAAGCTGCGGAACCGGAACGGCTGTGCCGCTGGATACGGAACTGTATGGTGATAAGTTGCATTTGCTGATTCAAAAAGCCGAACTTGGGGTCATTTTATGTGACGATGCTTTGCTTCGCAGTGTCCGTGATGCGGCAGGGCATGTTCCTTGTATTCCGTTCAAAGGCAAGACGGATGATATATGCAGTGTGTCTTCTCTCATCAGAGAAGGCAGGCAGATGCTGTCGGACGGTACCCCTGCATTTTCCCAACGCAACATCAACGCAGATGATATCGCCGCTATTGTATTTACTTCGGGTACCACGGGTGCTAACAAGGGTGTCATGCTGACCCACGGTAATCTTATTGAAAATGCTTTTGCGTTGGCCGGTGTTCTGCCGCCTGTTGCATCGGCACTGTCCGTGTTACCGATGAATCATGTGTTTGAACTCGGTTGCACGGTGCTGACGGCCGTCACCATTAACGGTGTGCTGTATATCAATGACACGCTTCGGCACTTTATGAAAAATGTTGCCGCTTGCCATCCGCAAATGATCGCTGTTGTGCCCGCTTTTATTGATTTTTTGTACAAAGAACTGGATACCCAACTGAAAAAGAACGGTATCAAAGGCGGTGCGGCTTCCGTTGCCGATGCCCCGTTGCCGATCCGTGAACTTGTCAAAAAGACCGTAGAAAAATATTTCGGCGGCTCGTTGCCGTATTTTGCCTGCGGCGGTGCTGCCGTACGCAGGGATTATCTGCAGGCATTGCTTGCCATGGGATTTGAAGTCTTTCTCGGATACGGGCTGAGTGAATCAGCACCCGTTGCGACGCTGAATATGAATGCAAAAGAAAAACCCGAAGCGGTCGGGCTGTCCATTTCAAACACAAGCCGATTCAGAATCAACAATCCCGATTCGGACGGCATCGGAGAAATTCTGCTTTGCGGTAAAAATATCTGTGCAGGATATTATAAGGATGAAGAAGCCACCCGACAAAGTTTTGTTGACGGTTGGTTTTATACAGGGGATTACGGCAAAACGGATTCCGATGGCGAACTCATCATCACGGGCAGAAAGAAAAATCTGATCGTGCTGGACAATGGTAAAAATATCTGTCCCGAAGAAATTGAAAATTATCTGTTGCATTCTATAAAGGGACTGCGTGAAGCGGTTGTGTTTGAGAGTATAAAAACTTTCGGTGAAACCGAAAATAAAGTGATTGCCGCCGCTGTGTCTGTTTCTTCCGATGATTTTCCGGGAATCGGCCCCGCACAGATTGAACACAAGGTGAAAGAAGACTTGGTTGCCGCATCATTCAGATTGCCCGCATTTATGCGTATCGGCGATGCGGAAATTTTTATGACTGCATTTCCGAAAACAACAACCATGAAAATAATAAGACAATCGGTCATTGAACTGTATAATAAAAGAAAAGGGGAAGAAAAAAATGTTGAATGAACTGAAAAACCTGATTTCGATGCGTCTGGGCATGAATCCTGACGGCATTACCGAAAAAACCGATCTGTTGTATGAACTTGGTGCAGATTCGCTGACATTGGTCAGTCTTGTCGGGGATGTGGAAGAGCATTTTGATATATCCATCGACGATGAAGATCTGGCACGGCTTGCAACCGTAGGGGACTTGGCAGCATTGATAGAACGGCTGAAGAATTGAGAATCACTTTTTTACCGGGTTATAAAACCCGGTTTTTTTGCAAAATTACTTGTATTGCGACAAAAATAATTGTATAATAACTTCAAATATGCAAAAACGGAGATGAAAATAATGGCTATGTCTCTTTCTGATAAACTTACCCTTCTGCGTTTGCAGAACGGCTATTCCAAAGATGAAGTTGCAAGCCGTCTTTTTGTGACGGAATCCGACATTACCGCATGGGAAAGCGGAACCGCGACCCCCGATCTGAATATGTTGCCGAAAATTGCCGCTTTTTATTCCATAACGGTTGATTCCTTGCTGAACCCTGATGCAATTCCCTCGCAGGCACAACAGCAGGCCCCGCCGTCTTATACCCAAACAAACTATCAGCAGGCAAACAGTCAGGGGTATCAGCAGCAAACATATAATACATATAATCAATCTTCCGCAGCAGGGCAGGATAATTATGAACAGATAAAAAACGAGGCAAAGGGCTTTGTTTTCAGCAAACTTTTTGATTTTGCTGATTCCTGCGTCAGAAACGCAAGCCATCGTGCAACGGCAAGAATGATGTTTGTTTTTCCGTTTCCACTGGTTATTGTTGCAGCTTATCTGTTTGCGGGGACGGTTCTGCATCTGTGGCATCCCGCATGGATCATGTTCCTGCTCATTCCGTGTTATTACATGATCGCCGCCTCCCTGCGTGCAAAATCGAGAAAAGCATTTTTCCTCATTCAGCCCGTGCCGATTGTGATTGTCATGCTGTTCCTGCTGATCGGTTTTGGGCTTCACATCTGGCATCCGACATGGATTCTGTTCCTGTTTATCCCGGCTTATTATTGGTTTGTCGCTGTCTTTGTCAGAGGCAGAAGACACAGATAAAATAAAACGAAAAACAGGGTGTCGGACATTAAGTCTGACACCCTGTTAATTCATTCAATAGTTTTTCAAAGGCGGCGGCAAAATGCTCGTCGTCTTCTTTTGTGCGTTTTCGCGGGCCTTTGAGGTGGTTTTTGGCACTGCTTCTGCGTGCTTTCGCGCTTGCCGCCCGTTCAAACAGCAGTCTGTCAATGTTGTGCTCTGTAAACCGCATGCCGCTTTGGTGCATGCAGTGGCACCCTTTGCCGAGTGCCATCGCGGCAACACCGTAATCCTGCGTAATAACAATATCACCTTTTTGGCAACGGTTTACAAGTGCAATGTCCACCGCATCCCGTCCCGCACCGATGGTGATCACTTCCGAAAAATCTGAAAACAGCACATGATTGGTGTCGCACAGCAAAACGCAGGCAATGGAGTGGCTGTGTGCAATCTGCTCGGCAATTTTTGTTACGGGGCAGGCATCCGCATCAATGTAAACGGTCATGCTTCGGGGGTGATTTCCCAGTAAGCCACACGTTCACGCAGGTGCGTGTAGGTCAGATACAGTTTATCGTCCTTGCAGGTGATGGCGGGGTAGGAGTATTCACCCGGTTTGACTTCGAGATTCATCACATTGGTGAATGTTTCGCCGTCATCGGTGGACACCGCAAGGGTCAGCGGATAACGGTCGCCCCAGTTTTCCTTGATGGGGTTGTAAAGCAGCCACAGTCTGCCTTTTGAGTCCTGCGTAAGGTCAAGCCCCGAGTTGTTGTTGGGTAAGTTCGTTCTGTAAGGCTTGCACCATGTGATGCCGAGGTCGAGTGAATCACTGCGGTACACAGCCCCTTGATTGGTGCGAAGCAGGCAGTGCACAGAGCTGTCTTCACTCTGCCACAATGTCGGCTGAATCATCTGCACCCAGTTTCTTCTGTGTTTGGGTCTTTCCATGGGAGTCTGCTTTTCCCATGTCAGCCCGTCGTCTTCGGAGCGGTCAATAAAGGGAATCCACATCTTGTTCTGTTCGGTGGATGCGGGGGCAAGCAGTGTGCCGTCAAACAAACGGATGCACTTATTTTTGACGGGACCTCTGCCGCCTGTAGTGTCCCCGGGAACAAGCTCTTGCGGAACAGACCAAGTCAATCCGCCGTCTTCGGAAATAACGTATTTTGTCAGCCAATGCGGAATAGTCTGGCCGTATTTATAATAGAGGATGATTTTGCCGTCTTCACGCAGATGCAGAACGGGATTCCAGTGTGCAACATCGCGTTCGTCGGATATTCGCACAGGGGCGGACCAGACACCGTCCTTGCGGATACTTGACCAGATGCCGACATCGTCTGCACCTTCACGCTGTCCTGCGAACCATGCGGTCAGTACCGTGCCGTCGGGCAGAGGCAACACCGTAGATGCGTGGCAGGAGGGAGCCTTTGTGTTAAAAAGAAAAACATATTCTTTTTTCGCTTCGAGGATCATACAATCATCCTTTCATAGTTCTTTAATCATATTATATCATAATTTGTTGTAAGCCGTCAATCATAAATTGAAACGGTGCTTGCATTCATTTTACATTAAGAGTATAATATATTTTCAAGGAGTGATATACATGAAATTTTCCGAAATGAAATATGAACGCGTGGATATCAAGGAGCTGTCCGCCGCGTACGATAAACTGACCGAACAGGTAATCAATGCGGAAAACGAAGAGATTGTTTTTGCTGCATTCAACGAGCATGAAAAACTCTCTTCCCATGCCGAAACCATGATTACCTTGACCTATATCCGTCATTCCATCAATACCAATGATGTTTTTTATGAAACGGAAAATGATTTTTATGATGAAAATTCTCCGTTTCTGACCGAAAAGCTGAGTGCTTTTCAGAATGCTCTGCTCGCAAGCCGTTTTCTGCCGCAACTGAAAGAAAAATACGGCGAACTGATGTTTGTCAATGCCGAACTTGAAAACAAGGCATTCAAGCCCGAAATTGTACCTCTTTTACAGCAGGAAAACAAACTCTGCACACAGTATGCAAAACTCGTTGCATCCGCAAAAATCGAATTCGACGGCAAGGAACTTACTTTGTCCGAATTGTCACCTTACAAAAAGAGTGCCGACCGCAGTGTCCGCAAGGCAGCATTCGAAGCAGATGCCGCCTTCTATAAATCCTACGAAGCGGAATTGGACGATATTTACGATGATCTTATTTCCGTCCGTACCAAAATTGCCAACGAACTCGGTTTTGATTCGTTCACCAAAGTGGCTTATCTGCGTCTGAAACGAAACTGCTATGACCCTGCCATGGTGCAGAAGTTCCGCGAAGCAGTCAAGGCAGACATTGTCCCCCTGTGCACAAAACTTGCCGATTTGCAAAAACAGCGTATCGGTATTGATGAACTGCATTATTATGACCTTGATTTTTTGTTCCCTGATGGCAATCCCCGCCCCGTGGGTTCTGCAGAGGATATTCTTGCCGCAGGCAGAAAAATGTATGAGGAAATGTCCCCCGAAACCAAGGAATTTGTGGCAGACCTTTACGACAACGAGCTGCTCGATGTGCTTTCCCGCAAAGGTAAGCAGGTCGGCGGGTATTGCACATTTTTGCCCGATTACAAGGCTTCATTCATCTTCTCGAACTTCAACGGCACCGCAGACGATGTGGAAGTGCTGACCCACGAAGCAGGCCATGCGTTTGCAGGCTGGCTTGCCAAGGATTTTGAAGTGCGTGAAAACATGGATCCCACCATGGAATCCTGCGAATGCCATTCCATGTCTATGGAATTCTTTGCCTGGAAGTGGCTGGAACTGTTCTACGGCGATAAAACACCCACCGCAAAACTTGCCCACCTGGAAGGTTGCATCCGCTTTATTCCTTACGGTTGTATGGTGGATGAATTCCAGCATATCGTGTATGACAATCCGCATCTTACAAAGGCACAACGCCATGAAGTCTGGGAAAACCTCGAAAAGCAGTACCGTCCGTTCTGTGATCGAAGCGACCTTGCTTTCTACGGCGAAGGCAGAGGCTGGCAAAGACAGCACCATATTTACGAACTGCCGTTCTATTATATCGACTACTGCCTTGCACAAACCGTGGCACTCACATTCTGGGCACTCATGAACGAAAACAGGGAAGACGCATGGGCACGTTATCTTGCTTTTGCAAAGCAGGGTGGCAAAAAGACCTTTGTTGACCTTTGCAAAACCGCTGATGTGCAAAGTCCGTTTGAAGACGGTGTGCTTGCAAAAATCGTGGCAACGGCTGTTGATTTTCTTGAAAATTAAAAGAATGCACTTGCAATTGATTGCAAAAGTGCTAAAATAATGAATTAGAAAAATTCAAAGGATATGATTTACAATGACAAAAATTGATATTTATTCCGGTTTCCTCGGTGCAGGTAAAACCACACTCATCCGTAAAATGCTGAATGAAGCCTATGTCGGCGAAAAACTGGTTCTCATCGAAAATGAATTCGGTGAAATCGGCATCGACGGCGGTTTCCTGCAGGATGCGGGCATTGAAATCCGTGAAATGAACTCGGGTTGCATCTGCTGTTCGCTTGTCGGCGACTTCGGCGAAGCCCTCAAAAAGGTTGTGGAAGAATACAACCCCGACCGCATCATTATCGAGCCTTCGGGTGTCGGCAAACTGTCCGATGTCATCCGTGCCGTGCGTGACAATGCACAGGTCGGTATGGAACTCAACGCATTCACCACGGTTGTCGATGCGGGAAAAGCCAAAATGTACATGAAGAACTTCGGCGAGTTTTTCAATGACCAGATCGAACACGCAGGCACCATCGTTATGAGCCATGCGGATGTTGTTTCTGCCGAAAAACTCGAAAAAGCGGTGGAACTTGTGCGTGCACACAACGAAGCGGCGGTTATTATCACCACCCCCGTGTCACAGCTTGACGGCAAGACACTCCTCGAAGCCATTGAACGCAGAGATTCCCTGCAGGCTGCTGTGGAACACCTGATGCACGAAGAACATCACCACCACGAGCATAATCATCATCACCATGACCATGACGAAAATTGCGACTGCGGTTGCCACGACCACGACCATGAACACCATCATGAACACCACTATGACCATGATGAAGACTGTGACTGCGGTTGCCATGATCATGAGCATGAACATCATCATGAACACCACCATGAGCATGATGAACACTGCGATTGCGGATGCCACGACCATGACCATCATCACCACCATGCAGACGAAGTGTTCACAAGCTGGGGCAAAGAAACCACCAAAAAATTCACGGCAGAAGAATTGCAGAACGCACTCGATGAACTGTGCGACGAAGGCAAATACGGCGTGATTCTGCGTGCCAAGGGCATTGTGGCAGGCGAAAACGGCACTTGGTTGCACTTTGACTATGTGCCCGGCGAGGGTGAAGTGCGCACAGGTGTGCCCGGTGTGATCGGCAGACTCTGTGTCATCGGCTCCAAATTGCACGAAGGTGCACTGGCTCTGTTGTTCGGGGTGAACTGATATGGCACAGAATAAAGAATTTCCCGTTTATCTGTTCACGGGCTTTTTGGAAAGCGGAAAGACCCTGTTTTTGCAGGATACTCTGCAGGACAAACGTGTGAATTCCGGCGAAAAAACACTGCTTCTCGTCTGCGAAGACGGCGAAGAAGAATACGATGCCTCCCGTTTCAGTTCTCCAAATGTGTTCAAAAGAGTCATTGAGGATATTGAAGACCTGACGGAAGAAAACCTCTCTCGTTTTGTGCGTGAAACGGGTGCAACCCGTGCCTTTGTGGAATACAACGGCATGTGGATGCTACAGTCATTTTACGATGCCATGCCCGAAAACTGGGTACCGTATCAGAATATGCTGTTTTTTGATGCCAACACCATTGTAAGCTACAATGCAAACATGCGTTCATTGGTGTTCGATAAACTGCAGAATGCCGATAGTATCATTTTTAACCGCGTGCCCAACGGTGCGGATATCATGCCCTACCACAAAATCGTCCGCGGTGTCAGCCGTCGTGCGGAAATCGTGTATGAATTTACGGACGGCTCCATTCAGCCCGATGAAATCGTCGATCCCATGCCGTTTGACATCAATGCACCCGTGATTGAACTCGAAGACCGCGATTTTGCCCTGTGGTATCAGGATATTACGGAAGACATGAAAAAGTATGACGGCAAGACCATCCGCTTTAAGGCGGTGTGTGCCACCAACCCCAAATTCCCCGACAAAATGTTTGTTGCAGGCAGACATGTGATGACCTGCTGTGCGGATGATATTGCTTACTGCGGTTTTGTCACAAAATGGGCAAATGCCAATACCATCGAAAATGCACAATGGATTATGCTCACCGCTAAAATCGATATCCGTTTCAGCCGTCTTTACGGCAGACGCGGCCCGATTCTCAACTGCATTTCGGCTGAAAATTGCGAACCGCTCACAGGCGACGACAGAGTTGCAACATTTTATTAAATTGTAAACGGAACTGTGCTTTTGCAGTTCCGTTTTTGCACTTATTGTAAAAAACAAGCCTTTATTTTTGCAGATACTGCTGTTTTCTTTTGCCGGTGTTTTGTGTATAATAGAATCACAACAAAACAAAAAATACTTTACATAAAGGAGCGAAAAATTATGTTTGACATTCTTATTACTGTGCTGTTTTTTGTCTTGTTCGGCTGGAGCATCAAGCTCGCATTCAAAATTGCATGGGGTACTGCAAAAATCATCGCCGTTGCACTTCTTGTGCTTGCTCTGCCGTTGCTCATCACCTGCCTTGCCCTCGGCGCAGGACTTGTTATTCTTGCCCCCGTGTGCATGCTCGTCGGTGCGGTAACTCTGCTCAAATTCTTCTGCCATTAAAAAAGGATCTTCACGGAAAGTTGTGGGATGAAGAAAACAAATTGCGGTTTAGCGGGGCACGTAGGGAACGCATAGTATGCGTTCCGACCCTGTCCGACTTGGTTTTTTATCCTGTAGGGGATGACGCCCTCGGCATCCCGCATGAGGATAAAAGAATCATTGATTTGAACATTATTATTTGAAATAATACATAATCGATGCAATAAATGATATAATTTTGAAATCCAAAAACGGGTCGTCGAGGCACCG
>JAZUQC010000009.1:0-3330 GCA_045605525.1 Acutalibacteraceae bacterium
TTTCTTAATTCTTCCACAGTTTTGTCCCTCCAAGGCATTTGAATAACCTCCTCTTTAGGTTATTTTCTTGCCTTTAATATATCACAAAACTGTATACAATCATCTTGCATACCTGTATACAATCATACTGCACTGTACATATTATCCGTTCCGGGATATTATCCGTTCCGATCCCATCTGGCCATGTTGTTCCGGGGACCATTTTCATTTTTTTATTAAATTCAATGATTACATTGTGCGTAATGGGACATTGGTCAGGGACGGAACGCATACTATGCGTTCCCTACACGCCCCGCTAAACCGTAATTTATCTATCTCTTTTTGTTTTCGTAAAGGTTTGGAATCAAGACGAAAAGCAACAACCGCCACGCAGGCAAGTGACGGTTGTTATTAAATAATAAAACACTGTTTCGCCAACCGCTTTAAACGGTTGCCTCTACGGTTTTATTTACAAAAAGAAGCGGTTTGTTAACGCTATTTTGAATTTATAGTTTAGGAGAGATTTTATGTCCTGTATTGCTGCCGTTTGCACCCCCAATGCATCGGGCGGTGTGGCAATCGTTCGCATTTCGGGTGAGGGTGCCTTGGAAATTGCCGATCGTGTGTTTGCCGCGGTCAGTGCCAAAACGCTGTCTTCCATGAAAGGCTATCGTGCCGCTTACGGCAAAATCCATGACGGTGACACCGTGCTTGACGAGGGTGTTGCCATTGTTTACCGTGCACCGCACAGCTATACGGGTGAGGATGTTGCCGAAATCTGCTGTCACGGCGGGCTGTTTGTCACAAAAAGGCTTCTTCGTGCTGTGCTGAACGCGGGGGCTGTGCCTGCCGAAGCAGGGGAGTTCACCCGCAGGGCATTCCTGAACGGCAGAATGGATCTTTCCGAAGCCGAAGCGGTTATGAATGTCATTTCCGCACAGGGTGAACAGGCACTTGCGGCGGCAAATGCGACGTTGTCGGGCAGTGTCAGCCGTGCGATTGACCGCATTGCCCAAAGCCTGACCACCGCAGCGGCAGGACTTGCGGTATGGACGGATTATCCCGATGAAGACGTACCGAGCGTGTCCGATGATGCACTGCTTGCCACCATGCAGACCGCAAAAGGGGAACTGAACTCCCTTATTGCCCGTTACGACAGCGGCAAAGCCGTCACCGAGGGTGTGTCGGCGGTCATCTGCGGCAAACCCAATGTCGGCAAAAGCACATTGATGAACCTGCTTTCGGGCAGACAACGTTCGATTGTCACGAGCATTGCGGGAACCACACGCGATATTATTGAAGAAACCGTGCGTGTGGGTGAGATCGTTCTGCGTCTGAGTGATACGGCGGGACTTCGTGCCACCGAGGACGAAGTCGAGGGGATCGGTGTTGCCATGGCAAGAGAAAAAATACAGGAAGCCACTCTTTTGTTGGCAGTGTTTGACAGCAGTGTGCCGCTGAATGAGGAAGACTTCGCACTTCTTGAACAGTGCAAAGACCGTACCGCCGTGGCGATCATCAACAAAAGCGACCTTGAATCGGCATTTGAAATTGCGGAAATAGAAAAATACATTCCGCATACCTGCTTTATTTCCGCCAAAAATCCCGAATCCGCACAGATTTTTGCAGACCTGTTGGCAGAAGTGCTCGGCACATCCGGCTTTGATGCCAACGGGGAAGTGCTTGCGGGCGAACGGCAAAGACAGTGTTGTGCCACTGCTGTCGGGCACCTTGATCAGGGCATCTTCGCCTTGCAGGGCGGAGAGACACTTGATGCAATCGGCGTCTGCATTGACTGTGCCCTCGGTGAACTGTTTGCACTGACGGGTAAAAAAGTCAGCGAAGCGGTGGTTTCGGAAGTCTTCGCAAAATTCTGCGTAGGAAAATAAACGGCAAAGAGATTTGCTTTTTTCCGATATTTATTTTATTTTTAAAGGAGAAGAAAAAATGAAAAAAATATTTTCCGTTTTGATTTCTATCGTACTGCTCGCGGCACTGATGCTGCCTGCATTTGCCGTGCAGACAAAAGCACCGCTCCGGTTTGACAACAACGGTAAATTCAAAATCATGCATGTGACCGACACGCATCTTGAGGAATACAATGTGGATGATTCTGTATGGCTCATCGGTGATGCATGTGACAGAGAACAACCCGACCTCGTTGTAATTACAGGTGACAATGTGCAGAATTCGGACGATGCAAACCAAACAAAGACACTCATTGACAAGCTGATGAACACATTTGAAACAAGAAATATTCCTGTTGCTGTCACCTTCGGCAATCACGATTCCGAAAGCGGTGCGATGTCCAGAGAAGAACTTATGGCTTATTACAACACCTTTTCTGTTTCTTATTCGGTGGATGACGGCGAAGCACTTTCGGGATGCGGTACCTACAATCTGCCTGTTTTTTCTTCCGACGGACAGCGTGTGAAGTTCAATGTCTGGGTTTTTGACTCGGGCGAGTATGACGAGGAAGGCTATTACGGATATGTGAAAAAGGATCAGATTGAATGGTACAAGGCTACCTCTGACGCACTTAAAGCCGCTAATGGTGGTGAAATTGTCTATTCGCTTGCATTTCAGCACATCATAGTGCCTGAAATTTACGATGCCCTCAAGCCTGCCGGCAAAACCACATTGTTTGCGTTTGAGCACATCATCAACGATGGCGAATATTATATGTTTGACCCTGCAAATGTGAATTACGGCACCCTCAACGAAACACCGTGTCCCGGCAAGCAGAATGACGGTCAGTTTGATGCAATGACTGAACAGGGTGATGTGATGGCAATTTTCACAGGTCATGACCATACCAATGCCTTCGGTGTGCACTACAAGGGCATTGATATCACCAATTCCCTGAGCACCCGTTACAACGGGGACGCTTTTTCCACGCAATACGGCTATCGTATGCTTGAAATTGACGAAGCCGATACAAGCACCTACACCACAAGGGTCGTGCATTGGTATGATGTGTACGGTCTGAAGGATATTGCCTGTGCAAACGGCAACAAAACCATTGCCGGTGTAGCCTTCAACGGTGCATTTCAGAAATTCTTTCAGAATCTTTATCGCACACTTGTTGAAATCTTTACAGGCAGAACCGTTTCCTATCCCGATTGCTATTGATACATAGTGAAAACCCCCGGTTCAACCGGCAATGTCGTCAACTTAAGGAAAATAAATTTATAGTATGGCAAACTGATTGATTTGCAGGAAGTTGGACACAAACCGTAGGGAACGGATAACATCCGTTCCGGCAAATCGGCGGCCTGATGAGGTTTTCTGTTGTTTATAATGCATTCTCATCGTCAAATTCACAGCGGAACGCATGGTATGCGTTCCCTA
>JAZUQC010000010.1:0-13419 GCA_045605525.1 Acutalibacteraceae bacterium
TCGGCTACATCAAACTTTATTGACCAAATTTGTGCAAACTTGGTTAACCCCTCTGTCACTTCGTGACATCTCCCCTTTCAGGGGCGACAAGGGTTTGAGAGGAAAATTTTCATTGATAAGAGCCCGACAAACCGTAATTTGACAAAAAAACAGGACTGCGAAAGTCCTGTTTTTTTATGCCTTATTGCAATGCAAAGTTGATGAAGCGTTCCACGTGTCTGTCCCAGAAGCCCCATTCGTGGGTGCCGTCTTCAAAGCAGCTCTCCACAGTCAGTCCTTCGGTTTCAGCCTTGGCAAGGAAGGAACGGCTGGTTTTGACCAGATGATCCTGCAAACCGCAGGAAACATACAGTTTCAGGTCTTTATGCCGTTCGCCGTCGAGCAAGGCGGTCGGGTTCAGAGGACTCGTGGCGGGGTCGTCCATAAAGGGAATCATAAACGGAAATTCATTAGCAAGACGGTCTTTGTTCACCAAGGCGACATCCGTAAAATCAAGCACCCCCGAAAAACTGCCTGCGGCAAAATAACGGCAGGGATTGTTGAGTGCCATCTTCATCGCACCCATACCGCCCATGGAAAGACCTGCAATAAAATTTTTGTCACGCTCAAGCGAAAGCCCGAACAGGTTGTGCAGATAAGCGGGCAATTCTTCGGTAATGTGAGTGTAATAATTCTGTCCCAGGCAATCATCGCAATACATGCTTCTGCCGGCGGTGGGCATGACGACCACAATATCATTCTGCGTGGCGTATTTTTCAATGCGGGAATAGCGTGTCCATGCAGAGCCGTCATCGGACAGCCCGTGCAACAGCCACAGCACCTTGCGGGAAGCCATGGACGGACGGTTTTTCAGTGTGTTCGCATCGGGCAGACAGACATAAACCTGCGTGCACATGCCGAGTTGTTCGGAGAAAAAGTCAAGAACGGATAATGCCATTTTACTTGCCCCTTTTTGTTTTTTATTTTAAAAATCAGTCTTTCAGAAAATGTTTCATCAACAAAGCACCGCTGTCAAAGTAATTTCCTGTTGTCTTGGCGGTATTTTCGTTGATGGTGTCCACACCGTCTTTTTCCTTTGTGCTGTCATAGATCATATACGGTACGGGATCGCTTGCATGGGTGCGGGTGACGATGGGGGTGGGATGATCGGGCAGGATCATCACTTTGTAATCGCCGTATTTTTCGAGTTCGGGCAACAAAACGGATAAAACAAGCTCGTCAATCAGTTCAATGGAACGCACCTTGTTTTCGGGCTCGTTGCGGTGGCCGCATTCGTCGGGTGCTTCAAAATGCAGATACACAAAGTCGGCACCGTTTCTGAATTCCTCCACGGCGCAAGAGGCTTTGCCTGCAAAATTGGTATCCATATAGCCCGTTGCGCCTTCCACGTCGGGGGTTCTCATTTTTGCACAACCGCCGATGCCCTTGAGCAGGTCAACCGCGGAAATCACGGAGCCTTTCAGCCCGAACTTGTCTTCAAAACTTTCCAGTGCGGGCTTGGTTCCTTCACCCCACAGCCAGATGGAGTTTGCTGGCAGTTCCCCTTTGGCAATGCGGGCTTGGTTCACGGGATGGTCTTTGAGCACATCATAGCTCTTTTTCATCATGGCGATGAGGTCTTTTGCGTTTTCGACAGAAGACAGATATCCGCCGACCACGCGGCCCGTGATGTCATGCGGCGGGGTCATTTTGCCAAGATCGACTGTGCCGTTTTCCCACACAAGGCAATGGCGGTAGGCAACACCGCCGTAAAAACGATAGATTTCGTTGCCAAAGGCTTCCTGCACGGCTTTGATGAGCTCGTGGGCTTCGGCGGTGGAAATATCGCCTGCGGAATAGTCCACCATGGTTTTGTCGGCATAATTTTCTTCGTCAGACACGGTGACAAGGTTGCAACGCAGGGTCACATCCGTGTCTTTGAGTTGCACACCGATACTGACCGCTTCCAGCGGAGAACGACCCGTATAGCATTCGTAAGGGTCGTAGCCGAGCACGGACAGATTTCCGATTTCGCTGCCGGGCTTGAGTCCGTCGCCGATGGTCTTGACAAGACCGACCTCGCCTTTTTTTGCCATGCCGTCAAACAAGGGTTTGTCAGCACATTCCATGGGGGTCTTTCCGTTCAGGGCAGGCACGGGATAGTCCGCCATGCCGTCATATAAAATTACTGCGTATTTCATTGTATGTATCTCCTCTCGGGTTTAATTTGTGTTCATGGGGCTGTCGGGATTCCAGCCGGATATACTGCCCCGCTCCAATGCACCGATGATTTTCTCACGCAGATGCGGATAGTCTTTTTCCAGCGTATTGAGCAGATTTTTCATATTTTCACGCTCGCTGTGCCCGTCCATGGGACAACCGCTTTTCTGCACGGGAAGATTGTTTCTTTCTGCCGCACTTGCAACAACCCCTTCACGGGCAAGCACCATGGGACGGATGACAAAAATATCTTTTCTTGACAGATAGGTCACGGGACGGAAACATTCGATTCTGCCGCCCGACAGCAGGTTCATCATGAATGTTTCTGCCGCATCGTCCATGTGGTGCCCCAAGGCGAGTTTGTTGCAACCCAACTCCTTTGCCGCATCGTGCAAAGACCCGCGACGCATTTTGGCACACAAAGAGCAAGGGTTGTCCTCCTTGCGGTATTCAAAAATCACTTTTGCGAGCTCGGTTTTTTTGACAAGATATTCAATATTGTGCTGTTTGCACAGTGCTTCAACCTGTGACCGGTCGTCGCCGTTTTCAAAGCCCATATCGAGCGTGATGCCGACAACCTCGTATTTTTTCGGATAAAACCTGCGCATCTGTGCGAGACCGACAAGCAAAGCCAGTGAATCCTTGCCGCCCGACACACCGACGGCAATGCGGTCCCCGTCTTCAATCATGTTGTATTTTTCCATTGCCGCACGCATACGGCTCATCAGATTCTGCATTATGCGTCCTCCTCGGGAAGCACATAGTCCAGCAATTTCGGCAACAATTCCACACCGACCACGGCATCCATAAACACACCGTCGGCACGGTATTCTTCCACAGCAACAGCCCCTTCCCTGCGCACGCGATCGGTCAGACTTCCCTGCGTATAGGGCATGAGAAGCAAAACCCGTCTTCTTGTGGGCGGCAGTGCTTCCATGAGTGCATCCATAAGCTGATCGAAGCCCCTTCCGCTGAGTGCGGAAATCATAACCGCATCACGCGAAACAGGCAGAAGCCACGGGGTTTGCATGACATCGCATTTATTGTAAACGGTGACAGTCGGCTTATCTCCTGCACCGAGTTCCTGCAGAATGGAACGGGTCACGGCAAGATGGTTTTCATATTCGGGGTCGGAGGCATCGCAGAGATTGAGAATCAGATCTGCATCCGCGGCTTCTTCGAGCGTGGATTTAAATGCTTCGACCAGTTTGGTAGGCAAGCGGGAAATGAATCCGACCGTGTCAATAAGCATGACTTCCCTGCCGTCGGGGAGTTTGAGAGCACGCGAGGTCGGGTCGAGGGTTGCAAAGAGTTTGTTTTCGGCAAGCACACCCGCATCGGTCAGTGCATTGAGAAGTGTCGATTTGCCTGCATTGGTATAACCGACAATGGCACAGGTGACAACCCCGTCCTTTTTGCGGCGTTTGCGGTGCAATTCACGGCGTTTTTCCAAAGAAGCAAGGCTTTCTTCAAGTGCATGAATGCGTCTGCGTATGTGCCGGCGGTCGCTTTCGAGTTTGCTTTCACCGGGACCTCTTGTGCCGATGCCGCCGCCGAGCCTTGACAGTTGCGTACCTCTGCCGGACAAACGGGGCAGTGAATATTTGAGTTGTGCAAGTTCCACCTGCAGTTTGCCTTCGGCTGTTCTTGCGTTGCCTGCGAAAATATCAAGAATGAGCATGGTGCGGTCAATGACTCTGGTTTCGGTTGCGTTTTCCATGTTTCGTTGCTGCACGGGGGACAATTCCGCATCGCAGATGATCAGGTCAAGATTATTGCAAAGGGCAATCGTCCTTGCTTCCTGCAGTCGTCCGGCCCCCAAGAAACAGGCATTGTCGGGACGTTCTCTTTTTTGTATCAGGGTTGCAAAAACTTCACCGCCGGCGGTTTCCACCAACAGTCTGAGTTCTTCCAAGGATGTTTCGGCATCAAAATCCCCTGTATCCACGCTTACAAGCAACACTTGCTCTTTTACAACAGACTCGTCCATGCAACCTCCGAAAGCCGATAAAATAAAATCAGATTTATTATATGCTTTTTCTTCTTCATTTTCAATATTTTCAAAAAAATTTATGCTTTGTATATACAATGAATAATGTCGATTGACAACTGCGATTTTTTATAGTATGATATATTAGAAATGATATGACAAAGGATTGAACAAAAATATGAAGAAAACCAAAATTCTTGCGGTGCTTATGACCGTTGTTCTGCTGTTCGGCATTTGTGCCGCAGGCGGAAATTTGCTGATCAGTAACATTTTCCCCGCTTCCAATGCACAGGAAACAGACAATGATATAGCCGGTCTTTTTGAAGGTCTTGAAATTGATCCGAACAATCTTTCGGGGATTCTCGGCGGCATTCTCGGCTCTGTTGCTACCACAACCCCCGTGGAAGATGATGACATGAGCACCATTACCACCATTGTGCAGGCTCTTCTTGGCGGCACACAGGAAGGTGAATCGACCCTGGATGCCATCAAAGATAAACTCGGTGACCTCGGCGGCACGGTTTCGGAAAACGAACTGATTCAGGCCATCGTTTCCACCCTGCTCGGCTTTGACCTGAGCAATTTTGACATGAGCATGCTCACCAGCAATGAATTCATCAGCACCCTGATGGGAAACCTCGGCGGGCTCAACCTCGGCGGTGCACAGCAGGTTACCACCACCGTTGCGGCAGGTTCCACACAGAGTGCGGTCATCACCACCATTCCGCAGGTATCCACAACCATCCCTTCCATGCAGAATCCGTCCATGAATGTACCCACATCCAATATTCCCAATTCCGGCATTCCCGTTATTTCCACACAGCCGCAGGAAGGCGTAACACAGCCCTATCTCGGCAATGCGGGCACAATTGTTGAAAACCAATCTTCAAATTATGTCAACAATACCGTACCGTCCGTTTCTGTTCCGACGGCTCCTTCCGTAAGCAATAACCAACAGCAACAAATGCCGGACGGCACAAAAAGTGTTGTCAGCCCAAAAATGATTGTCGGCGTAATCGTATTGCTGCTTTCGGGCATTTCGGTTGTTGCCGTCGTTATGGTACTGAAAAAGAAATCATAAACAATCAGGGCTGTTTAACCACAGCCCTGTTTATTTTGGAGGATATGGTTATGGTGAAAAAGACAATCAAAATCATCTGCAAAGTTTTCTGCGGTGTTCTCGGCAGTATACTCGGCATTGCAGCATTGTGTTGTCTTGTATTGCTGAGTTGGTCGGGTGTGCAAATAGCAAGAGGTGATATCACACAAGCTCTTCCCGCCACGCCGCAAGACTTTACCCCTGCCGTACGCATCATTGCATTCACCGACACACATAATGAAAATGAAAATGTGGCAAAAGCTGTTACACAAGCATATTCCCTTTTTGACAACGATGAAAAATACAGCGGGGTGGATGCGTTCTTCGGGCTCGGCGATTTCTCAAGCATCGGCACATTGCCCGACTATGAAGCCTATGCAAACGTACTGAAAGAAAATGTGCACGAGGATACCGTTTGCATCAATGTTTTGGGCAACCATGAGATGAAAACCGAAAACTGCACCGAACTGTTTGAAGAAACATTCGGACATGACATCAACACCGTCACCGTTGTGAACGGTTTTACCTGCATCGGTTTTTCGGGGGAACGCTTTTTGACGGAATGGACCGTCACCCCCGCAAGTATCAGTTGGTTGAATAAGGAAATCAAAAAAGCGGAAGCCGCTGCCGGCGAGAAGCCTGTTTTTGTATTTCAGCATCCGCACCCCTTCGGAACGGTTTACGGCAGCACAATCTGGTGCAACCCCGGCTTGAATCTCGTTTTTGCAGGGCACAACAAAGTGGTTAATTTCTCGGGGCATTCCCATTTTCCGATGAACGATCCGCGCAGCATCAACCAGAACACCTATACCTCGGTCGGTGTCGGTGCCATGGCAAGATTTGAACTGGATAAAGATTACATCATCGGTCAGCATCCCGCAGGGTATGAAGATGCCGCACAGTTTTGCGTGATTGAAGCAGACAACGACGGCAGTGTGCGTATTCGCGGATATGATGTGCTGTCGGAAACCTTCTTCTGCGATTATTACATTGAAAATGTCAATGACCGCAATACTTTCGCTTACACTTACAAAAATATGAAAGCACATGATACCGCACCTGTGTTCCCTGCCGACAGTGTTGCAAAGGCAATGAAGAACGAAAACGGCGATTATGTGGTTTCCTTTACACAGGCTGTTCCCGCAGAAGGCTACATTGTGCATGATTACAAAGTCGCCCTTGCAGACGAAAGCGGCAAAACCGTGTTTGAAGAACACTTTCTTTCTGACTACTTCATCATCAATGATGACAATACATTCAGTTTCACTGTGCCGGGTGCACTTCTTCCTGCGGGCAATTATACCCTGACAGCCACTGCGGAAAGTGCTTACCACATCGACTCCAAACCCGTCAGTCTGTCATTTACAGTATAAGATTATGAACGAAAAAACTTACGATCTGCTCCCTGATGAACACATTGAATACATGGATGCCGAGGGCACACTGCCACTGATCGTATCGCCGTCGCATACATTCGGAACGGATGCACTGCTGCTTGCCGATTTTGCAAATGTGCACAACGGTCAAAAGGTATGCGACTTCGGTACGGGGTGCGGTATTATTCCCTTTTATTGGTTGCGGGAAAGCACACCAAAAGAACTGTGGGCGGTGGAAATTCAGGAAAAAGCCTGCAATCAACTGACACGCTCCATGGAAAACTGTGAAAAAGCAAAAAACATACACCTGTTGCACACGGATCTGCGTGAATTAAAAGGGAAAATTCCTGCAGGCAGTTTAGATATTGTGACCATGAATCCGCCTTACAATGCCACTGATCACGGTATGGCCAGTCAGGACACGGCACGAAAGACGGCAAGAAGTGAAGCCAGCGGCACGCTGGAGGAAATCTGCCATGCAGCGGCTTATGTGCTGAAATTCGGCGGTGCGTTCTGTATCTGCCTGCGTCCGGAGCGTTTGAGTGAAGCGATGGTTGCCATGCACAAAACCGGACTTGAGCCCAAGCGACTGCGTCTTGTGCATCAGAAAGCCACTGATGCTGCATGGCTGTTTTTGCTGGAAAGCAAACGCGGACGAAAACCGGGTTTGACGGTCGAAAAACCACTGTGCCTGCAAACACAGTTCGGCACACCGAGCGAGGAACTGTTACGAATTATGGGCAGTTACAAAAAAAATTAAAAATTTTTTTATTTTTCTTTGCAAACGGGGAGAAATCACCGTTTGCTTTTTGTTATCATGAAATCAAGAAAAAACAACAAGGAGGATTTCATGAGTTTTACAAGAAATGAAACCAACATCCGCTGTCCCTTTTTTGTACGCGAAACTGCACAGTCACTCATTTGTGAGGGCTTTGTCAAGCAATGTTCGCTTGTGACAAAATTTCCGAACGAAAAAAAGAAAATTGCGTACATCAACAAATACTGCGTACGATGCACGGGCGGTGACTGCTATCTTGCCAAAGGTCAGTTTGAACGCTATGCCAAGGATGAGGGATGAAAAAAAACCGTCGGAATCCGACGGTTTTTTTGTTGTATAAAATTTTTACAACTATTGAACTTATACGGTTGTTTCGCCTTCTCCGCCAACGATACCAAGCTTTTCGGCAAGACCCTTGAAAGCGGCAAACAACTTCATAAGGAACTGCATAAGAGCAGCAAAATCAAATGAAAACATGGTTAGTCCTCCTGTTTTAATAATGGAAAATCAATCCGCCCGTCCGCACAAAATTATGCTTCAGCTTCGGGAGTTGTGGGATCTTCCGGCAGATCTTCGACATAAATGGTCCAGCCAAGGAAATCGGCAAGAGCAGCGAAAATGTCGGTAATGAATTCAATAATAGCTTTGAAGAAAGAATCCATGTGTAGTATCCTCCTTTTTTTATTCGGTCAAAAAAACTCAGGCGTTTTCGCTGTTTGTTGCACTGTCTTCTGCTTCGGGAGCAAACAGATCAATGCCGATGAACTTAAAGAAATCTGCGATAGCGGTGAGGAAAGCTCTGATAACAGCTATCCAATCGCCGGTGGAAGCAGTAAAATCCAAAAGGTCTTCAAGTTTTAAATTCATAAGTAAATACCTCTTTCTGAAAAATTATTCTTCGGTCTTTGTGGTGTTATGACCTTCGCCTTCTTCGGGAAGAATAAGAATACCAAGATCTGCAAAAGCCTGCTTGAGTTTTCTGAGGAGATCCTCAATAAAAGCAAGAACTTCTTCTAAAGTGAAATCAAAAATAGCCACGGTGTGCACCTCACTTTCTATTTTGACTATTAGTCATTATTACTATAACACACTTCGTCAAACAGTACAAGTCTTTTTGGAAAATATTTTCGTTTTTTTTCAAAGTTAACAATTAAAACAAATTTCCGCAACAATTTATTCCAATAAAGAGAAAAGGCCGGGCAAACCGGCCTCTCTTTTGCATGCAAATGAAATAAAACTGATTATTCGTTAGAAGTCTGAGAGCCTTCTTCTGCCATGCCAAACAAAGCCTTGAGGGCGTTGATGACGGTCTTGAGAGCGTTAAAGAATGCTTCGACGATGGCGACGAGTTCCTGTGCACCTTCCATTGAGCAGCACCTCCTTATAAACAATTGCAAAATTTTGCATTTACATAATAACACAGAATTTAAAAAATTACAATATTTTTTTTCACAAAAGACGAGAAGCAATAGTAAGTTTATACTTGTGTCAAATTTTTGCAACAATTCACAGGAGGTTGTTGTTTTTTCTTTCCTCTTTTTTGTTATTTTGATTTCGGTTTACAAAGAAAAGACACAACAAGTCCGCAAAGCATAGCGGCAGTTATGCCGCCGGCACCTGCACACAAGGGGCCCGTCAGTGCTCCGAGCAAGCCTTTTTCATCCACCGCTTCACGTGTGCCGTCTGCAAGCAATGCACCGAATCCCGTCAACGGTACACTTGCACCCGCACCCGCAAAATCGCGAAACGGTTCATACACACGCAACGCTCCCAGAATCACCCCCGCAACAACAAAACCGACCAGAATTTTGGCAGGAGTCAGCCGTGTTTTATCAATCAGAATTTGCCCGATCACACAAATAAGACCACCGCACAGAAAAGCCCACAAAAACTGCATACACATTTTTCCTTTCCTTTTTCAACCAAAGTATACCCTGTTTGCGACACAATAACACAGATGAAAAAAATTTTTATAAAAATCCTTCTTTCAGGGCTTGATTTTGCAAAAAGAATCGTGTATAATAGGACAACGCAAAGTCAATTGCTGATGTGGCTCAATGGCAGAGCAGCTCATTCGTAATGAGCAGGTTGTCAGTTCGATTCTGACCATCAGCTCCAAAAAGAAAAGGACTACGAAAGTAGTCCTTTTCTTTTTGTGTTTGTGTCCGCAGGACACAACATCATTTTGCAACGCAAGTTGCAAATATCGTTTCGAGCAAAGCGAGAACAAAAACCCTGCTTGCGGACACAAAACGATATTGCGCGTTGCGCAAACGATGTTACACCTTACGGTGTAAACGATATGCTGCTTCGCAGCAATGATATCCTTTTACCCGATTTGCGAAATCATGGTCAGCAAATCAACATAGAATTGTTTGACATCGTTTGCAATCAGGAATCCACCCTGCAGGGACATGTGGTCCCCCTCATAGGTCGGCAGGACATTCCATACCCCCGGAACAATACGTTTTTTATTGAACGAAATTTTCTGATCGCCGAACGGGGCAGCGGCAGAAACGGCATTCACCAGTCCGTCATTGGCAAACCATGATTCGTCGATCACAAAACCGTTTTCGGTCGTGCCTGTGAATTTACCCATGGCTGTTGCGGTTTCGCGCAACAGATATTCCGTTTTTTCCGTGACGGGGGCAAAAGTGCCGTTCTCATTGGCAACGGTTGCATTGCACGGCACTGAGAAATAATAGATGTCATTGAGCGTAATGATCTGTTTATTGAGTGCCACGGCATTGTCGATCATGATCTCGTACAAGGCATAATCTTCAGCAATGCGGGAGTCGCTTTCTTCTTCCACTGATGTATTCCCCATTCCGATGAGTGCCCCGATCTCCTCAGGGGTCAGCAGCGGATTTTCGCCGTCACCCGCCAACAAAACACTGGAGCCGTTGTGCGGTGAGGCAAGGGTAACAATGGAATAAATGCGATGCCCGTTATTGCCTTTGAAAAAGTCGGACAGAGTGCCGTCCGTTGTGGTATTCTGCTCCTCGGCACTGCCCGTCTGCAAAATACTTGCAAACAGTCTTGCGGTGGTGCCCCCGAAGGAGTGGCAGATGAGGTTGATTTTGTGATCTTCGTCAAATGCGGCAATGAGAGCTCTGCCAGTGTAATCTTCACCGAAGCGTGCATGCTTGCAACGTGCGGAATGTGCCTCGCCGTAGTCCACGATTGTCCCTGTCAACTGTGCATACAGCTCACAAGCTCTGTCCCATGCACTGTGGGTGGGTGCAACAGAGGCGGCATAACAGGAAAAGCCTTCTTCACTCAACACAGTCATCAGATCACCGCCGAACATTCCCCAATAGGGAAGCTTTGCATACAGGTCATCATAACTGCCCCAACCTGAAAGACCATGCACAAAAACAAAGGGGTAATCTGTTTGTTTTTCATCGGTCTGCGATTTAATAAATTCCCCCGTATTGCCGATCATCACAGATAAAAACATAAACAAACTGACAATTTTACAAACTATATTATGATAAAAAGCGGTCACGGTATCTCTCCTCTCACGAAGAGATTATACCATGCCGCTTTTTATAATGCAAGATTTTATGCAAATAATATTTTACTTGTATGAGATTAGCCCAAGGAATTGATCATAGAAAGCAGATCCACATAAAGATCCTTGATGTCTCCTGTTTTCAGCAGACCGCCCTGCAGTGCCATGTGGTCACCGTCGTGTACGGGCATGATGTTCCAGATGCCTGTCTGCACATTGCCTTCTTCATAATCCTTCTGCGGTGCACCGAAGGGAGCTTTGGCGGAAATGGTGTTCACAAGGCCGTCATTCTGCTGCCAGCTTTCGTCAATCACATAACCGCCCTTGGTAACACCCGTGTAAACACCCATGGCGGCACAGCTGTCGCGGTAAATGAATTCGACCTTGCTGTTGGGTGACCATGTGCCGTCTTCATTCTGCGTGACGGCAGAACACGGAATGGAGAAATAATAGGTGTCGGGCAGGGTCATAATGGTTTCGTTGAGGGCAAGGGCATTGTCGATATACATATCGAATGCCGCATAGTCCTCGGAAATGCGTTCATCAACCACAGCACCGAGCACGGAATCCATCATGCTGTCAAGCAGACCTTTTTTCTCCTGCAGCTGTTCTTTTTCTTCTTCCGTCGGCTCGGCTGCATCAGGGGTTTCACCGATGTTGTAGGCCGTGGTGCCGTTGTGCGGTGCTGCAAGTGCTGTCAGCGAATAAATGTAGTCGCCTTTACCGCCCTTGAAGAAATCGGAAAGGCTGCCGTCGGTGGTGGCTGCCTGCTCTTCGGCACTGCCCTGTTCCATGATGCTTGCAAACAGACGTACCGTTGCACCGCCGAAGGAATGGCCGAGAATGTTGATTTTATGCTCCGAATCAAATGCAGGAATCAAAGCTCTGCCGGTGAAATCCTCACCGTAGCGGGCATGGTTGCAACGGGCAGAATGGGCTTCGCCGTAGTCAACTACGGTACCTGTCAGCTGTGCATACAGCTCGCAGGCTCTGTCCCATGCACTTGTGTTGCCTGCCACGGATGCGGCATAAGCTTCAAAGCCTTTGTCGTTGAGATAGCCCATCAGGTCACCGCCGAACATACCCCAGTAGGGCATAAGCTTGTAGACGGCATCGTAGCTGCCCCAGCCCGAAAGGCCGTGCACAAAGACATAAGGATAATTGGTTTTCCAGTTGCTGTCGTCCGCTTTAAAGCCGGGCACGGTAAAGCCGAGCAACATAGCGATAGAAACAAAAATGCTGATGATTTTGTAAGCGATATGATGCAAAATTGCGGTCACGGCAAATCCCCCTTAATGTTAATAAAGAAATTATACCATGCCGCAATTCACAAATCAACTATTTTTTAATTTTGTATACAATTTTTAAAACGATACCGTTCCGCTGACGAACAATGTGGACACGACACCGATTGCAAAGCCGATCCAGCGGCGCACGGAAAGTCGTTCACGGAACACGGTTGCCGCAATGAGGGTTGTGAGCATCAGCGGACAGATATTGACCAGCGGGAACATGACTGCCGCCGGCATGATGCCTGCCAGATGCAGGTTGATGGCATGGGGGAACGCCAGCGTGATACCGCCGAGCAAGGGAATCAGCACACCTTTTTTGGTAAAGGGGATCGGCTCTTTGACGGGGCTGCGTTTGTGCTCAACCGCCACCATTACCCCGCACAGAATGATGGAGAAAATGAACGAGGAAACAAGGAAGATGGGAAGTTCGTCCTTGTGGGGCGAGGCCTGATGCACTTTCTGCAACACGCCGATCATGCCGTTGAGCACCGTGGAAACCAGACACCAGAACAGCCATTTTGCATTCGCTTTTCGGCTTTCATCCTCTTTTTTCTTGTCGGTGGAAAAGACAACGCACAGCACCATCAGCACAATACCGAAGCCCTGCGAAAGAGTGATTGTTTCACCGAAAAACGGACCGCTTAAGGTCGGGATAAGCGTTGCAAGCGACACAATGACCATCGAATAAGAGAACGGACCGAGCGGCAACGCCTTGAGCAGAGTGATGACCTGCCCGCAACAAACCGCACCGAAGAGAATGCCCGTCAGAATGGAGTAGGCACTGATTTTGCCGAAACCGCCCGAAAGGATCGGAATCAGAACCGCACAGGCAATGCTCTGAAACAGCACATAAAACCATGTGCCGAGGGTGCTTTGGGAAACATCTTTTGTGAATATATTTTTGGTGATACCCGTTAAACTGCTTGTCACAATGGTAATGGCAAGCAGGGCAAGGGTGGGTAAAGCGAGAATCATAAGACTTCCTTTCTGTCAATGGGATAATTATGTTTTTATTCTTTAGGAATATTACAAATTACGGTTTGGTGGGGAGTTGGTTGTTTGCCGTAGGGAATGCATAGTATGCATTCCGACCCCGTCCTGCCAAGGTGATACGTGCACCTCGGTAGGGGGCGGTGCCTCGACGACCCGTTTTTGGATTTCAAAATTATAT
>JAZUQC010000011.1:0-13387 GCA_045605525.1 Acutalibacteraceae bacterium
TATGCATTCCGACCCCGTCCTGCCCCGGTCAAATCCCGTAGGGAACGGATATTATCCGTTCCGATCCCATCTGACCGTGTTTTTCCGGGGATCATTTTCATTTTTTTATTAAATTCAATGGTTACATTGTGCGTAATGGAACATTGGACAGGGTCGGAACGCATACTATGCGTTCCCTACACGATTTGGCAGACTTTGCAAAAACGGAACGCATACTATGCGTTCCCTACGCGCCCGATAAACCGTAATTTATCCTTTTGTCAATTTTGCCAAAGCAAATAAACGGTGCATTTTTGTGAATGTGCCCATAATTATTATATATATTTTGTTTATTTTGATTTTTATATATTTATTGCAATCAATCGGCGGATGTGGTATGATTATTGTGTATAATTGTACGAAGACCTTTGTCTTCGGGAGGAGTGTTATTTTATGACAGGAAAACACAAAATCACACGCCGTATCATAGCCCTTGTGCTTTGTGCAGTGCTTGTGTTGCCCATGGGCGGCACAGGCCTCGGCGGCATTCTCACAAGTGAACTGTGGGATAGTCTTTTCCCCGCAGCAGAAGCGGCAACCATTGAGGTTAATTCTTGGTCGAGTCTTGATTCTGCAATTGCAACTGCAAACAGTGCAGGAACAGGCACGCAGACCACTATTAAGTTGTCTGGCAACATTTCGGACAACAATGATGGTGCCGGTGTTTCTGCCCGTACGGCAATTACCGGTAATGTTCTGCTTGACCTGAATGGTTATTCGATTACGGATGTCTATTATGGTACTGAATCCGGTTCGGGGGATAATTATAATTATCAGTTGCCGACTAATAATGCCGGTAAAAGTGTAGAAGTTGATACTCTGACGAATGCAGTGTTTACTGTTAATGAGGGTGCAACATTGCAAATTTATAACAGTTCATCAACAGCTTCGACGGTTTCAATATCAAGCCGTGTGATAAGAAATGAAAAACCCGGTTCTCGAAAGACCATAAGTGCATCTGCTAATCTGATCAATTGTAAAGGTACTCTTATTTTGGGTGATATCAACGGCACAAAAACCAACTTTACCTTGCATGCAGATGCAACTGCCTATAATGAAGATGTTGGTGGTTCTTATGGACAGTATGCATTTTCAGCAGCAATGACAATTTCTTTGCTGAGTGCCAAGGCAATATTCAAAATGTACGGCGGTACAGTTACTTCTGCAGCTCTTTCCCGTTGTACCAAAGCAAAGCCCGCGGGTGCAAGGTCTTATTCATTGAACATTGATAATTGTATGAGTGCTGATATCTATGGCGGCACAATCAGTGTTATTAAAAATACAAAATACTACAGCGATAAAAATGAGAACTTTGATTCCGGTATTTACAATGCCGACAACTCCACTTCAATGAGTGATAATTATAATAGCTATTTCATTGCAATTCGCTGTAATGCCGGTAACGTGTTTATTTTTGATGTTGCATCGTCTGTTTACTCTTATGCCGGACGATTGACTTGGTACAATGGTTTGTTTGGCGCAGGTGCCGGTGGTGCATCGCTTTATAATGCTAATATATGGGTAAACAGTGCAACCGTGTACTTGATGGGTGGTACTTTTGATAATGATTCCAATGTGTCTAATGATAATGCTGCGAAACACTATTCGTATTTCCATTACGGCAATATCACATATCCCCGAGCTGCCGGGGAGGGTGTCTCTTCATGGACAACGGAGGGTACACTGAATGCACAATCGATCACCTATTTTACCCTTTTCTATAATGCAGATGAATTTACAGAATATACAGAAGCTACAAAGGATAGAGAAAGTTCCTTGTGGTACGGTGCTTATGATTCTGTAAAAGACTGGATCGATGCCGGTTTTGACTATACTTACGATGCACATACGATAAGAAAGAAGACCGGCACATGGGATATTTCTTTGGATACAGAACTGAATCCTCTTCCGCTTAATACATACAAACGTACGGGATATAAGCAGATCGGTTGGAAGGCTGTTTTTGCCGGAACAAATACAGAGGTTGCAAATGTAGTATCCGGTATTTCTCCTGACACCTTCGGCGGTACGGGCGGTACTGTATTTGTGCATCCCACATGGACACCGGTCGACTATAAGGTAACTTATTTGTGGGAAAAGACAGACAGTATTACGATCATAGATCCTGAAACCGGTGTTGCATATCGGGATGGTATCTTTTCAAAAGAAAAATACTACAACATTGAAAGTACGCATACCCTGCATACCCCCACCCGACCCGGTTATGATTTTGCAGGTTGGCGTCCGACGGCAGATATCGGCACTTTCCCGGATGGCTCAACAGCATGGGAAAAGGACAAAACATATTCGGATACAATGCCCCTGACCGGCAAGTATGGCGAAGTCACTCTCAATCCCGAATGGACCCCGATCAATTACACCATTACCTTTACAACAGATAAAAATGCGGACGGTTCTTATGCATTCAACCCCACCGCAACCATGCGTGACCCGGCTGACCCCGAAACGACTGTATCCGCGGATTCTTACGAAAACTACAACCTGCGTGACGGCGGCACATTGCCCTCTGTCTTCAAGCCCGGTTATACTTTCCAGGATTCCTGGAAACTTGTGAAGATTGAAAACGGCGGCGGCACAGCAGTCGGCAATGATCTTTCTGTCGGCACGTTCGGCTCCGTTTGGGGCAACCTGACATTGCTTGCCAATCTTGAACCGAATAAATACACGGTCACTTATGTCATTCCCGATGATGCAAAGTTCATCGGATCGGCACAGAAAGAAGTCACATTTGATGCACCCTACGGTGAACTGTCCAAGGCAGAACGCGAAGGCTACACCTTCCTTGGATGGTCAACCGTTGAAGGCAGCAATGAGCCGAATGTTGATTCAACAACAATTTATACCACCGTCGGTGACACCACACTGTATGCCTGCTGGTCTGCCATCGGTTACGGTGTAAAACTTTATTACTATAACTCCGAAAACATGGTAACACCGTTGAACGACGGCAATGCCATCCCTGTGCAGTACGATTCTCCCTACGGTGAAAAACTCAACGAGCTGCAACCCACGGACGATCTTCGTCCCGGTTGGGAATTTGTCAGATGGGTCACAAAAGACGGTGTTGAAGTCACTGCAGACACTATTTACAAAATTGCAGCCAACAGTGAACTGTATGCCGACCTGAAAGAATCAACCTACTATCTGACTTTTGATGAAAACGGCGGTTCTTCGGTTGCTGATTTCTCTTATAAAGTAAGCGATGCCATCACCCTTCCCACCAGTACAAAAACCGGTTATACCCTGCGTTGGAAAGCACAAAACAGTGCAGGCAAGTGGATTGCCGGTGTGCTTTATGCACCCGGTAAATACACGGGCGAGTACGGTACGGTTGACTTTATTGCCGACTGGACACTTGAACAATACAAGATCACATTTGATACCAACGGCGGCGTATGCAGCTACGGTGAAATCAATTACAACTTTGAAACTGCAGTTGATGCAACGGAATTTGCAGAAAAGTACACCCCCTCCCGTACCGGCTACAGATTCATGGGCTGGTTTGTTGAAACAAGTGCCGGTTCCTGGAATGAAGGCGAAGAGGTTAAGTTCTTCGATCAACAGAATCATGGCAATGTGACGTTGGTCGCAAAATGGGAAAAGATCGAATACACCCTGACCTTTAATCTGAACGGCGGCGAATACGACGGTGCAAAAGAATATGCTGTCACCTATACCATCGAAGACGATCTGGCAATGATCGCTCCCACCAGAACAGCTTACACCTTCAATTACTGGAGAGTGCCGAATGATATCAACATCGGTACAGCATGGACCGCAGGAACATATTTTTATCTGACTGATGTCCTGAGCGAAAAATACGGTGACGTAACCCTGATCGCCGAATGGCAGCCGATTCAGTATACCGTTTCTTTCAATGCCGACGGCGGAACCGAAGAATGGAATTATTCCGCATACAACACCAATCAGGCACATACCCTGCCTGTCAGCACCAAGGCCGGTTATATTTTCAAGGGCTGGATTCCTGATGCGGATGCAGGCAACTGGAAAGCAGACACAACCTATGAAGCAGGTTTCTCGGTCGGCGGTATGTATGGCAATGTCAGCTTCACGGCTGCATGGGTTGCTGAAGATTTTACCGCAACCTTAAATGCCAACGGCGGTGAACTTACCGAAGTATCGGTCGGTTATACCGTACTTAGCGATACTGCATTGCCTGCCCCCGTCCGTGACGGTTATTCTTTCAAGGGCTGGCTTGTTGAAGAAAGTGTCGGTTCGTGGGTAAAGAACGATGAAACTCTGATTACACATATCGCAACCGGTAATCACGGTAATGTCAACCTGATTGCATCCTGGGAAGCCATTCCTTACGATGCAACCTTCTATTCACAGAATACCCTGCAAACAGACCTTACGGTTGAAGATTACACAATCGAAAACGGTATTACCCTTCCCGCAATCAGCCGTGAACACTACACCTTCATGGGCTGGCAGCCTGTTGCAAGTGTCGGCTCATGGGATGCTTCCAAGGTTTACGAAGCAAAAGAATATCCGGATGCATGGGGCACGGTGCAGTTCAATGCTGTATGGGAAATTTACACATATACCGTTGTGTGGAATAATTACGACGGCTCCACGCTTGAAACCGATACAGATGTTACCTACGGCACACTGCCTGTTTATGACGGCTCCATGCCCGTAAGAGCAGCCGATGCACAGTACACTTACACCTTTGTCGGATGGGATCCTGCCGTAACACCCGTGGCAGGTGAAAACAGCACAACCTATGTTTACACGGCAGTATTTGCACAGACAGTCAATTCCTACACTGTCACATGGCAGTATGAAACAGATGAAGATGATTCTACTCCGCTTGCAATCGTGACAGATACTTTCAACTACGGCGAAATGCCCGTCTTCAAAGGCGGTATTCCCGTCAAAGAAAGTGTGCACGAAGCTGACCATGTATGGCAGTTTATGGGTTGGTCACCTGCGGTTTCTGCAGTAACGGGTGATGTGACCTATACGGCAATCTTTGAAAAGAATGAAGATCCCATTACCATCACATGGCATATTGACGGTGATGCGCATGTGACGTACGGTGTCACCGGTTTGGTTCCCGTATATCCCACTACTCCCGTTCTGGAAAAGAATGACGGTTATAAGTATACCTTTGTAGGTTGGGCTGCTACCGAAAACGGCACAGTGCTTGATTCTCTTCCCGCATTGGGAACAGAAGACGAAATTTACTATGCTGTATTCACAAAGAGTGCAATCACCTACACCGCAACACTCATCGGTAACGGCGGTACGGTTGAAAGAGATGCCGAAACTTATGCCGTGGAAGGCGATGCTCTGGAACTGCCCGTGCCCGTACGCAACGGTTATACCTTCACAGGTTGGAAACCGCTGCGTGCAGCCGGCAACTGGGATGAAAACTCGCTGTATGCTGCCGGTGTTCTCGGAGGTATGATCGGCGATGTAACCCTTGTTGCACAGTGGAGGGCAACCGAATATACCGTAACGATCTATCCCGCAGACGGTTCTGCCGAATATGATATTTCTTATACCATTGACGGCACACAGGCTTTGCCCACCGTTTCCCGCGAGGGATATACGTTCACAGGCTGGTATGTCCTGCTCGGTGAAGGCAGCTGGAAACAGGGGCAGGTGCTTGACCTGAATGAAAGCCTTGCAAATGCTTACGGTGATCTGACCGTGCAGGCACAGTGGCAGGTCAACCGCTATACCGTTACATGGATCATCGACGGCACAACAGCCACCGAAACCTATGCTTACGGTGCAGCCGTTGCACAGCGTACCGTGCCCGAAAAACTCGGCTACATTGCCGCATGGGATGTCGGTACACTGCCGCAGGTCATGCCTGCTGAAAATCTTGTTATCACGGCTGTTTACACACTTCGTGAATACACAATCACTTATAATGCAAACGGCGGCGAAATGCCTGCAGACTATACAACCGTTTACAACATTACATCTTCCGATGCTCTGCCCGTACCCACCAAGACAGGTAGCCTGTTTGCAGGATGGCAGGTTGTCAACGAAGGCGGCAACTGGATTCTCAATACCACCACAGCCGCATCCGCAACACTGTCCGGCCGTTACGGCAATGTGACACTGAAAGCAGTCTGGACTCCTACCATTCATGCTATTACATGGGTCGTGGACGGCAATGAACGCATTGCACACTGGTATTATGGTGCAATGCCCTCTTATGACGGCATACCTGCAAAACCGGATGATGCACAGTATACTTACACGTTCGCAGGTTGGGATAAGGAAATTGTCACCGTAACGGGGGATGCAGTTTATACGGCTCTGTTTGATACGGTCGTCCGTAAGTATCCTGTTACATGGATGCTTGACGACAAGGTACTTGAAGTCAAAGAATATGCTTACGGTGAAACACCTGACTTCTCGGGTGCAGATCCCATCAAACCCGCCAATGCACTGTATGCTTACACATTTGCAGGCTGGTCACCTGACATTGTTGCAGTTGAAGGTGCACAGACCTACTATGCACAGTTCACCGTTTATCGCTTTGTACAGAGCGTGGTGCTTGACTATTCAAATGTAACGCTTGTCAACGGCGGTACTCTGCAATTGACGGTCAGCGTATATCCCTTCAATGCGGATGATCCGTCTGTTGAATGGTTCTCGCTTGATGAAACCATTGCAACAGTCGATTCAAACGGTTTTGTAACGGCTGTCGGTGTTGGCAGCACAAGCATCTGCGTACGCAGCATGGAAAATCCCGACCTTGTTGCATTCTGTACCATCCGTGTAACGCCGATCTATGTTACCTGGCTCGAAATCACGGCATCCTCTACCACAACGCTTTCCATCGGCGAAGCGGTTCAGCTCGGATACATTCTTCGTCCCGATAATGCAACCAACATTGCAGTCAACTGGGTTTCCATGGATGCCAAGGTTGCCATTGTCGGCAAGACAGGTCTTGTTACCATTGTCGGTGAAGGCACAACGAAGATTTATTGCTATTCTGCTGACGGCTATTGTACGGCTTCCATCTCTGTAACCGGCTTGCCCGAGGAAATGGATGAGGAAGAAGAGGAAAAATATGTCATCGTATGGTTCCCGGTCAGCCAGGCAGGCGGCGGTTATATCATCGACGGCAAGACCTTTGAAGAAAATACCATCAAGATTCCGTACGGCTCCGACATTCGTTTCCAATTGGTCAACAACAAGGGATTCACCGTCAAAGTCAACGGCAGCGGTGCGTATTATCCCGATGAAGAAGGCTATTACACCGTCAAGAATGTCACCGAAGATATTTCCATTCTGGTATTTACTTCGGGCGACAACGAGCTGGATGATGAAATTACCAATAATCCCGCCGAAAAGAAATCTTTCTTTGAAAAACTCGGGGAATTCTTCCGTAAGATCGTCCTTTGGTTCAGAAGCCTGTTTGGCATGAACTGAAAAGACACATGAAAAAGAGGCTGTGAAAACAGCCTCTTTCTTTATGGTAAATTACGGTTTATCGGGGATGTTGGTTGATTGCCGTAGGGAACGGATATTATCCGTTCCGATCCCATCTGACCATGTTGTTCCGGGGACCATTTTCATTTTTTTTATTAAATTCAATGGTTACATTGTGCGTAATGGGACATTGGTCAGGGTCGGAACGCATACTATGCGTTCCCTACACACCCCGCCAAACCGTAATTTTTCGCACAAAAAACCGCCCCGGTAGGCGGACGCACATAGGAATTTATACGGTTTTGAAGGAATTTTTTCGCAGGACAATGAAAAAAGCCATGGTAAGGCTGACGCCTACCATGGCTTTTTGAAATAGTGTTGCGGGAAAATATTCATTTTGGAGCGTATAAATCCCTATATGAGTTCGCCTTTCGGAGCGGCTTTGCATTTTATTATCCTTCGTTTGCTGTGGTGCCTGTGTCCATCACTTTTGCAGCACGGGCAACAGCAAGCTCTTCCATCATCTTTTCTTTTGTTTTTCCGTTGACGTTGAAGAACATAAGCGTCACACCCTTCATGAATCTGCCGATGGCGGGGCAAAGAGCAAGCACGATCCAGATGTTGCGGAGCAGAACCGGATCATCACTGGGAACAAAATTGCCGTTGATATAGGTGGTTTTGATGCCCAGTTTGGTAATCAGTGCACCGCTGATGAGGTTGGATACCTGGTTTGTAAGCAAGGAAACATAGCCCATGGCGGCATTGATCATACCTTCGTTGCGGATACCCGTTTTCCATTCTACATAGTCATACAGGTCACCGGTCATGGCGGTGGATGAATAACGCTGAATGCTGTTGAGCGATCCGCAGACCGTCAGAGCCAAGGTAATCCATATAATATTAAGAACCTTTCTTGTTCTGCCGAACGGCTCGTAGCCAACGAGATACATAATGAAATAACTCAATCCGCAGAAAGCGTAACTGCCGCTGCACAGGTTGCGCACACCGAATTTGCGGGTCAGCTTCGGGGCAAAGGGCAATACAAAGTAACTCGGAAGCCCTGTGAAAATACCTGCAATGGTGGAGTAAGACAGCTTTCCGTAGCAATTGATCCAGAAGTCGGATTCAATCTGTGAACTCATGCCCTTACCGACGCCGAAGAAGCCTTTGATGAGTACGACCCACATCGGGCGGCATCCTGCAACGGATTTGAAGGATTTCCACACACTGACCTCATTCATCTGTTCGCGCGAAGCGAGCGGTACACGTTCACGCAGTGCAAAGAAACCGTAAATGCGGAAAATTATAACCATCAGCACCCCAGCATATGCACCGCCCATGTAAATGGTACGGCGGGCGAGGGTCTTGGGCAGGATATCGACCAATAATTTGAATATTTCAGGCAACACGCTGCCGCCGATGAGGTCAGCATACGTGTCGGTAGCAATCAGGCGGTTGCGCTCATCAATGTTGGGTGTCAGGTTATAAAGCAGGGCACCGTAGGCAGGGGCATAGAATGAGTTTGCAATGGAGCCGAGATAATACAGCACCGAGAAAATGATCATATACATGCTCTGGCTTAAGTTGGTGGGCAGGCTCCAGTTGACACCCTGTGCAATACACCACAGCGGCAGTGTCAGCACAAGGAACGGACGTACACGTCCCCAACGGGTGCGGGTACGGTCGATGATTGGCCCCGAAATGGCATTATCGAGTGTATCTGCAATGCTCGAAACCACACTCGCCTTGCTGAGTGTCCATGCCGAAACACCTAAAATGTTACGGTTGAAGAACGAAGCATTGCGGGAGTTAAAGGTGTCCCAGTTTTTGTCACCGAAGCCCGAAAGGTTATAGGCGATGTAGTCACTCGGGGACAGGTAATTCTTGTTCTGATGCTCACGCTGTTTTTGCACAGCCTCCTGCTCAGCGGTCAGAACTTCTTTTTCGTCAGCCATATTTTATTCCTCTTCCTTCTTTTGTTGGCGGATATCATTTCCGACAAAATGCAACAGTTCGTATTCGCCCACAATGCGTGAAGCAATGCGCTTTGTGTATTTGTTTTCAATGCCTTTCAGATCGAGGTTAGTGCTGATGATCGTCGGGCGGTTTTTGAGCAGACGGGAATTGAGAATGTTATAAAATTCGGCAAGGGTGAACTGGGTCGAAAATTCTGTGCCAAGGTCATCCATAATCAGAAGGTCGCATTCCAGAAGCAGTTTTTCATAATCATCACCCGAGCCTTTGCCGAAACGCTCACGCTCAAGCTGATTCATAATGCTTTGTGTGGAATCATACAGAACATACCAGCCTTTTGCAATCAGTTCACCTGCAATGGCAAGCGAAAGATGCGTCTTGCCGAGTCCCGTTTCACCGTATAACAACAAAGAGTAGGAATCGCGGTCGAAGGTTTCGGCATAGCCCTTGCAGTAATCAAAAACGGCTTGCATGTGTTCGCGTTGGTCGGTGGTATAATAGTGCATTTGGAAATCTTCAAAACGGCTGCACTGCAGGGGCGTGTTCCTGGCGGCTTCTTCAAATGTCAGTTTTTTGAGAAGATTGGTGAAGCATTCGCAATAGCGGGTTTCCACAAAGCCGTAATCCTGACAAACGGGACAGGTGGGATGTACTTCCAGATAGTCTTCGGGGTAGCCGTGCTCTGCCAGCAGGTCTGCAATGCTGCGTGTGAGAGTGCGGTGACGAATCCGTGCCTGCTCAATGAGCTCTTTTGCCTTTTCACCTTGCCCGATGGTTTTTACCATGTCACGTGTGGTGCGGATGATCTCATTCATCAGATCCGGGTAGCGGGGTTCTTGAGCACTGAAAGTTTTACGGCGATGCTGTGCATCACGCTCGGCACGGCTTCTGCGTGCGGTGATGATCTCCTGCGCGGTTTCAAATATTTCTTTTGAATAAGCCATGCTTTTTCACCTTTATCAATGATAAATTTACTGTATACAAAATTCCTATTTTACTATACCATAAACCGCACATCGGTGCAAGAAAAAAATTGCCGATTCAAAAAAGAATGGCAATTTTAACTTATTTCTTTTTCAGTGCATGGTGAAAAATCGGTTTGCTTTCACCGACATTGACCATTTCCCGTGCAAGCAGTGAACGCATTTCCTGCAGCACACATTTATGTGCATTGCTGTTTACAAGATTTGTTTTTTCAAGCGGATCATTGATAAGATCATATAAAAAGTCATCAAAATAATGTGTTGCCTTGTGTCCCGTCTGCCCCGATCCGATGGCACGTGCGGAGTATTTCCATTTTTTTGTACGTACACATCTGCCGATCTGTGATTCGCTGATCTGCACAAAAACACAATCGCGTTCCTCTGCCTTATATCCGTTTACAGGCAGAATCTTACCCGCATAACTGTCTGGTATCGGGATGCCCGCCAGATGCAACAGAGTCGGTGGCAGGTCGATAAGACTGACAAGATTTTCGTTGTGTACCGTTTGTTGAACAGCACCGCCGCCGAAAACAAGCGGCGTATGAATGCACGAATCGTGACAGCTTCGTTTGTATTCGGCATTGCGTGTTTTAAAATGACAGCCGTGGTCACTTGTGTATACGATGACAGTGTTATCATACATACCTTTTTCTTTTAAAGCCGTTACCAGTTTTCCCATGTTTGTATCCAATGAATGAATTGCGGCAACGTAGTCAGGGTACTCTTCCTTGTAATCACCGATCAAGAAAGTCAGATCGTCCGGCAGGGGATAGTCACGGAATTGTTCAACAAGTTCTTTCGGTCCCTCAAAATGCTTATGATCGTTCTGATGATGCGGTTCAAGCTGCGAAATAAACATGAAAAAAGGCTTTTCGGAGGTGTAATTTTCAATGTATTCAAGGGCAAAATCGTTGATTCTGTCGGCACGATATCCTTTGAAATCAATTCTGTTGCCGTCTTCATCAAATACATAACCGTCATAACCGTGGGAGGTAAACTCCAGCACATCCGCAGCTCGCCAATACTTGTAACCGCCTTGTTTTTCTTTGGGAACGGCGGTTTTTTCACAGTGAAAACCGATTCCGTTATAGCGGTCGGAGGCAAGATGCCATTTGCCGATGTATGCCGTGTCATAGCCGTTTTCATTGAAGATGTCGGCAAGCGTTTTTGTGCCCTGTTGCAATGGAATACCGTTCCAATAGCATTTGTTCTGTGTGGCATACTGCCCTGTCTGCAAACAGGCACGTGCAGGTCCGCAGACAGGTTGACAGGTATAGGAAGCCGTAAAATTTGTTCCCGCTTCTCCCAATGACCACACATTCGGCATGAGTGTTTCATTTAAAGTGTCCCAACGCTGTTGGTCGGAAAAATAAAATATAATATTCGGTTTCATAGAATTCCTCAAATCCCTGCAAGTGCGTTCCAGTCAAGGGTGATGCCGTCAAACATCGGCACAAGGCGGGTCAGCATCATGCGGTGTCGCATATACGGGTGATACTGCAAGCCGAGCACCGCAAGGTCATCCGCAACCCCGATTTCTTTTGCCGTTGTTGCACAGCCTGCCTTTTTCATCAATGCGGTCAATTCTTCCACGCCGGGCAGTTCTTCGTTGATGATACGGCGAATCTCCTGCCAGTTGTTTGCTAAAATTTCGGGACTCGTTTCGTCCGTAACTGTCGATGTGTTGTATTTTTCAACCTCACTGCGGAAGTTTTCACCGTAAACGGCATAAACTTTATCCCAATCGGTTGCATCTTCCACAAAAACGGGATTTTCGATTTTGGCAAGTTCTTTATAAAGACGGGTGCACATCAGCGTGGCAACACCGCACTTTTTGCCGTGGAAGTCAGAAAGCAGTCCTTGTTCCAATTTTTTGCATTCCCAGAAATGCGAAACCACATGCTCCGCACCTGAGGCGGCGCGGGTGGTGTCGCCGAGTTTCATGGCAAGTCCCGTCAGAATTAAGCCTTCAAAAATCGCTTCTGCGGCTTGCTCATCTTCGCTTGTCACCTTATCGGCAAGTGATACCGCACGCAGGAGTCCTTGCCTTGTGACCGTAGCAACATTTTCACACATAGATTCACCTACGGTTAAGTTTGCAAGTTTCCAGTCTGTCAGTGCCGTGTATTTGGCGATCATATCTCCGAATCCTGCACTTTTGAGCTCGGCGGGGGCTTTTGCAAGAATTGCCGTGTCACCGATGATGACGGACGGTTGCTTTGCAGGGTATGAAATTTTGAAATTATTTGCCGTCAGCGGGCTTGTTACGGATGCGAAGCCGTCCATGGACGGGGCAGTTGCGAAGATGGCAAATGCCTTGTCTGCCACAAGAGCGGCACGGCGGCAGATGTCATTGAGTGACCCTGTGCCGACAGATAAAATACCGCCGACATCCGCAGAAAGTCTTGCAATATTTTCGGCTTCTTCGTATTCTGCAACACGCAGGTCGTCAAAGATTCTGGTTTTGATATTGAATCCGTTGTTTTGCAGAATATCAAGAATCCCGTCCGCGGCTTTGAGCGTGTTGTTGTCGGCAACCACAAGAATATCGGTCGGGAAGTTGTTTCTTTGCAGAATTTCAGCCGTCTGTTGCAGTAAACCGCTTCCCACGGCAACATCTTTCAGGTCGCATTCGTGTTTCTGTCCGCAGGGGCAGTTCTGCATTTTTGCAAGTAAGTTTGATAAATCCATAATATTACCTATAAAACCGGGATCAGATGACCCCGGTTCCTTTCGTTTTTTTGGTTCTTCACGGAAAATTGTGGGATTTTTGATTAAGGGAAGTGCAAATTACGGTTTATCGGGCACTTATCAATGAAAATTACCCCCTCAAACACTTGCCGCCCCTGAAAGGGGAGGTGGCGGCGAAGCCGTCGGAGGGGTTAACCAAGTCTGCACAAACTTGGTTAACAAAGTTGATATTGCCGTTAAAACCCCTCTGTCACTTC
>JAZUQC010000012.1:0-40999 GCA_045605525.1 Acutalibacteraceae bacterium
GTGTATGACCGCACATCCTATGAATTCAGCAGGCAATTGTTTGCGGAAATCAGGGAAGTCCTCGGCAATGATTTTGAGGAAGAAACAGAGTATCTGTGTGCCTCGCGGCCGCTGATGGAAGATTTTGACTGCGGCAGTGCCTCGTCTTTTTCTCCTTGTGCAAGTACACCCGTGCAACGCAAAAAAGCGACACCGGTTCTTTTTGAGCACCGCCGAGTGCAGGAAAGCAGTGCACAGAACAAGTCTTTGCATGAATATATGCAGTCCATGGAAAAGACCTTTGCTTATAAACTCTTTGACCTCATTGATGAACGCGGTATGACTGACGTGGAATGCTACAAAAAAGCCAACGTGGACAAAAAGACATTCTCAAAAATCAAATGCAATCCCGATACCTACAAGCCGTCCAAACAGACCGCCGTCGCTTTTGCCATCGCCCTGCAACTGAATTTAGAAGAAACGCAGGAGTTGCTCGCCTGTGCAGGTCTCACTCTGTCGCGCAGTTTTGCATTCGATAAAATCATCCGCTACTTCATTCAGAAAGAAATCTACGACATTTTTGTCATCAATGAAGCCTTGTTTGAATTCGATCAGGTGCTGCTCGGATGTTGATAAAACTTATATTGACATGACAAATTTTGTATGATATTATAAAATTGAATAAATTTCGGAGGTAATATTATATGTCAGTGTTTGTGCCTTACCTAATGCAGATCATTTGTATTTTCCTCACCTTTTTGTCGACATTTTTCCCCTCTATTGACCACAGTTGTCAATATTGTGACGGATGTCAGCATACGGGGGGAACGGCTACCTGTGTAAGCAGAGCAGTCTGTGATGAATGCGGAGAAGAATACGGTGCCCCGTTGGGACACAGTATGAAATCTTTTGGTGCCAACGCGGCAACATGTATTTCAGAAGGCAATAATAAGTATTATTATTGTAAAAATTGCGATACATTTTTTGCTGATGCGGCAGGCAAGCAGGAAACAAGCGTGGAGAACATGACCATCGCCATCAATCCGGATGCACATGTATGGAACGGCGGTTCTGTTACAACAGAAGCATCCTGTTGTGTGATGGGTGTCAAAACATATGTTTGCACCTTGGATCCGTCTCACACCAAAACAGAAGAAATCGGTTATAATGCAAATAATCACATCAATACCAAAGAAATTGCTGCTGTTGATGCTACTTGTGATGCAATCGGTTATACGGCAGGTGTTTTCTGTCTTGATTGTGAAACTTATGTTTCCGGTCATGTGGAAGTACCCGCACTCGGTCACGATATGAAAGAAACCGCAGCAGCCGTTGCCCCGACCTGTACAGAAACTGGTAAGACCGCAGTTCTCGCTTGTGCAAACAATTGCGGCAAAACCGAAGGCGGCGAAGAAGTACCCGCACTCGGTCATACAGAAGTAATTGACGAAGCAGTCGCTCCTGATTGCACAAATACCGGTCTTACCGAAGGTAAGCATTGCTCGGTCTGTGGTGAAGTCCTCGTAGCACAGGAAGTTGTTGATGCACTCGGTCACACCCCCGCCGAAGCAGTTGAAGAAAACAGAACCGAATCCACCTGTACTGTTGCAGGTTCCTATGATTCCGTTGTGTACTGCTCGGTTTGCGGTGCAGAACTCAGCAGAGATACCGTAACCCTTGAACTTGCAGCCCATACCGAAAGTGCAGTTGTAGTAGAAAACGAAGTCGCTGCAACCTGCACGGCAGAAGGTTCTTACGACAATGTTGTCTATTGTACAGTATGTAATGCAGAACTGAGCAGAAATACCGTCACGGTAGAAAAGATTGCACATGCCTATGAATCTGTTGTAACCGCACCGACCTGTACGGAAGACGGATATACCACTTATACCTGTTCTGCTTGCGGTGATGCTTATATCGATGACGAAACCGAAGCACTCGGCCATACCGCAGCAGAAGCAGTCAAGGAAAATGAAGTTGCCCCGACCTGCACCGAAAAGGGATCTTATGATTCCGTTGTATACTGCTCCGTTTGCGATGCCGAACTCAGCAGAGAAGAAAAGGAAGTCGCAGCACTCGGTCATACTCTCACCCAGGTAGAAGCAAAGGCAGCAACCTGTACAGAAGACGGCTACAAGGCATACGAATACTGCTCGGTATGTGACTACACAACCTATGAAAAGGTTGAAAAGCTCGGTCACACCGCTGCAGAAGCAGTCAAGGAAAATGAAGTTAATCCGACCTGTACCGAAAAGGGATCTTATGATTCTGTTGTATACTGCTCCGTTTGCGATGCCGAACTCAGCAGAGAAGAAAAGGAAGTCGCAGCACTCGGTCATACTCTCACCCAGGTAGAAGCAAAGGCAGCAACCTGTACAGAAGACGGCTACAAGGCATACGAATACTGCTCCAATTGCGATTACACAACCTACAGTGAAATTGCAGCCCTCGGTCACAGCTTTACAGCATATACTGATTATGAACCGGCAACCTGCTCCAAGGATGCAACGAAGATTGCTTCCTGCGACAACGGCTGCGGCACAACGGATGTGCGGATCAAGCCCAACACCTGCCTGAGCCATACAACGACAGATGCAGACGGTAACGGTGTCTGTGACACCTGTACCGAAACAATCGGCTTCCGTTTTGATCCGTTGGAATATCCGGATGAAGCAATCGTAGAGAAGAATACGGCCACTGAACTGAATGCCTACCTTGAAAGAGCAAAATGGCAATATGAAGGTGATGCCAGCACGGATCCGACCCTTACGACCCTTTATGCAACAACAAAAGGAATAGATGATAACGGTATCATTTATTCTCCCTATTTCGATGTAAAGATCGAAGGAAAGAATATCCCTGTTTACGGTACGGTTGTATATGTACCAACGGAAGATCCTGAACATCAAGAGAATGGTCATGGTGCCTTGCATTCCTTTGCTGAAATTTATACGAATGCTAGCGAATCAATGCAGACATTTAACATTTCTTTGAAATCTATATGGGATGGTTTTGCAATTGACACTGCGGAAATTCTCGGCTCATATGGTTATGAGAATAATACAGTCACCGTTAATAACGGCGAAGTAACTGCAACAATTACCGGCCAGGGTGTTTACACATTTGTGTTCAACGGCCAGGATGTTCATTATGTCTTTACTTTGACTGTTCGTCAGTATTACGATGATGATGGCACGATTTCCTTGCTCAGAGATACACTTGGTTACACAGTAGATGTATACGAGGGTTATGTGGAAGATTTTAATTATTCTAAAATCACCAACGCCACGGCACCGCACGGTGGAACGACTCAACAGCATGCTATCTACTTCAAACAGGGAACATACATTTCTGTAAAACACAACTATGAACTCAACAGCACCACTGATAGTACTAATAATTCAGAAGATGGTGCTCTTGACAATGGTTTTGGACAGAACAGATATGCTGTTTTCAGTGCACACGATTGCGGAACTGTTTACATTTACGGTTACGGTGCAGTCGATATGACGAAGCTTGACAGAGGTGAACGAAGAGGCTTCTTGTTTACATACACAGATTCTGTCAATATTCTTGGACCGAAGTTGATCAATCCTTGCGAATGGGCACTCATCTTGTATCGTTGCGGTTATGCAAATATCAATGATGTTGATATTTACGGATACAGAAGAAACTCTGATGCATTTGATATCTGTAATTCCGGTAATGTAACCGTTAACAGGTGCTTTACAAGATCCGGTGATGACTGCTTTGTTGTTAAGGCTCTCGGCGGTGACGAGAATGCAGTTGTAAACGGTGTCACCTTTAATGATTGTTACGCTTGGGCAAGCAAGGCAAGAGCCTTTGGTATTTTTGGTGAAGTTAATCGTAACATCAGCAATGTAACATTCCAGAACTGTGTTGTTCTTTGCCACGATGCAACATGGGATTCAAACTTGATTCCCGCAATCGGTATTATTGCAACAGAGAATACAAATAAGAATACAACCATTTCCAATGTGAACTTCAATAATATTGAAATCCACAAGAATACAGCCTCTGCTTTGAATGTTGTTGCAGGCGGTGGCTTAGGAAGCTTAACTCTGGATGGTATTCATTTCTCAAATGTCAAATATGCTACAAATAATACCGGATATGGTATTACCATCGGTCCGTGGGCGTCCTCCGGCGATACTTACAAATTTACCGGGTTCACTTTCAGTGGAGTAACTTGCGCAGGAACCGAAATTCTTAATGACAATTCCGGAACCTACGACATATATTTCAGAGATGCGGACTCAAGATACATTTTGTGGTTGGCGGAAAACAGCAATTATACTGCAAGTCCGTAATCGCATTTATGACCAGGAACAGCCGGGGCACACGCAAGTGTGTCCCGATTGTTCTTTTGTTCAAAAAGTCGCTTTCCGGGCGACCAAAACAATATTCCGAATCTCTATAATGTGGTTGTAAGGTTCACACAGACCTGCAACCACATTCTATTTTTTAAGGAGAATTTTTTCTATGAAAAACAAAAACAATCTTACAGAACTCGTATTCATTCTTGACCGCAGTGGCTCCATGGCAGGGCTTGAAGCGGACACCATCGGCGGCTTCAATTCCATGATTGAAAAACAAAAAAAGGAAGCCGGCGAGTGCTTTGTTTCCACCGTTCTGTTTGACCATGTCAGCGAGGTGCTGCATGACCGTGTGAGGCTGTCCGACATTCAGCCTATGACAGAAAGGGATTACACCGTGCGCGGGTCAACTGCCCTTATTGATGCTTTAGGCGGTGCCATTCGTCACATCGGCAATATCCACAAGTATGCCCGCCCCGAGGATGTACCTGCACGCACAATGTTTGTCATCACCACCGACGGCATGGAAAACGCAAGCCACCGCTATACAAGTGAGCAAGTCAAGCAGATGATTGAACGACAGAAAGAAAAATACGGATGGGAATTCATCTTTATCGGGGCAAATATTGATGCCGTGAAAACCGCGGCAAGATACGGTATCGACAGCGCCCGTGCAGTCAATTACAATGCCGACGGAAAGGGGACACATATTCTGTATGAATCTGTTGCAAAAGCTGTTTGCAATATCCGTGCCTGTGCACCGCTTTCCGAAGACTGGCGGGCGGATCTTGATGCCGATTATGAAGCAAGAGGGAGTTGTTAAACAAATTACGGTTTAGCGGGGAGTCGCCCGTTTCGCACAAACCGACCCACACCACCCCTTGTCGCCCCTGAAAGGGGAGATGTCACGAAGTGACAGAGGGGTTTTAACGGCAATATCAGACTTTGTTAACCAAGTTTGTGCAGACTTGGTTAACCCCTCCGACGGCTTCGCCGAAGTCGGGGGCCAAGCGGGCTTAGGAAGACAACCATGCTCAGCAACTCCTTGGCTCACAGAACGACATGGCTACGATCCGACTTAGGATGATGATACAACTTCTTTTTTGGATCTTCACGGAAAGTTGTGGGATGAAGAAAACAAATTGCGGTTTATCGGGCACTTATCAATGAAAATTACCACCTCAGACACTTGCCGCCCCTGAAAGGGGAGGTGGCGGCGAAGCCGTCGGAGGGGTTAACCAAGTCTGCACAAACTTGGTTAACAAAGTCTGATATTGCCGTTAAAACCCCTCGGTCACTTCGTGACATCTCCCCTTTCAGGGGCGACAAGGGGTGGTGTGGGTCGGTTTGTGCGAAACGGGCGACTCCCCGATAAACCGTAATTTGCATTTCCCTTAATCAAAAAATCCCACAATTTTCCGTAAAGAACCTCTTTTTTTATTCGGATTATGCCAGCCAGGCAATGTTGCTGTCGCTCATCAGATTGTCGATACCGTAAATATACAGCACCGTATCAATGCCTTTTTCAGCCACTAACGGTGACAGTTCCAGTTTGTAGTAACGCAGGTCAATCATATAAATATCGCTGTAATGTGCCGATAAGAATCCAGTCATGCAGTGTGCATAGGAATCCTTGACAATGAGCACTTTACCGCCGTCTGCATTTTCATTGTGAATATGCGTGTAACCGTGGTTGCCGTCCAAAAACACGGGATATTGGTCGTCTTCCGCCAAATGATCGATGAAGAAAATCCCGTCATGCGGCTCATTTTCACTGCCGTCTTCGGACGCCCAAACCGTCACATCGAGGGAATCATCCTTCCACATCTCAACCGTGTCGGGTTTTTCAAACCACAGCCCCGAACGTGAATAGGTTGTGCCGTAGAAGCCTTCGCTTGTTTCCACTTTGAAAGCTTCGCGTACAACGGGTGTCAGTGACAGTGCATTGCACAAAGCTTCGTAGCAGAGATAGGAGCCGGCACTTGTGATATGGTGGTCGGTACGGTAATAAATCTGTTCAGCTGATGATGCGAAAATTTCACGAATATCGGTGAATTCAACCGCATCGGTCAGGTTTTCTTCAATCATGGCAAATGCCTTGCTGTTGGCATATTCCTCATGCACTTTCGGTAATTTGTCTTCGAGCATACTGCCGGGAGACGGCACAGCAAGAAGCACCGCTTTCAGGTCATTATTTTGGGCAAAATTGCAAAAATAACCGAGATTTTTTGTCAGACGTTCGGGATTGAACGCTTCGGGTTTGGAAATAAGATAACCGTCCTTTGCGTTGTAAATGCCCGTAGAGCCGTTGTTGCCGAGAAGCTGGTTGTAATAGGCATTCAAGCCTACAAAGAAATTACGAAACGGAAAATGGTCGGAGAGATAAGTTTCAAACTCTGTGCCGAACGAGCCGTCTGCAATTGCATCCAATGACACGGCAGGAAAATCGGACAATTCCCTTTTTTCATTGGAAGAATAGTCCTTTTTCGGGGTCACGATAAACAGCAAAAGCAGCACAAAAACAAGTGCGAGAAACACAAATGAGGAAAGATATTTGTATATTTTTTTCATCGTCTTTCCTCCTTAAAAACGGAAATACAGGAACGGGTTATAGCTGTCATACACAAGTGCCCCCACACTCAACAGCAGACTTGCAACGCCTGCAACAGCATCTGCCACGGGCATAAAAGGCTTATCTGCAAGTTTGTCGTGCACTTTCTTTGCAAGAGGTGTGCAAGCAACAAATGCAATGAGAAGCAGCGGCAGATTTGCAACCACCGTTGCGGCGGCATCGGCAGACAAAAGCCCGTCGGACAGGCTGAACAGTCTTCCCATAAATGCAAAAATACCGTCCGTGGTTTCAAAATAGAAGAAAATCCAGCTGATAACCACAAGAAACAGTGTGTAAATGTGCGTAAACACGGCGGGAATCTTTTTGAGAATTTTCAAAAGGAAGAGTTTTTCAATCATCAAAAGAAGTCCGAAATAAACACCCCAGAACACAAAGTTCCAGCTTGCACCGTGCCAAAGGCCCGTCAGTGTCCAAACAATAAAAATATTGAGGATCTGACGTACTTTTCCTTTGCGGTTGCCGCCGAGAGGAATATAAACATATTCCCTGAACCACGTGCCGAGTGAAATGTGCCAACGACGCCAGAACTCTGTAATGCTCTTAGAAATATACGGATAATCAAAGTTTTTGAGGAATTCGAATCCGAACATGTGCCCTAAACCGATCGCCATGTCGGAATAGCCCGAGAAAACAAAATAGATCTGCAATGAATAAGCAATGATGCCGACCCATGCGGCGACCATACCTGCTTCTTCATCTGCACGAAGCACATCCCAGAGTTGCCCCATGCGGTTTGCAAGAAGCACCTTTTTGGCAAGTCCGACAAGGAAGATTTTGACACCCTTGTCGAATTCTTCCAAGGATTCCCGTCGGGAAACAAGTTGGTCATCCACATCCTTATAACGAACAATGGGACCCGCGATAAGCTGCGGAAACAACGAAACATAGGTACCGAATGCCACAAAATTTTTCTGTACGTCGCAATCGTTTCTGTACACGTCAATAACATAGGACATGGTCTGGAACGTATAGAACGAAATGCCGATGGGCAGAGCGATATTCGGAATCGAAATACCGGCGAACACGGGAATTTTCTGCAACATCGTTGCAACAAAACCGGCATACTTGAAATAACCGAGCAAAGCGAGATTGGCAATTACATTCAGAAGCAAAATGATTTGCTTTGCTTTTTTATTATCTGAAAATTTACCCAAAAGCAGACCGCTCGTGTAGTTGAGAGCAACCGAAAACAGCATCAGCAGAACAAAAATCGGCTCCCCGTAGCCGTAAAACACGAGGTTTGCGACAAAGAGGAAGCCGTTTCTGAATTTTTTCGGTAAGCAATAGTAGACCGTCAATACGACAGCAAAAAACAAAAAGATAAAAAGCAGACTCGAAAAAACCACAATAATTACCTGATTTTATTTGATATAAGTGTCGAGGATATCGTTCATTGCATTGAAGTCAGCAGAGATGAACAATGTTACGATGTTACCGTTGGTGTTGACGGCACACTGCTGTGCGAGTGCATAGTTTTCTGCATCATAGGACTGGGACTGATTCTTGACTTCCTGCAGACGCAGTTCAAGTTTTGCGGCAATAGCGGTTGCGGCTTCTGCATCCACTGCTTCAAACATAAGCACTTCTGCGGGGAACACACCCGTGGGGACCATGCAGCAGGCTGCCTGCTTGTACTGTTCGGCAGCAACACCGTAAATATCAAACAAAGAATCTGCATTGATATTGCGTGCATCCGCCAGTGTACAATCGGTCTTGATCTGTTCAAGGCAAGCAGCGAGATCAACAGCAACAGTGTCGTTGCCTGCATCGGGCTGTGTTGCATCTTCATTGCCGCCGCAAGCGGTCAGGCAAAGAGTCATCAGAAGACAAAGGGCAAGTGTAAGAATCTTTTTCATTTTTATACTCCTTAATAAATTATTAACTGTTTTATCCTGCGTTGTTCATCAGGTAATCGACCCATGCTTTGCAACCTGCATCCGTAAAATGAATGCCCATGTCATCAGGGTCACTGCAGAAATCTGCTTTGAGGAAACCGTCTGCATCCACGACTACGGAATAAATATCCATATATCGCCAACCGTTTTCGGCACAACGTTCCTTGAGTGCGTTGTTGTATTTTACAATATTGGCATTATTCAGCACGCTGCGTTCACAACCGATTGCCATGGGGGTGCAGGCCTGTGCATAAATGACTGCATCGGGGGATTTTGCAAGAATATCTTCCACAAGTTCTTCATAATTGTCAAGCGAACCGTCAATTCCGTATACGGCAATGTCATTCATGCCGAGCATGATGAATACCTTTTTGGCACCGATGTTTGCAATTGTATCTTCAAGACGAAGTTTCTGCCCCTGATAAGTGGGATGCAAAGATTCACTCGACACGGCAAGCAGTGCCTGTGCACTGCCGAGACTGCCCGACGTCAGAAATTTTGCTTTGCCGAGGCAATCGCCGTAAGAACGCTGATCGGAAACATAATAATTGAGTTTCAGCGAAACAGAGTCGCCCACAAACACGGCATCATCAAAAAACATTCCGTTGACGGGTTTGCCGGGGTCGGTGGGAGAAGGTCTTTCCCCTTGCTGCACCTGTGTAGCGGGTTCGGTCGGTTTGGAAGGCTCCACAAGTTCACTCAGATAAGCCTGTTGTGAAATCGTGGTATCCATAACCATGGTTGCCGGTTCATTCGGTTCCTCCTGCTTGTCCTTACAAGCGGAAAAACCGAGAATAAGCAAAGCAATCAGGCAGACTGCAAAAAGACGAAAAAAAAGATTTTTCATAGCTGACACTCCATCAAAAATACTGTTTTTAATTATAAACCAACTGTAATTATTAGTCAATCAATTTATGAAATATTTATTCCCGCGATGCTTTATCGGCTACAATATTCTGCATCCATGAATCACTGCGGACAAAGAAGAAGCCGAGTATGGTTTTGACCATTTCAATGGCTTCCGTTATGAAGAAAATCGGCACAATGGGAAGCGAGGTAAAGCGGGAAAACATAAATGCAACGGGCACGCTGATTACCCAGATGAAACAACTGTCAAAAAGCATGGTAATGAATGTCTTACCACCGGAACGAAGAGTAAAGTATGCCGCATGGTTGAACGCGTGCACCGGCATGAGCAAGGCAATGATGAGAATAAATGCGGTTGCAATGGACTGCACTTCCGCCGTTGTGTTATAAATTTTCGGAAAAAAGGGAGCAATCAGAGCCATGAGCACGGAAATCCCCGCACAACTGACAACAGAAAAAACGATCATCTTTGTGTCAGTATCTCTTGCTTCTTTCATCTTCCCTGCTCCGAGAAGTTTGCCCACCACAATGGAAACACTCGAGCCCAAAGCAATAAACACAACATTGAAAACATTATAAATGGTATTGGCAATATTCAATGCCCCCACGGCGGCAAGACCGCGCGTGGAAATACATTGACTGATAACCGCCTTTGCGGATGACCACAAAAACTCATTCACAAGAAGCGGCATACCTTTTTTCATGACATCCGCAGTCAGTGTCTTCGGAATATGCCAATCGGAGAAAATCTTTTTTGCAAACGGATATTCGTCAAGATGTCGCTTTGTCCAGAAATAAATTGCAAAAAACTCAACGAAACGGGACAACACAGTGGCGATTGCCGCACCTTGCACACCCATTTCAGGAAAACCGAATTTGCCGAAAATGAGAAAATAGTTAAAAACAAGATTGACAAGTACGGCGGCAATACCCGTTTTCATGGGGGCTACGGTCTGCCCCAGCTCACGAAGAGTGCTGATAAAACACTGATTCAGGCTAAACGGAACAAGCCCTATGAGCATAATGGCAAGATATTGCCTTGCAAAAGCCATGGTTGCAACGGGATCCCCCGTTTCACCGCCATCATTGAGAAACAGCGAAATCAGCGGTTCCTGTGCAAACCAAAGAATGCCGATGCCGCAGGTAACCAGAGCAAAGGCAATGATCAGTTTGATACGAAATACATTTTTGACACCTTGTTTATCACCACTGCCGTTGAATTGGGAAGTAAAAATTCCCGCCCCGGAAAGACCACCGAAAATGCTCAGATTAAAAACAAAAATGAGCTGATTGACGATGGCAACACCGTTCATTTCATCCGTACCGATTCTGCCGACCATGAGATTGTCAAGCATATTTACAAAATTGGTAAATCCGTTCTGCACCATAATGGGAACGGCAATGGCAAGAATCATTTTATAAAAATCTTTGGTTCCGAAAAATTTGGTTTTATATTTTTTTAACATTTTCTTTTTCCTTATAATGTAGTGCGGAAAAAAAGATACCACAATTTATGTTCATTGTCAAGCAATTTAACAGCCGCACAATATATTTATGTCGTTTTTATTCATTATCACAGTAAAGCGGTGCATTTTTTTTATTGAAAACACTTGACAGAACGCTGAAAATTTATTAAAATAGAAAAAACCTTTCTGTATTTAAGGGAAAACCCTTAAAATAAAAAACCCTTTATGGAGGAACATTATGAAGAAACTCATCGCAATCCTGCTTGCTGCTCTCATGGTTCTTGCTTTTGCAGCTTGCACAAACGACACCCCCGATCCTACCGAACCCGACGCTGCTCTTTCCGACGGTAATGTATCTGACGGCAATGCAACTGCCGGTGATGCTGCTGCAGACACCGAATATGTTGCTAAAGTCATGGTCGGCACAGGCGGCCCCACCGGTACTTACTATGCATTCACTTCTGCTGTCTGCCAGGCTATCCAGACTGAAAACTATAAGTTTGAAGTTCTTTCTACCGGCGGTTCTCAGGACAACATCGAAAGAATCAATGACGGCGACATCAAGTTTGCTATTGTTCAGAACGACGTTATGAACTATGCTTATGCAGGCACCAACGGCTTCAACGAAGCAATCACTTCCTTCTCTGCTGTTGCTTGCGTATATCCCGAAGTCTGCCAGCTCATCGCTACCAAGGATTCCGGCATCACTTCCGTTGCTGACCTTGCAGGCAAAGCAGTTGCAGTCGGCGACGTCGGTTCCGGCGTTTACTTCAACGCAACCCAGATTCTTGCTGCTGCAGGTCTTGACATCAACACCGATATCAAGCCCATCACCGCTTCCTTCGGCGACAGTGCAACCCAGCTCAAGGACGGCTCCATCCAGGCAGCTTTCATCACCGCAGGTACTCCCACCACCGCTATTATGGATCTTGCAAGCACAACAGAAGTTATTGCTGTTGATCTCGGTGCAGATGTCATTGCAAAACTGCAGGACGAATACAGCTTCTATGCAGCTTATGAAATGACCGATGCTGACTATGATTTCATCACCGAACCCGTCAACACCGTTGCTATCATGGCTACTTTCATTGTTGCCAACGATATGCCCGAAGAACAGGTCTATGAAATCACCAAGGCCCTTTGGGAAAACATTGCTGATGACACTGCAATCCATGCAAAGACCGCTGAAATGGATACCGCTATTGCCGCTTCCGCAATCGGCAACGTTCCGCTTCATGCAGGTGCAGCAAAGTACTACAAAGAAGCAGGCATCATCGAATAAGTAACTTTTTTGCTTAAAATTTTAACAAACCGAGTAAATGCTGCGGTTAATAACCGCAGCATTTCTTGATAATGAATACTGAAAGAAGGAGGATAAAAAAGTGGATAATTCTCAGGTTAACAACCTTATCGACGAGCAGATTGATGCTGAAGCGATAATGCAAGAATTTGACCGTGAAAGCAACACCCGTGTCTTTACAGGTTGGCGCAAGGCAGTCATCACCACCATGATGGTTGCGTTCAGCACCTACATGATTTCCATGGCACTTTTATTCCCGACCGCAACCAAGCACACAAAACTGACATCCTTTTTGGCATTTATTGTATTTATAGGATTTCTGATCTTCCCTGCCTATAAAAAACAAACCAAAAGAATCAATTATGTTCCTTTTTATGATATCATTCTTGCGGTAGCAGGCGGCGGATGTTTTCTATATTACACCATTTTCCAGAATGACATCATCCAAATGCGCCGTAATCTCGGCACATTGCAGATCGCGATCGCCATTGTTGCCATTCTGCTGTTGGCGGAACTGGTGCGCCGTGCCGTCGGCTTGCCGATTCTCTTTGTTGTCGGTGCATTTGTTGCCTATTCCATTTATTGGTCCGTCAGCAATAACCCCGCAACAGCATTGAGAAATATTGTTTATAACCTGTTCTACAACGTAGACTGCGGTATTTTCTCCACCCCCGTTTATGTTTGCACAACATTCATTGTGCTGTTCATCATTCTCGGTGCATTGCTTGAAAGAACGGGCATCGGCGGATTCTTTGTTGATCTTGCAAACTCCGTTGCAGGGGCATCCGTCGGTGGGCCTGCAAAGGTTGCTGTTATTTCCAGTGCACTTGAAGGTATGTATTCCGGTTCTTCCGTAGCAAATACGGTCGGCAGCGGTTCCATCACAATTCCGCTTATGAAAAAGACAGGGTACAAGCCCGAATTTGCCGCCGCCGCTGAAGCTGCCGCCTCCACAGGCGGACAGATCATGCCTCCCATCATGGGTGCCGCCGCATTCCTGATGGCTGAAATGACCGATCTTCCCTATTCAACCATTGCCGTTACAGCCATCCTTCCCGCCATTCTTTACTTTGCCGGCATCTTCATGATGATCCATTTTGAAGCAAAGAAACTCGGTCTGAAAGGTCTTCCCAAGGATGCGATTCCGAACTTCTTCAAGCTCATCCTCAAAAAAGGCTATCTGCTTCTTCCCATCGTGGTTCTTGTTATCTGCATGAATCATTTCAGCACAGGCGTATCTGCTTGTTTTGCCATTTTAGGTGCACTGATTGTAAGTCTTGTTCCGCAGGAACTGAGCAAAAAGACGGCATGGCGACTTGTATTTCCCCTGATTCCGATCGTTGTTTTGCTTGCAATCTGGTTGCCGTTCGGCAATGACTATATGACCAAAGCAGTCTTTATTTCCATGGTAACCTGCATTGTGATTTCTTTCATTACCAAAGAAACCACAACCCTTACCCCGAAAGTCTTGGTCGAAGCCCTTGAAAACGGTGCAAAAAACACCATCGGTGTTGCCTCCGCTTGCGGTATGGCAGGCATCATTTCCGGTGTTGTCACTATGACAGCACTCGGGCAGCTTCTCATCAACACTCTCGTTCCGATTGCTGAAAACAGCATGTTCCTTGCATTGTTCCTGACAATGATCTGCTGTATCGTACTCGGCATGGGTGTTCCGACTACGGCAAACTATGTTATCATGGCAACCATCACTGCACCCATTTTGATTAAAATGGGACTTCCCGTGCTTGCCGCACACATGTTTGTGTTCTACTTCGGTATCGTTGCCGATATCACACCGCCCGTCGCATTGGCGGCATACGCAGGATCGGCAATTGCGAAGTGCAATCCGATGAAAGCGGGTGTCACGGCGACACGATTGGCAATCACGGCATTTATCGTGCCATATATCTTCGCATTTGATCCGTCGATGCTGTTTATCAATGCAGAATGGTATGACATTATCCGCATTGCAGTCACATCCTTGATCGGCATATTTGCTGTTTCTGCAGGTATGGAAGGATATATGTTCGTCAAGTGCCCGTGGTGGCAGAGACTTCTTTGCTTGGGCGGCGGCTTATTGCTCATTGTTCCGACCCTTGTAACCGATATTATCGGTCTTGTAATCATTGCGGTTATCATTCTTATTCAGAAGCTTTCCGAAAAGAAAGCAAAGAACTCTCCGTTGTCTGTTTCTGCAGCCTGACGAAAATAAAAAAATACAACCTCCGTTTCCGCCAATACAGCGAAAACGGAGGTTGTTTGATTTTATTTTTATCTTCCGAAAAAACCTGTCACCGCATTGTAAATACAAATAACAATTACGAAAAACAACACACCGCCGAGCAACTTGTCCACAGTTTTTGCAGACACTCTTTTGTTGACCGTCCTGCCGATGATACCACCTGCAATGCCTGCAAAAATCATGATAAGCAAAGCGGATATTTCAAATTCCGGAATGCTGTGCGTGAACAACTGCAGCAAAAGATTGGAAAATTTACTCAGCAAAATAATATACAGGCTGTTCGTTGCGGCAGTTTTTGTATCCATACCAAAGAAAAAATACAGTACAATGAGATTGAATTGTCCGCCTCCGATACCCAGAAAACCCGACACCGTGCCGAGAAAAACACCGATCCCGCAGGCCGTCAGCAAACTCTTTGTGTGCAAGGGGGTTATGTGCTTTTTAAAAAGGATATACAAAAGACAGCACACCGTCAGCACAATGAGCACCACAGCCTGCACTCCTTTGACAACCCCCGATTGCACAGCATTTGCCAGCAAATAAGAAAAAATCTCTTTGCCGAGCATGCCGCCGACAATTGCCCCGACTGCCAAAGGGGTAGAAACCGCCGTCCTGACACTTTTTTCTCTGCGGACAAAAGATGCCCCGACCGTATACAGGGTCATACTCAATACTGTACAACTTGACAGAAAATTTACAACCTGCGTTGAATCAAGCTGCACAAGATCCAACACGGGTTTTATAATAACCCCACCGCCGAAGCCGCACACAGCACCGACACAGCAAGATACAAAAACAAGAAGAAACAGGATCATTATTTTTGCTCCCGATTGTTTTTTCTGCTATTATACAAAAACAAAAATCATTCTGCAAGATCTTCGAGATATTTTTTCAACAGGGCAATCGTCCGTTCACGAGGAACGGCATGCTGTTCGCAGAAATTACGCAACAATACGGCAAATGATTTTGTAAATAACGGATTCTCCACCAGAAATGCTGTATAAGGTTTATGTAAGCGAATAATAATCGCACAACTGTCCGTCAGAATAATTCGCATTCCCGGGAACGGTGAATTTCCGAGCACACAACAATTGTAGTTGTCATCCGTTTCGCACAGCTTTATGATATTTTCAATGTGCCTGCAGTATTCCGAAACAGAATATCTCGGTCCGCCGTGATGCAGACTGCTGCCCAGACAAAGATACACTTGCCCGTTTTTCACCCTTTCCTTATCGGGCAATTCAAACAATTCAGTAATACTGCCGTTGTGCAGATTCTCATACGTATTCTGACGCATGGACCAGATGCGTTCTTTTTCATCATCAGTCATCTGACTACGCTCCAGCATTTCTTTAAGCACCGCCTCGGGAATAGTAATACTCGGCGGTGCATCCAGCAAAGCAAGGCTGTTGTGCGTGTGTGCCATGGCTTCTGCAAGAATGCTGTAATATTTACTCATATTGTCCTGCGTGTAGATCTGCACCAATTTTTCACTGTTTGCAAGCAGGGCTTTGAATTCCGAAAACAGTACATTCAGTTTTTTGGAATCTTGTATGTAATCATAAAAATTGTTACTGTTTGCCCCACACACATGCAACGATGACAATGCAGCATGATTCGGACGCAGAAACAGCATGTGCGTAAATCGGCTTCCGCGATTGAGCGTACAATAATACGGTTCAACATTTCCCGTCATAAAAAGCGGAACCCAGACCTGCATAGCTTCTGCCATTTCACCGACTTTTCGATTGATGTCATGAATGACTACAAGCTTCACCCCGCGGCTGATACAAAGCGAACAGCACAGATACCAGACATGCAAAACTTCTTCATCGGCAAGAAGCCACTGCAGGCTTTGGTCGGCATACATATAAATTTCGCCACCGCCCTGCATCGCGGATTCCGTCAGCAACCGCAGAACGGCATTACGCATTCCGTCCAGCCCCCAATAGGTATCGGCTTTTTCTTTTTCAATATGTTCTGTAAGTTTTACAAGCATCTCCTCCACCGGCAATTTTGTCAGCGGAAGAAACATCTTCAGATAGTCATAAACATGTGTGGTTTTTTGTTTTTCCATTCGTTTTGCAAAGAACCATTTTTCCAATATGTGCACAAACTCTGCGGTTTTTGTTTGTGCAACATCACAGCCGACCAACTCTGCAATTTTTTCATGTGTTTGCGTTACGTGCATACGTTCAGTCAGCACCTCGCAAAGTAACTGCATAAATTCCGCATTTTTTTGCGGAAAACGTCTTGCGTTTCGTAAACGACTGATAAGTGATGCATCCACATTCAGCAGTTTACTGAGTCTTACATTGCTTAAATCAAGCACCTGTGCAATGTTGTCAAACCGTTCACTGAACAAACGGGCAACCGAAGCCTTGTCGGCAGTTTCCGCAAAAACACTGTTGGAAACACTGCCATCACCGTGCAACCAGAGCAAAAGACCTTGCGGGGAAAAAGACTCCTCATCCGTGCCGCACAAAGCACAAAGCTCCTGCATTCTGCCGTTTTTTTTCGCATATTCCGTCAGTGCAATCGTCAGACGTTGTGAACCTGCACCGTTTTCACGGAATTCACGTTTGCCGCTGAAAATTTTACTGATATGTGACGATGAACAGCCTGCACATTCTGCTAACTGCACATTGGAAAATCCAAGCACATCTTTCACCAATTTCAATCTTTGCAACAACAAAAAAAATCAACTCCGTTTACCGTTTTTGGTCCTTTTGTTATTATACAACAGCAAAATTTAATATGCAAGAGTTTGCTTTTGATGAAATTAAAAAATGGCACATTTTTGTCATTGACAAAAGTTGAGCCTTGCTTGAAATTATATTTTCTTTTTGTTAATATGAATTTACTCGATTGAAGGAGTTAGATACCACCGAACGGAAGAGCACAGCTGAGCAACGACGGCTGTGTTTTTTCTTTTTTCTGACATTATTTTTAGCTTTACAAATTGTTTAAAGGTATGCTATACTGTATTATGTATGAAATTGGGGAGGAAGACCGCATGCGTATTGCCGTTATTGCTGATCTGCATCATTATGCAAGAAGCCTCGGAGATAAAGGAAAGGCCTTTGATCTAAGACAGGGCAGCGATCAGAAGTGTCTGAAAGAAACGGGGGCCATCATTGATGCAGCCTTTACACGTTTTAAAGAAGAAAATCTTGATGCCGTGATTATTGCAGGGGATATTTCCGATGACGGCGAAACGGCTTCGCACAAGGAAATTCTTGAAAAGCTCACGGATTTAAACAAGAGCGTACCCGTTTTTCTGACTACAGCCACCCATGACTGGTGCTGCGACGGCAATGCACACTGTTATGAGGGGGACGAAATTCTGCCCGAAAAAGATGTATACACTCCCACCCGTCTGCGTGAAGATTATGCGAAATTCGGTGCAGACAAATGTATCGGCGAATATCGCACGCATCTTGATAAATCCTCCTATTGCTATGAATTATCCCCCAACCTGCGGCTTCTTGCTATAGAAGACGATCAGGACGGCATCGGTGCGTCGGGGTATTCGGAGGACCACCTGAACTGGCTTTGCGAACAGATCAGGCAGGCAAACGAGGACGGTGCAGGAGTCATTGCATTCCAGCATCATCTGTTGCTTGAAAACTTAATTCCGCTCATCAACAAATCACAGAAGATCGGCAACAACGAATACCGTGCAGGCAGACTTGCGGATGCGGGATTAAGACTTATTTTTGTCGGTCATTCCCACATGCAGCGAACAAGCTGTCTTACAAGCGAAAGCGGAAACACGATCACGCAGATCAATGTCGGTTCACTGTGCGGCCATCCTGCCCCCATCAACTACATTGAAACCGACGGAAAGACCGCCGCTGTTACCGTAGAGCATTTGCAGAAATTCGTTCTTGACGGCGAAGAAAAAGACGGCAATTACATAACGAAACACACCAAAGACCTGCTGGGACGAATTCTTGAAGGTGCCGTCACCGATTGCGAAATACTGGATGAACGGCTTCGTGCACTGGGAATAAAAATCAAACCTCTCAAAAAAATCTATCCGATTGCAAAATTCGGTGCAAATAAATTTATGCATACAACGGTCGGCAAAGCAGGCAAAACAGTCAACCGCCTGACCGCAGGCAAAGGTATTGACAAAAATGCTCTCAAGGAGGTTGCCGACGACAAACTGATCGACTATGTTTATGCCATTCTGCTGAGTGTTTTTGACGGCAGTAAAGATATGAACACCATGCCCGATGCGGCAAAAACCGTGGCAAAGGATGTGGCATCTTTGCCCGGCAGAATCATCCGCAAAATTCCGTTCAAAAAAGACAAACTGCCGGGGGTTCTGAAAATCACGGACCAGATTGAAACACTCATGCAGGAGCTTGTGTATCCGCACCGTGACCATCAGAACACTGTTGTTGACCTGTAATAAATATGATTTATCCCTTTCTTGAAAAAAAACCAAATACCCTTTCCCGATTGCAGGAAGATGCACTCGCTGTTTTTGGTGCGGCGGTTTCATCTGCAAATCCTTATGAAAGCACCTGCAGGGCTTTGCGGAATACCGATTTGAACAAAGTCCGATTTGTGTTGAGCATAGGCAAGGCAGCTGTCCCCATGATGCAGGCAGCCTACGACACACTCGGCACAGAAAACATCCGTGAAGCGGTACTTGTGACAAAATACGATCACCTGAACAGCTTTTGTGCCCACAACTGTACCTGCTTTGAAGCAGGACACCCCGTCAGCGATGAAAACTCCGAAAAAGCCGCACGATATGTGCTTGCAAAAACAGCCGATCTGCAGAAAGAAGATATATGTATTGTGCTGATCTCGGGCGGCGGCTCTGCCCTGTTTGAGGCTTCGTTTATTGACAAAACATATCAGCGGCAGATCACGGATATTCTGCTGAAAAGCGGTGCCGATATCTATGAACTCAATTGCGTGCGCAAACGGCTTTCCGCTGTCAAAGGCGGGCGCATGGCGGCACATTTTGCCCCCGCAGAGGTGCTTACTTTTGCGTTGTCCGACGTCCCGGGCAGCAGACCCGATGTTATTGCATCAGGCCCCACACAACCCGACCCCGTGTCTGACGAAACATTCAGAAATATAGTACAAAAATATAATCTTAATCAAAACGGTATTCTCAATACACTCCCACCCAAAGCAGTTTTTGAAAACCAACCGCATTTTGAAATTGTGGGCGATGTGAACATGCTGTGCAAAGCCGCCGGACAGGAAGCGAAAAAAAGAGGGTATACCGTTGTACATTTGTCTGCCGGTCTTGCGGGGGATGCAGAAAAACAAACCAAAAACATCATCCGCACTTGCCTGCAATACAAGCAGGAACACAGCGGCAGATTCGCATTTATTTACGGTGGCGAAACCACTGTTTGCGTCAAAGGAAACGGCAAAGGCGGCAGAAGCCAGCAAGCAGCTCTTTGTGCGGCTGTTGCACTGCAAAATCAGAAAAATATTGTTTTTCTGGCAGGCGGTTCAGACGGCACAGACGGTCCGACCGATGCGGCAGGCGGTGTTGTTGACGGAGAAACCGTTTCAAGAATTTCCGCAAGCGGAATGCATGCCGCCGACAGTCTTGCCGACAACGATGCCTATCATGCACTGCGTGCAGGCAATGCACTTTTAATGACGGGTCCGACGGGGACCAATGTCAATGACCTGATTTTGATTCTTACAGAAAGTGATATACATGCAAACCGTAACCATTGTTGATTACACAAGAAAAGAAGAATTTTACAATACCCTCACCCATGCATTCGGTGCAGCGGCAAGTTTTTTTGTTTTTATTGCTTGTCTTGTCGGTGCGGTACGGATCGGCAATCCGATACGTACGGTCTGTGCCGTCATTTTCGGTCTTTCCATGATGATCATGTACACCGCTTCCACTGTTTACCACGGCGTACGCCCGGGGAAAGTCAAAAAAATATGCAGAGTCATTGACCACTGCATGGTTTTTCTTGCCATAGCCGGTTGTGCGACGCCGTCTGCGGCATTGCTGTATGAGTATGAACCCACGGTTGCCGTCATCATGTGGGTAACGGCATGGGGCTCATTCACGGCGGGTATTCTCATGGCAATCATCAACTTTGAAAAAACAAAACCCTTCCGTCTTGCATTCACCCTGATTGCAGGTATTACCCTTTCTTTGACGGGTCTTCCTGCCATGATCGAGCACTTCCCCGTCGGAACTCTGGTCAGCGTATTCGGCGGCGGTGCTGCATACATCATCGGCATGGTGCTGTATGCCATGGGCAAAAAAGTACGCTACTGCCACAGCATTTTTCATGTGTTCGTACTCTTGGGCAGTGCGTTTCACGCATTCGGAATCTGGTATTATATTTACAGTGCATCCGCTCTGTGAAAATATAAAAAGGCATTAAAAAAATTAAGATAAAGGATAGGTGTGTAAAAATGTCTGAAAAAATCTATGCATTGACCGGTGCTACCGGTCATGTCGGTTTCGCTCTTCTCAAAGAAATGCTCGCCAACGGCGACAAAACCCGCATCATTCTTCGTAAAGACCCCGGCTATTTTGAAGGCATGGACGTCGAAAAAGTCAAAGGCGACGTAACGGATTACGATTCGCTGCTCAAGGCTTTTGAAGGCTGCGAAGTAGTTTATCATGTTGCAGGTTGCGTTGAAATCAAAGAAGGCTACGAAGACATGATCTACAAGATCAATGTGGAAGGCACAAAGAATGTTGTCAAGGCCTGCCTTGCATGCGGTGTCAAGCGTCTTGTCTACATGTCCTCTGTTGATACCTATGTTCCCCTGCCCGACAATCAGGTCATGACCGAAGTGTATGACTATGATCCCGACAAGCTCGAAGGTGCTTATGCAAAAACCAAAGCGGAAGCCACTAAGTATGTACTTGACAATCAGGGCAACAACGGAATGGATGTTGTTGTTGTGCAGCCCGCCGCTTGCATGGGCCCGTATGACTTCAAAGTTTCTTCTGTCGGCAGCATGATCCGTATGTTCATGGGCGGCAAATTCCCCATCACACTGACCTTCGGCGGCTATAACTTTGTTGACGTTCGTGACGTCGCTCTGCTGACCAGAGCCGCAGCATTCAAGGGCATCCCCGGCAGCTGCTACATCGCCTGCAATCAGATGTGCACGGTTGATGAATTCATTAAGCTTCTTGCAAAAGCCGCAGGAAACAAGGAACCCAAGATCGGCATCGGCTACAAGCTCTGCTACACCTTTGCTCCCATTATGGAGGCTTATTACAAGGCTGCTGACAAGACACCTTTGTTCACCCGCTACTCCATCCGCAAACTCTGCTCCAACTGCAATTTCTCTTACGAAAAAGCCGCTAAAGAACTCGGCTACAGCCCCCGTCCCCTGTTTGAATCTCTGAAAGACACCATTGCATGGATCAAAGAAACCGAAAAGAAATAAGCAGTACTCATCACCCCTAAATTTATATTTCAGGAGGCACAGTTATGACAGAAATCCTTACCAGAAACACAAGTTTCATCGACGAGTTCGGCAGAGAACGCATTTTTCAGGGTATGAATATCGTCAATAAGAGCCCGAATCTTCCCGGTTGGTCGGAAGAAGACTTCCGTCTGATTGCACTTGACGGCGGCAACATGGTCCGTCTTGGCTGTGTGTGGTCGGGTATTGAACCCGCCCCCGGTAAATACAACACGGAATATCTTGACAGCATACGTCAGGCTTTGGATTGGTGCGAAAAGTACGGCATGTATGCTTTCCTTGATCTGCATCAGGACCTGTATTCCGACTTCGGCACAGGTTACGGTGACGGTGCACCTGCATGGGCATCTTTTGACGGCGACAAACTGAAGAAGATCTATGTCATCTGGGCAGAAGGCTATTTCTTCCGCAAACCCGTTCACAAATCGTTTGATGCCTTCTGGGAAAACAGAGCTGTACATGGCAGAGGTTTGCAGGATTGGTTCTGTGATATGCTGTGCTTTACCGTGGACTACTTAAAAGATAAGCCCGCACTTGTAGGCTTTGACGTGCTCAATGAGCCCTTCCCCGGCACGCCCGGCGGAAAGGTATTCCGCAATCTCGTCAAGCGTATTGTGAAGATTGTGGCAACCGATCCGCGTTTTGACCGCAAAAAAGCAATCAAAGCACTCACAAGCGGTGAAATTCTGAATTGTCTTGACTGCATCAATGACGAAAAACTGTACGGAAAAATCGTGGATGCAGGCAAAGAAGATATCCGCGAATTTGATTTAAACCGTTATTATCCCTTCTTTAAGCGTGCCGCCGCAACCATCCGCAGTGTCACGGACAAGGGAGTCATTTTCATGGAAAACTGCTATTATTCCAACCTCGGCATCCCCTGCTGCACACCGAAACTGACCTACGATGACGGCACTGTCGAAAAGAATCTTGCATTTGCACCGCACGGCTATGACCTGACGGTTGACACACCGCTTACGAACTTTGCAAGCCCGTTCCGCATTGATCAGATCTTCAACGAACACGAACGCACGCAGGACAGATTGGGTGTGCCCGTATTGGTCGGCGAATGGGGAGGCATGGTCAGCGGTGCAAAGGAATATCCCGCACTCGAACATCTCATCCGTAAATTTGACCGCAATCACTGGAGCCAGACCTACTGGCACTACAACAACGAACTGCACACAGGCGGCATCGGCGAAATTCTTGCCCGACCTTACCCGGCAGCGGTTGCAGGAGAAATAAAAACATACGGATTCGACCGCAAAAAGAAGGAATTTGTTCTGCACTACACGGGCGATGCAAGCATCACCGCTCCGACGGAAGTGTTCCTCGGCAAAAAGCCGAAAAATATTCTTTCCACCGCAAAATACACGCTCGAAGAAACGTCCCTGGGCAACTGCGTGCTCAAAGCAGAACCCACAGACGGCAAGTGCGTGATCGTGGCGGAATTCTGATTTTACCAATAAAATAAACTGCGGCAACCGTTCATTGCAAATCGGTTGCCGTTTTTTTTCATCACACTTTAAAATCATAATCGCAAAACTTGCAGAAAATTAAAAGTTTTTCGGGTTATAATCGCAAAAGTATTGTAAAATTCCCCCTGTCAATCGTTTCAGTGCGTGGTTGACGGGTGTGGTTTTTAATATTTACATTGCAGTGTATAAGTTCCCGAGGCAAGATTCTGCGTTGTTCCGTCGGGCAGAACCGCTTCGCAAATTGTTCCGACGGGGACGGTGACGGTCATGGTGAAAATGCCGTTTTCATGTGTCCACTCGCAGGCGGCAAAACCGAACGGTGTCTTTATTTCGGCTTTTGCAAACTGCAGACCGCCGCCGGGAACGGGTGCGGCACGGAAGGTTCTGAATCCGCCCGATGTCGGTTCAAGCCCTGCCACACGGCGGTACAGGAAATCACCGACAGCCCCGTAGGCATAGTGATTGAACGACACCATACCGCCCGATTCGTCATTGGATCTGCCCGTATTGACCGTACCGTCGGGGCGCAGGGCATCCCAGCGTTCCCAGATGGTCGTGCCGCCCGCTTTGACTTCATACAGCCATGACGGGCATTTTTCCTGCAACAGCACCTCGTATGCTTTTTCCGCATAGCCGTTGTCTGCCAACGCAAACAGAATATACGGCGTTCCGGGGAAGCCTGTTTGCAGGCAGTTATCGTTTTCTTCAAGCAGACGGACAAGGTTTTTTGCCATGTTTGCAGTTTCCTCGGCGGTTGTCATGCCGAACGCAAGCGGCAGAACATAGGCAGTCTGGAATTCTTTTTTGAGTTTGCCGTTGCCGTCGGTAAACACGGTACGGTAGGATTCACAAATATCTTCCGCTTTTTTGCGGTACCAAACAGCATCTTCCTTTTTGCCGAGAATCTCAGCAATCTGCGACACAAGGAAACAGGAATTGGCATAAAATGCGGTGGCGATCCACGGAGCTTTTTTAAGCCATTGCACATTGTTTTCACCGGGAGCACACCAATCGCCGTAATGGAAAGGATATTTCCATATATTTCTTCCCTGTTTTGTCGGAGATGAAAGCGATGACCAGAATTTTACAGCTTTGAGAAACTTTTTCATCGAAGCATACTGTCGGGCAAGAATATCCTTGTTACCCGTTGCCTGATACAACGCCCACGGTACAAGCACACAGCAATCGCCCCAACACGAGGTTGCAAGCACGGGCATCTTCGACCCTTGACGAGGAATAACCATCGGAAAACCGCCGCCTCTGCCCTGTTCGGCCTGCAAATCAAGAAGCCATTTATCAAAAAAACGGGTCATATCGAACATACGGCAGGCGGTGGAAGCAAACAGTGCAATATCCCCCGTCCACCCCATTCGTTCATCGCGTTGCGGGCAATCTGTAGGGATGTCGATAAAATTCGACACGGCACTGAACCGGATATTCTGATACAAACGGTTAAGCCGTTCATCCGAACATGAAAATGTGCCGATTTCATTGCCACAACAGGAAGTCAGCGCATAACCTTGCAAAGTCAGATCTTCGGGTTCAATACCGCTGACACCGACATAACGAAACCCCATAAAAGTGTACTGCGGAGAGTAGAATTGCTCACCGTCTGTGCAGGTGTATAAAATTTCCGCTTTGGCGGAACGCAGTGCTTTTGTAAACAATTCTCCGTCCACCAGCACTTCCGCATGACGAAAACGGATCTGCTGTCCCCTATTTCCGTTTATTTTTGCAAAGATAACCCCTGCAAAATTTTGTCCGAAATCGTAAATATATTCTCCCGACGGTGCTTTTTTCACACTGATGGGCTTAAAAAAGCGGGTTGCACCGACCGACTCCCCGTAATGTGCAAGCAGTTTCGGCTGCACAGGCGGTTTTTGAACGGACACCGGAACATAAACTGCCGTTGACGGATCGAATGCGGCATCATACACTTCCCCGTCATACCATTCGGCCGCACGTACGGGAGTGTCTTCGGTCACAAGCCAGTTTTCATCCGAACAAATAACTTCTTTCGTCCCGTCTTCATATTCAATATGCAATTCCGCCAGAAGATACTGACGGTCGCAGGTAATGCCGTTGACTCGGTGATAGGTAAATGAGCCGCAAGCCCATCCGCCTGCCACAATGAAGTTGATCTCATTGTTCTCTTCAAGAAGTTTTCTGACATCATAAACCTGATATTGCAATTGGTTTTTATATGAGGTGAACCCCGGTGTAAAATATTCATGCTGTGCATAACGGTTATTCAGACTAACCGTATAAATTCCCAATGCGGTAGAAAGCAGATATGCCTTTTTGATCTTGCCTTTGCAAGCAAAACAGTGCTTAAAGCCGATCGGTTTCGGAGAGCCTTTTTTCGGCACACGGCAGGTCGGATGCGATATCCATTTTGCCTGCCACGGGGTGTCGAGTTTGCCCGTCATAAACCATGTATGGTTGTTGCAGGTTGCACCGCTTTTGAGTGCGACATTAACATCCACCCGATAGGTTGTCAATGCCTCAAGCGGCATCTGCAAACGAAAATTCAACATATCATCCACGGGAAAAGTTTTTCCCGCTACACTCACTTGTGCTTTTTCGATTGCATCGCCTTTTTGATCGGAATCAACAGAAAAAGTAATGCGTGGATTTTTCACATCCGTAACACTGTACATTTCACCTTTTTCAACCTGCACATTATATACAAAACACATATTTTTCACCTCTTTTTCACTATATAAAATTTAGTGGATTTTGTCAAGAAATGATGTCTGCTTGATTGACAAAGCAAAGTGTCTGTGGCATAATAACGGCAAGTCTTACAAAATCAAGGTGTAAAAATTGGCAAACTTAAATAAATTCAAGAAGCATTTACCGCAATTTAAACTCGTACCGTGCCTGCAGGCGGTGCTCGGCAGTGCAATTCTTGCCTTCGGGATGTATAACATCCACTCCGTTTCGGGAGTGACAGAGGGCGGCATATTGGGACTTACGCTGTTGGGAGATCATTGGTTGCATCTGTCCCCTGCCATTTCGGGCTTCATTCTCAATGCAATCTGTTATTTCATTGGGTGGAAAACGCTCGGCAAGGATTTTATCGGCTATTCCGCGATTGCCGGCGGCGGTTTTTCCGTCTTTTATGCAATCTTTGAGCAGTTCCCTGTGGTATATCCGCAGATTGCGGGATATCCCCTTACAGCCGCACTTGTCGGGGCATTGTTTGTCGGTATCGGTGCGGGACTCTGCGTACGTGCAGGCGGGGCCCCCTGCGGAGATGATGCTCTTGCCATGGCCCTGTCGGCGAAGTTTAAAATCAAAATACAATGGGTGTATCTGGCATCCGACCTGCTGACACTGCTGTTGTCACTGTCCTATATTCCTTTAAAAAGAATCGCATATTCCCTGCTGACGGTGGTGCTGTCGGGGCAGATAATCGGTTTTGTGCAAAAAGTCGGCAAAAAAGAAAAATAAGACAAAAAAAACACAGTCACAGAAATCTCAATCTGTGGCTGTGTTATTCTTTGGTTGTTTATTTCATGATTTCTTTTTCTTGTCTTGCAAGCTCTTCGGCTGCATCCGCACCGGCTGCATTCATGATATGTGCAACACCTTCGCGGCGTTCCTTGAGCTCCTTATACATCTTCATACGTTTTTCGGCAGACAGCGGATAGAAGAACTTCGGAATGATGCCGAGACTACTTGAGATGATCGGAATACCCGTACCCAGGGCGAATATCCACCACTTGGTTTTGTCGGTCTGGGTACCGATGGTCTGACCCTGCATATAGCCGATCTTACCCATGACAATATTGTTGACACTGCCCATAACAGCAGCCTGCAGCTTTGCGATGAGGGCTTTGGTAACACCCGTCATTGCTTCTGCACGGTAGCCGTTTTTCCATTCGCAGTAGTCCATGGATTCATTGTCGATCTCAGCGGGGATAATACGGCGCAGTCCGTAAATGCACATTTCAAAAATTTCTTCAATGCAGAAGACAGGAAGCATAACCGAACGCTTTTTGAAATTGCCGTTGATGGAGCCGATTCCCCATACCACCAACCAGAGCATATCCGTCCACATATCCTCGAAAATCCAGAGTGCTTTTGTGGAGAAACGCTTACGCAATGGTGCAACAAAGCTGTAGCTGATGAACTTGATGGGGAATGCAGGAATGCCGACAATGGTTTTCAGCGTAATAGAGCCTAAAACATCTATGTAGTAATTGCTGCGGCTTTGGCCGATGCTGAAGCCCGACAGGAACGAGGAAAGCGCATTGATGAGCATCGGTTTGTTGGTAATAATTGCCTTGAGTCCCTGCATAATGCTCGGCTTTGTGATGGTCTGCATAACACGTTCACGGGTATTCAGGAAGAAAAACAGCATGAATCCGGCAGACAGCAGTGCACACGGAATTGCAAAGCCTGCAAAGAGATTTGGCATCGGGATTTTCAGTTTTCCTGCAATGACCAGGTCATACAAAATACCGAAAATCTGTTTGGGCACGTCTTCAAAGATGTGCGATACCACATTGGCGAGTGCAATCAGTCCTGTTCGTTCAACAGGGTCCGGGGTGATGGTAGACATGAAGCCCGCATGTGCAATGGATGTGAATGTACCTGCGGTTTCGGTAATGATAGACATTGCGAAATAAAAGATCCATTTCGGCAGATAGGTTGCCGGTGTGTTCGGAAAAATAAACGGAATGAGCCATTTCCACATACCGAGGATGGTCAACGGGAACTGTCCGAGCAGAAGATAGGGACGGAATTTTCCCCACCGGGTTCGAGTACGTTCAACAATAACACCGATGAAGGTATCGTTGATCGTGTCCCATACTGTTGCAACAATGTTCTGAATGGCAAGGTAGTTGAAACTGATGCCGACAACGTCGTAAATATAACGGTCGTTGAAATCGTTGATATTCAGGCTCGCCGCCGAGTCATTGAGAACATATCCGACTCTTTCGAGCTTGCCGACAAAACGTCGGTTGTAAACAGTCTGGCTGTTTTCGGGTTTTGCTTGTTTCTTTGCCATAAAAAAAGCCTCCGTTTTTTTTAAGAACAAAATGCTGCTTTTATTATAACGAAATCTAACGGATTTTGCAACAGAAAATTTAGGGAATGCACAAAAACAATATGTATTTTTTAACTTTTTTTGTCAAAAGAAAAACGGCTTTTCCGCTTGACCGCTATTTATATTTATGTTATAATGGCAACAAACAATTCAAAGACTGACTGTGACCGACGGAAAAAATGCGGAATCGACCGCAAGGAAGCAGATTTTTTACAGTCTGTAGCCGACCGTCTGGGCAGTCTACCCCTTCAAAAAAGGGGCAGGCTGTTTTTTTATTAAAAAAATTCGGAGGATTTGAAGATGAAAAAAGTTGCCGTTATCATGGGTTCGGACAGCGATCTGCCGGTCGTTGAAAAAGCCATCACCACACTCAAAGAGTATGATGTTCCCACCGAAGTGCACGTTTTTTCCGCACACAGAACACCCGAACAGGCAAGAGAATTTGCCCTCAACGCAAGAGCCAACGGCTTCGGTGCGATTATTTGTGCCGCAGGCAAAGCCGCACATCTTGCAGGTGCTTTTGCGGCAAACACAACGCTTCCCGTTATCGGTATCCCCGTAAAAAGCGCCACGCTCGACGGATTGGATGCACTTCTTTCTACCGTGCAGATGCCCGCAGGCATTCCCGTTGCAACGGTTGCCATTGACGGTGCTGCCAATGCCGCTTTGCTCGCAATTGAAATTCTCAGCATTACCGATGATACCCTTGCAGACCGTCTGCAGGCATCGCGTGCAAAGGCTACCGAAAACGTACTTGCAAAAGATTCGGCTGTTGCGGCGAAATATAATTCATAAAACACAAAAAGGCGGATTTTCCGTCTTTTTTTCATTTATTTAATATACTTTTTTCAAAAAGAGGAGGAATATAATGGGAGGATTTTTCGGCGCTGTTTCGAAAAATGACTGCATTTTAGATGTCTTTTTCGGAACAGATTACCATTCACACTTAGGCACACGCAGAGCCGGCATGGCGGCCTACAACCCCAAAGATGGTTTTCAACGTGAAATTCACAACATTGAGAATTCGCCGTTCCGTACCAAGTTTGAAGACACACTTGAAGAAATGAGCGGCGGCTCATGCATCGGTATTATTTCCGATTCCGACCCGCAGCCGATGCTGATTCGTTCCAATCTGGGAACATATGCCATCTGCACCATCGGCATCATCAACAATGCCCAACAGCTGATCAGCAATTTTCTTTCGTTCAGCGGCGGCCATTTCGGTGCCATGAGCGGCGGCAGAATCAACAACACCGAGCTTGTTGCGGCTCTCATCAACCAGAAAAGTGATTTCTGCGAAGGCATCCGCTTTGCTCAGCAACAGATTGACGGCACGGCATCCATCCTGATTCTCAAAGAGGACGGTTCCATTCTTGCCGCCCGTGACAAACTCGGCAGACTGCCCATTCTCATCGGAAAAAGAGAAGACGGCTACTGCGTTTCTTTTGAATCGTTCGCTTACTATAAATTGGGTTATGAGAACTACAAAGAACTCGGCCCGGGTGAAATTGTAAGACTTACAAGCGACAGCTGTGAAGTCATCTCCCCTGCCCGCAAAGAAATGAAGATCTGTGCATTCCTCTGGTCTTACTACGGGTATCCGACTTCCGTTTATGAAGGCATCAATGTTGAATGTATGCGTACACGCAACGGCGAAATCATGGCAGAATACGAAAAAGAACACAACATCATGCCTGCTGTCGATTTCGTTTGCGGTGTTCCCGATTCGGGTACCCCCCATGCCATCGGTTATGCAAACGCAAGCCGTATTGCATTTGCAAGACCCTTCATCAAATACACACCTACCTGGCCGCGTTCATTCATGCCGCAGAATCAGCAGGAACGCAACCGCGTGGCAAAAATGAAACTTGTTCCCATCCATGACCTCATTGAAGGCAAAAAGCTGTTGTTCGTGGACGACAGTATTGTCAGAGGAACACAGTTGAGAGAAACGGTTGATTTTCTGTACGAAAACGGTGCAAAGGAAGTACACATCCGCTCTGCCTGTCCCCCCATTATGTACGGATGTAAATACCTCAACTTCTCCAGAAGCAATTCTGACCTTGACCTGATTGCGCGTCAGACCATCCGTGAGCTCGAGGGTGAGGAAGGCGACAGATATATTGAAGAATACGCAGATCCGACCACCGAACGCGGCAGAAAGCTGCGTGAGGCCATCTGCAAAAAACTCCATTTTGCATCTCTCGAATACCAATCCATTGAAAATTTAACAAAAGCCATCGGGCTTCCCAAAGAAAATATTTGCACCTATTGCTGGAACGGCAAGGGTTGAGAAAGGACGAAAGAAAAATGATTGAAAATTCAAGAAGCGAAAGTTATGCAGCAGCCGGTGTTGATATTACAGCAGGCTACAAAGCAGTTGAACTGATGAAGACCCACATTGCACGCACGCTGACAAACGGTGTTGTTTCCGATGTCGGCGGTTTCGGCGGTCTGTTTGCATTGCCCGAAGGTTATGCCAAACCCGTTCTTGTTTCCGGTACGGACGGTGTCGGCACAAAGCTCAAAATCGCATTTTTGCTGGACAAGCATGACACGGTCGGCATTGACTGCGTTGCCATGTGCGTCAACGATGTTATCTGCTGCGGTGCAAAACCGCTGTTCTTCCTTGACTACATTGCCTGCGGCAAGAACATTCCCGAACGCATTGCACAAATCGTGGCAGGTGTAGCGGAAGGTTGCGTACAGTCGGATGCCGCACTCATCGGCGGTGAAACGGCTGAAATGCCCGGCTTCTATCCCGTTGACGAATACGACCTTGCAGGTTTTGCAGTGGGTATTGTCGATAAGGATAAGATTCTTGACAACAAATCCATGGTCGAAGGCGATGTTATTATCGCTCTGCCCTCCTCGGGTGTTCATTCCAACGGATTCTCTCTCGTCCGTAAAGTTTTCGATGTAGAAAACACCGACCTTGTTTCTCCCATTGAAGAACTCGGCGGCAAAGGTCTCGGCGAAACCCTGCTGACCCCCACCAAAATTTATGTCAAGCCCATGACTGCACTGTTTGATGCAGTCAAAGTCAAGGCTGTTTCTCACATCACGGGCGGCGGCTTCTATGAAAATATTCCGCGTTCCATTCCTGACGGATTCTGTGCAAAGATCGAAAAGAGTGCAGTCCGTGTGCTTCCCATTTTCAATCTCCTTGCAAAAACCGGCAACATCAGCGAAAGAGATATGTTCAACACCTTCAACATGGGTGTCGGCATGAGCTGTGTGGTCGCTAAAGAAGATGCAGACAAGGCTCTCGAAATCCTGCATGCAAACGGCGAAGATGCCTACATCATCGGCGAAGTTGTCAAGGGCGAAGAAAAGGTGCAGTTGATTTAACATGAACAACATACCGAAAACAAAAATTGCCGTCCTCGTCAGCGGCGGCGGCACAAATTTACAAGCCATTCTGGACGCACAGCGTGACGAAAAAATCACCGACGGCGAAGTGGTGCTTGTGGTTTCCAACAACCCCGAAGCATACGCACTCGAGAGAGCAAGAAATGCAGGAGTCAAAGGTGTTGTTGTTCCGAAAAAGGGCAGAACGAGAGAGGACTTCGAAAAAGACCTCGTGACAACACTTGAAGAAGCAGGCATTGAACTGATTATTCTGGCAGGCTTCATGTGCATTCTGTCGGCAGATTTTACAAACCGTTACCCCGAACGCATTATCAATGTGCATCCGTCTTTGATTCCGTCGTTCTGCGGCGAAGGTTTTTACGGACTGCGAGTCCATGAAGCAGCTCTCAACTACGGCGTCAAGGTTACGGGTGCTACGGTGCACTTTGTCAACGAAATTCCCGACGGCGGAAAAATCATTCTGCAGAGGGCCGTGGAAATCTGCGACGGTGACACCCCCGAAATTTTACAAAAACGAGTGATGGAGCAGGCTGAATGGCATCTGCTGCCCGCGGCGGCACAGCTTGTAAGCAAAACCATCCGTGAAAGGAAAGAATAAAAAATGGCATACGAAAAAAATTGCATCGGCAAACTGCTGAGCGAAAACACATATCCCGGCAGAGGCATCATTGCAGGCCTCACCCCGGACGGCAAGAAGGCTGTCACCGCTTATTTCATCATGGGCAGAAGTGCCAATTCCCGCAATCGCGTGTTCTCTCTCAAGGACAACGGCGAACTGTATACAGAACCCTTTGATGCAAGCAAGGTCGAAGACCCCTCTCTCATCATTTATGCGGCTGTACGCAAGCTCGGCAATAAACTCATCGTTACCAACGGCGATCAGACCGATACCGTTTATGATCTTATGAGCGAAGGCAAGACCTTCTCAGCCGCACTTGCAACCCGCTGCTTTGAGCCCGACGGCCCCAACTGGACCCCGAGAATCAGCGTTCTGCTCGATTTTGAAGACGGCTTCAACTATTCCATGAGCATTCTTAAGAGTGCTGATGCCGAAGGCTCTGCCTGCAACCGCTTCACTTTTGATTATGCACCCCTTGCAGGTGTCGGTCATTTCATTCACACCTATGACCATGACGGCAATCCCATTCCGACCTTCTCGGGTGAACCAGAAAGAATTGCAACCTTCGACGATATGAACGAATTTGCAGAAGTTGTATGGAATAACCTCAACGCTGACAACAAGATTTCTCTGTTCGTGCGTTACGTTGACCTTGCAACAGGCGAAGCCGAAACCAAGATTTATAATAAAAACAACTGAAGGAGATTGACATGAACGAATTTGAACTCAAATACGGCTGTAACCCCAATCAGAAACCTTCCCGCATTTTCATGGAAGACGGAAGCGATCTGCCCGTAGAAATCCTTTGCGGCAGACCCGGTTACATCAACTTCCTGGATGCTTTCAACGCATGGCAGCTTGTTAAAGAACTCAAAGACATTCTCGGAATGCCTGCAGCTACTTCTTTCAAGCATGTCAGCCCCGCAGGTGCGGCTGTCGGTGTCAAACTCAACGATGCACAGAAAAAGGCTTGCTTTGTGGATGATATTGAAGGACTTGATGATTCCCCCCTTGCCTGTGCTTATGCAAGAGCAAGAGGCAGTGACCGTATGTCTTCTTTCGGTGACTGGATCGCTCTGAGTGATGTCTGTGACAAAACAACAGCCCTCATCATCAAGCGTGAGGTTTCTGACGGCGTCATTGCCCCCGGTTACACCGACGAAGCACTCGAAATTCTCAAAACCAAGCGCAACGGCACATACAATATCGTAAAAATTGATCCCGATTATGTTCCCGCCGAAATCGAACGCAAGCAGGTGTTCGGCATCACATTCGAACAGGGCAGAAATAATTTCCGCATTGACGAAGCACTTCTCGGCAATGTCGTGACCGCCAACAAGGAACTGCCCGACAGTGCAAAGCGCGACCTGATTATTGCTCTTATTACTCTTAAATATACCCAGTCCAACTCCGTTTGCTTCGCAGTCGACGGTCAGGCAATCGGTGTGGGTGCCGGTCAGCAGTCGCGTGTGCACTGCACCCGCCTTGCAGGTAACAAGGCAGACCTGTGGCATCTTCGCCTGAGTGAAAAGGTGTTGTCCCTGCCCTTCCGTGCCGAAGTCGGCAGACCCGACAGAAACAACTGCATTGACATTTACCTGTCCGAAGACGATGATGTGGTTCTCGCTGACGGCAACTGGCAGAAATGGTTTACAGAACAGCCTGCCCGCTTCACGGCTGAAGAAAAGAAAGAATATCTGTCCCACATCACAGGCGTTTCCCTCGGCTCGGATGCTTTCTTCCCGTTTGATGACAACATTGAACGTGCAAAGAGAAGCGGTGTCAGCTACATTGCAGAGCCCGGCGGAAGCAAGCGTGACGAAGACGTTATTGCCGCTTGCGACAAATACGGCATGGCAATGGCATTCACCGGCATGAGACTGTTCCACCATTGAGGTAAAAAAGATGAAAAAAGTAATGCTCATCGGCAGCGGCGGACGCGAACATGCGTTGCTGAAAAAACTGCGTGAAAATAAAGAAATCGGCGAAATCTTTGTCTTGCCCGGCAACGGCGGAATGAAGACGGAAGCCACTCTTGTGCCCATCGGTGCAAAGGACATTGACGGTATTGTCAAATTTGCAAAAGAAAACGCAATCGACTTCGCTGTTGTGGCACCCGACGATCCGCTTGTGCTCGGTGCTGTGGATGCACTGGAAGAAATCGGCGTCAAGTGCTTCGGTCCGAAGAAGGATGCGGCCATCATCGAAGGCAGCAAGATCTTCTCCAAAAACTTAATGAAAAAATACGGTATTCCTACCGCAAAATACGAAGTTTTCTATGATGTGGCTCCTGCACTCGCCTATCTTCGCACGGCTCCCATCCCCACCGTTATCAAAGCCGACGGTCTGGCACTGGGCAAGGGCGTTGTCATCTGCACCACCCGTGAAGAAGCCACCGCCGCTGTTGTTTCCATGATGGAAGACGGTCAGTTCGGCGATTCGGGCAAGAGCATCGTCATTGAAGAATTCTTAGAAGGTCCCGAAGTATCGGTGCTCAGCTTCACCGACGGCAATGTGGTTATCCCCATGGTTTCTTCCATGGATCACAAACGTGCACTTGACAATGACGAAGGCCTCAACACAGGCGGTATGGGTACGGTCGCTCCCAATCCTTATTATACAAATGATGTGGCAGAACGTTGCATGAACGAAATTTTCCTGCCCACCGTCAAAGCAATGAATGCAGAAGGCAGAACCTTCAAAGGCTGCCTGTATTTCGGTCTGATGATCACCAAAGACGGCCCGAAGGTCATCGAATACAACTGCCGTTTCGGCGATCCCGAAACCCAGGTCGTTCTTCCGCTTCTTGAAACCGACCTTTTTGAAATCATGAATGCGGTTGCAGACGGCAAACTGGCAGACATTGACGTTAAATTTGCGAACAAGAGTGCCGCTTGTGTTATTCTTGCATCGGCAGGATATCCCGCCGCTTACGAAAAGGGTAAGGAATTTACCGTCGATGCCGATTTCGGTGCTACCCTTTACTGTGCAGGTGTCAAAGCCGACGGTGATATTCTCAAAACCGACGGCGGCAGAGTCGCAGGTGTTACAGCCACTGCTGACACCCTCCGAGAAGCCCTTGCCATTGCCTACAAAGAAGCCGAAAAAGTACATTTTGAAAACAAATACAGCCGTTCTGACATCGGTCAGCGTGCACTGAAAGCAATTCTGTAAAGGAGATTATCAATGGTTTACAGAGTATATGTAGAAAAGAAAAAAGAACTCGCCAACGAAGCCAATGCCCTCAAAAACGAGGCAGTTTCGCTTCTCGGCATTTCCAACCTGACGGATGTCCGTCTTTTCAACCGCTATGACGTTGAAAATATTGAAAAAGACTTGTTCGACTATGCGGTCAACACCGTTTTCTCCGAACCGCAGATGGACATTGTCACCTTCTCTCTGCCCGAAACGGATGCATTCGTGTTTGCAGTTGAATTTTTGCCCGGTCAGTTTGACCAACGTGCTGACTCCGCCGCACAGTGCATTCAGATTCTCTCGCAGGGTGAACGTCCGACCGTCCGTTCGGCAAAGGTCTATATGCTTTACGGTAACCTGAGTGAACAGGATATTGCCGCGGTCAAGAATTATGTGATCAACCCCGTGGAATCCCGTGAGGCTTCCCTTGCCCGTTTTGAAACCCTCAAAACCGAATTCGAAATTCCCGAAACGGTTGAAACCCTGCACGGTTTCCGTGAACTTGACATGAACGGCGTTGCCGATTTCGTCAAGAAGTATGCCCTTGCCATGGATGCAGACGACCTCATGTTCTGCCGCGACTATTTCCGCAGTGAAGACAGAGATCCCACCATCACGGAAGTGCGTATGCTTGATACCTACTGGTCTGACCATTGCCGTCACACCACATTCCTGACCACCATTGACAGTGCAACATTTGAAGACAAACTGTTGCAGGAAACCTACGAACAGTACATTTCTGTCCGCAAGGAACTCGGCAGAAAGAACAAGCCTGTCAACCTCATGGATCTTGCAACCGTTGCCGCAAGATACCTCAAAAAGCAGGGCAAACTGCCCAAACTCGACGAATCCGAAGAAATCAACGCCTGCACCGTCAAAATGCAGATCGACCATGACGGTGTCAAGGAAGACTGGCTTCTTCTGTTCAAGAATGAAACCCACAATCATCCCACCGAAATCGAACCTTTCGGCGGTGCGGCTACCTGCATCGGCGGTGCCATCCGCGACCCGCTGTCGGGCAGAAGTTATGTCTATGCCGCTATGCGTGTGACGGGTGCGGCAAACCCGCTTCGTCCCGTCAGCGAAACCATCAAGGGCAAACTGCCGCAGAGAAAGATCGTCACCACTGCCGCCGCAGGTTATTCCTCCTACGGCAATCAGATCGGTCTTGCAACCGGTCAGGTTGATGAACTTTATCACGAAGGCTATGCCGCAAAGCGCCTTGAAATCGGTGCTGTTGTCGGTGCCGCTCCTGCTGAAAACGTCCGTCGCGAATGCCCCGTTGACGGTGACATCGTCATTCTGCTCGGCGGCAGAACAGGCCGTGACGGTTGCGGCGGTGCAACCGGCTCGTCCAAATCCCACACCCTTGAATCCCTGACCTCCTGCGGTGCAGAAGTGCAGAAGGGTAACGCTCCCGAAGAAAGAAAACTGCAGAGATTGTTCCGCAACAAGGAAGCATCTCTCCTTATCAAGCGTTGCAACGACTTCGGTGCAGGCGGTGTTTCGGTTGCAATCGGCGAACTTGCCGACGGGCTTGAAATCAACCTCAATGCCGTTCCCAAGAAGTACGAAGGTCTCGACGGCACGGAACTTGCCATCAGCGAATCGCAGGAAAGAATGGCTGTCGTGGTTGCAAAAGAAGACGTTGCCCGTTTCAAAGAACTCGCAGACAGTGAAAACCTCGAAGCCACTGTTGTTGCCGAAGTCAAAGCCGAACCCAGACTCAGAATGTTCTGGAACGGCAACTGCATCTGCGATATTTCCCGTGAATTCCTCAACTCCAACGGTGCACAGAAACATACAGACATTGCACCCGAAGCTCCCAAGTGCTTCAAGAAAACAACGCCCGCTACCTTTACAGAAGGCATGAAAGCACTCGCAGATGATCTGAACACCTGCTCCAAGCGCGGTCTTTCCGAACGCTTTGACTCCACCATCGGTGCAGGCACGGTCATAATGCCTTTCGGCGGCAAATATCAGATCACGCCCAATCAGGCTATGGTCAACAAGGTTTCCGTTGAAACCGGTTCGACCGACACCGTTTCCTATATGGCATGGGGTTACAACCCCTTCATTGCCGAAAAGAGCCCCTACCACAGTGCATACCTCGCTGTTGTGGAATCCGTTACCAAACTCATCGGTGCAGGTGCATCGTTTGAAGATGTTTACCTAACCTTCCAGGAATATTTTGAAAAGCCCAACCGTGACCCGAAGCGTTGGGGTCAGCCGCTCGCAGCTTTGCTCGGTGCATTCAAAGCACAGCTTGATCTCGGCATCGGCTCCATCGGCGGTAAGGACTCTATGAGCGGTTCGTTTGAAGACATTGACGTTCCGCCCACACTCGTAAGTTTCGCCGTCACCACAGGTGATGCAAGTGAAGTCATCTCCCCCGAATTCAAGAAAGCAGGCAACCGCCTTGTGCTTGTCACACCCGAAACAGATGAAAACCATCTGCCCGTTGCCGCTTCTTTGATTGCAAACTACAATGCTGTTACCGCACTGATGCGTGCAGGCAAGGTGCTTTCCGCATCCACCCCCACCCTCGGCGGTCTTGCAGACCTTGCCATGAAGAATGCATTCGGCAACGGCATCGGCGTGAAGTTTGAAGACATTTCTGATGACATGCTGTTCGGCTACAACTACGGTGCGCTTCTTCTTGAACTGACCCAAGAAGCCGACATGATCGGCACATTGGTCGGTTACACCACCGAAGAAGCAGCACTCGTTAAAGGTGACGAAAAGGTTTGCCTTGACGAACTGCTCAAAGTTTATGAAGACAAGCTTGAACCCGTATTCTCCTGCAACATCAAGACCGACGAGACTCCCGTTCCCGCATTCACCTATGCCGCAAAGGAACATCCGCACGCTTCTGTCAGCATTGCACAGCCGCGTGTGCTGATTCCCGTATTTCCCGGCACAAACTGTGAATTCGATACCGCAAGAGCCCTTGCCGCAGCCGGTGCTAAGCCCGAAATTTTTGTCATCCGCAACCTGACCGCTTCCGCCATCGCAGAATCGGTTGAACAGTTCTCCAAGAAAATTGCAGACTCGCAGATCATCTTCATTCCCGGCGGCTTCTCGGGCGGTGACGAACCCGACGGTTCTGCAAAATTCATCACCTCGTTCTTCCGCAATGCACAGGTCAAGGATGCCGTGCACGAGCTTCTCAAGAACCGTGACGGTCTGATGTGCGGTATCTGCAACGGTTTCCAGGCACTTGTCAAGCTCGGTCTTGTTCCCTACGGCGAAATCATCGACACCGATGAAAACTGCCCGACACTGACCTACAACCGCATTGCCCGCCACCAGTCGAGAATCGTGCACACCCGCATTGCCTCCAACAAGAGCCCCTGGCTTGCAAACACCAAGGCAGGCGATGTTTACACCGTGCCGATCTCCCACGGCGAAGGCCGCTTCCTTGCAAGCGAAGAACTCATCAGAAGCCTTGCCGCAAACGGACAGATTGCAACGCAGTATGTTGACCTTTCGGGCAATCCGACCAACGACATCCGCTTCAATCCCAACGGATCTTCCCTCGCGGTTGAAGGTATCACCTCCCCCGACGGCAGAGTATTCGGTAAGATGGGTCACTCCGAGCGTAAAGGCAATTTCCTTTACAAGAACGTTCCCGGCGAATACGAAATGGGTATGTTCGATGCCGCTGTGAAGTATTTTAAATAAGCAATAACGATAAATCGGGATCTGCTTTTGCAGACCCCGATTTTTTTGTGATTTATTCTTTATCTGTAAGATCAATTTCGCCGTGTTCTTTTTCAAAAGCCTGAATACACTGCCGAATCAGATATAAAATCTGCCCGTTTGCAGATCGTCCTTCATATTTTGCAATATGATGCAGTTTGCCGTGAAGCTCCGGATCGACCTCAATTCCAAGATGCTTGTTCGCTTTGTTACGCAAGAAAATCATCGCCAAAATATCTTAATTTGAGTATACTTTAAGATATTCTCACCTTAAAATGTTGACAGTATACTCAATTTAAGTATACTTTAATATAAGGAATTTATACCCAAGAAAAAACCTTTTTTCTTTACTTTTATATATTGGTATGGTAAAATAGCAAAAAAATGATCGGAGTTAAGCCAATGCGGTATTTTGACAAGGACTACTTTTTAGAAAAAACAAAAGAAGCCATGGTCGGATTTCAGGATGAAGCGATGCACCTCATCAAAGAGGGAAAAACCAAAGAAGCGGAATTTCCCAAGGCCGCACGCAATATTTTTATCTGCTACCGCACGACCTATTCCGCCCATTGGTATGACCGTTACGATGAAGAAGCCTTGCAGCAATTCATCAATTATGACATGACCATCCAAACGGGACATATTGCCAAAACGGAAGCGGAAATACAGGCGATTCTTGATTCCGATGTGTCCGACGGCATCAAGCAGGTTGCACTTGCCAAGCACCGCGGCTACATGGCATTGTTAAAAATTTTCGAAGAAAGCTTTAAAGAGGAATAAAATATGTCAATCGAAAAAGTAAGAGCTTATCTGAAAACAAAGGGCTATGTCGATAAAATGCTGGAATTTTCCGTTTCGAGTGCAACGGTGGAGCTGGCCGCGCAGGCACTCGGCTGCGAAGGCTGCCGCATTGCAAAAACGCTTTCGTTTGCAGTCGGTGAAAAAACGGTGCTCATTGTCGCCGCAGGAGATGCAAAAATCGACAACCCGAAATTCAAAGCACAGTTTGCAACCAAAGCTAAAATGTTGCCCTTTGCCGAAGTGGAAGAAAAAGTCGGCCATGCCGCAGGCGGCGTGTGTCCGTTTGCGGTCAACGAAGGCGTGCAAGTGTACCTCGACGTGTCCTTAAAACGATTCAACACGGTCTTCCCTGCCGTGGGAAGCTCATCAAGTGCGATCGAGCTGACCTGTGATGAGCTCGAAATGCTCAGCAACCCCGTCGCATGGATCGATGTTTGCAAGATTGCGGAATAAGGGCATGATAAATTACGGTTTATCGGGGCGTGTAGGGAACGCATAGTATGCGTTCCGACCCTGTCCGACTTGGTTTTTTATCCTGTAGGGGATGACGCCCTCGGCATCCCGCATGAGGGTAAAAGAATCATTGATTTGAACATTATT
>JAZUQC010000013.1:0-30402 GCA_045605525.1 Acutalibacteraceae bacterium
CGTCTTACTGACGTTTGAATAAATTCCAGAATTTTACTTCCGAGAATTACTGTCGCAAGTTTTGCTAAACTTACAAAAAAATCTCAGGGTTTTTCTTTTTCAGTCGTTGTTTAATTTTCAAGGTCCGTGTCTCGCTTGCCGACTCTCTCTTGAGTGCCCTCTCGCGAGTGCCTGACTATATTAGCACATCTCAAAGCGTTTGTCAAGTACTTTTTTAAACTTTTTTCAAAAAGTTTTTTCAAGCTCTTTTCAAACCTCTTTCCGTTCGGCGTCTCTCCGCACCCTGCGGTTTCCTGCTCGGTCTTCGGTTTTTTCGCTCTTCGGTGTGTTCCTCAGTGCTCGTTAGTTATACACTATTTTTCGACCTTTGTCAATACCTTTTTTGAAGTTTTTTTAATTCTTTTTGTCGTTTCTTAAAACGGTGCCGGGGGTATCAGTTTCATTCTTTTACAGCCGCCTGACACCGCTTTTATCGACTGCTTCAAGAGCACCCACAATCGCTTGTGCATACATGCTGTCAGCAAGCAATATATCTTGCAGCGGCACCAGTGCAAATGCACGTTCAAACAAACGCGGATGCGGCAAGGTGAGTTCTTCACGATCCCTTTCCTGTCCTTCAAAAAGCAGAACATCTATATCAATTATACGGGGGGCATTGCGGAATGTGCGTTCTCTGCCGAGTGCAGATTCAATTCCGAGACAAACACCAAGCAATGCTTCGGGACTTAAATCGCAAGAAACCTTGACACACTGGTTGATAAAATCAGGTTGATCGAGATAGCCGACAGGTGCGGTCACATAATACGGAGAAACGGCATCCACCGACAGCATCGGCACATGATTGAGTGCATCCACAGCCTTTGCTAGCTGCTGTGCGGCATCACCTAAATTTGCACCAAGACCTAAATATGCAATTGCCATCATTCTCTGCTCCTTTCAATTTCCACTGCAACAAAACCGAAATCCGCTTTGACTGGTGCTTCGGGTTTGCGCAAAGTTACTTTTACGGTTTGCACTTTTTCAAATTGCTCAAGCACACAATCCGCCACGACCTGTGCGGCACGTTCAATGAGGTCATATTTATTTTCTGTAAATACTTTCGTGACTGCTTTGACAATTTTTGCATAATTGACAGTATCGTTCAGATTATCCGTCTGACCGGGTGCACCCAAATCGGCTGTACAAACGATGTCAAGATAAAAATTCTGCCCGTTTTCTTTTTCCTCGGGGTTGACACCGTGATAGGCATATATATGAAGATTATTTATTATTATTTTATCCATAGATAGTCAAATCCTTTCAAACATTTCTTTGTGTTCTTTGACATCATGCACACGCACAATGCAACTTCCCTTTTCGCTTGCGATACGGTCAAACAACAATGTACCTTGCAACCGTTCAGCAGGTTCTTTTACATTTGTAAGTTCCCCGACAAACCGTTTGCGGGATAACGCCGTCATCAGAAACGAGCCGTGTGTGTTCAGTTTTTCGAGATTATCAAGCAGCTCTTTGTTCTGTGCGGTATTTTTGGAAAAACCGAATCCGGGATCAAACATCAGTTGTTGCGGCAAGACACCCAATGAAGTTGCTTTAATATAATAATCATCTATAAATATCTGCACGGCCGGCACAACCCCATCGGGATATTCAACTTCGTTTGCAGATGCACCAACCGTGTGCACGGCAATCCAGCCTGCACGGTATTTGCTGATGACTTTTGCCATTTCTGCCGAAAATTCTCCGACATGGTTGATGATATCCGCCCCGTTCAGCAAAGCAAGTTCTGCCACAGCAGGTCGGAAAGTATCAACCGAAATCGGGATTTTCAATTTCCCCTGCAAGGCTCGTAACACGGGGAGCAATCTGTCAATTTCTTCCTGTTCAGACACAAACGATGCACCGGGTCGGGTGGAAACAGCACCGATGTCAATAAAATTCGCCCCTTCTTCCTGCATTTTCAAAGCCTGACGGACAGCATTTTCAACAGTAAAAAATCTGCCGCCGTCCGAAAAAGAATCGGGGGTGACATTGAGAATTCCCATTATATATATTTTATCATTATAATAGCACTTTCCGCGACACACAAAAGTCTGCATAGAGCACCTCCGTTTGCTCTATATTACAATGAAAAGAAAAAAAAGTCAACGTATCGGAATTTTTTCTTGTTTCTTATTGATTATTTCCCGTAAATGGTGTAAAATGTTAAGATGATAAAGAATATACTGGAGAAATATATATGAAAGCTGTTATTACCGTTACAGGCAAAGACAATGTAGGCATCATTGCAGGTGTCAGCACGCTGTGTGCTGACAAAGGTGCAAATATTCTTGACATCACACAGAGTGTTTTGAGTGAATACTTTGCGATGATCATGCTTGCCGATATTGATGCACTGACCATCCCGTTTTCGGATTTTGTTGACATTCTTGCCGCATACGGCGATGAAAGAGGTCTCGTTGTCAGTGCTATGCATGAAGATATCTTCAACACCATGCACCATATCTGATGCGGAGGATAAACCATGCTTAATACCGCAGATATACTTGAAACCATCAGCATGATCCGTCAGGAAAACCTGGATATCCGCACCATCACGATGGGGATTTCCCTGTTTGACTGTGTGAGTGAAGACGAAAACCGCCTTTGCGACAAGATCTATGATAAAATCACAAAAAGTGCCGAACACCTTGTGCAGACGGGTATGGATATTGAAAAACAATACGGTATTCCCATTGTCAACAAGCGTGTTTCTGTCACCCCGATTTCTTTGATCGGCGGCAACATCTCCCCCGACGCTTACATTAAAATCGCAAAAACACTTGACCGTGCGGCAGATACCCTCGGCATCAACTTCATCGGCGGTTTTTCCGCACTCGTACATAAAGGCTTCACGGTCGGTGCGCAGAATCTCATCAGCGTGATTCCCTATGCACTGCGTGATACAAACAAGGTCTGTTCTTCCGTCAATGTTGCAACCACAAAAGCAGGCATCAACATGGATGCCGTGAAGCTGATGGGCAGTACCATCCGAAAAACGGCAGAAATGACCGCAGACCGTGATTCCATCGGCTGTGCAAAGCTGGTTGTGTTTGCAAATGTGCCGCAGGACAATCCGTTCATGGCGGGTGCCTTCCACGGCATCGGCGAACCCGAAACGGTGATCAACGTCGGTGTTTCCGGTCCCGGGGTTGTCAGTTCCGCGATTGAAAGAGCAGGTGACTGCGATCTTTCGACCCTTGCAGACATTATCAAAAAAACTGCATTCAAAATCACCCGTGTGGGTCAGTTGGTTGCAGGTGAAGCCGCAAGCAGACTCGGTGTTCCGTTCGGCATTGTTGACCTTTCTCTTGCTCCCACCCCTGCCATCGGTGACTCGGTTGCTCGCATTCTTGAAAACATGGGGCTTGAAGTTTGCGGTTGCCACGGCACAACAGCGGCACTTGCCATGCTCAATGACGCTGTTAAAAAAGGCGGTGTTATGGCATCGTCCCATGTCGGCGGTCTTTCGGGTGCGTTCATTCCCGTTTCCGAAGACGAAGGCATGATCGCGGCAGTTGCAAGCGGGAATCTTTCGATTGAAAAATTAGAAGCCATGACAGCGGTCTGCTCGGTCGGTCTTGACATGATCGCCATTCCCGGTGACACCACGGAAGAAGTGATTTCCGCCATTATTGCGGATGAAATCTCCATCGGTGTTGCAAATACCAAAACAACAGCCGTGCGTGTGATTCCCGTCATCGGCAAGAATGTCGGGGAAACGGTCAGCTTCGGCGGCCTTCTCGGCTATGCACCGATCATTCCGTTGCGAACCGCATCCCCCGCAAAGTTCATTCACCGCGGAGGTAGAATTCCCGCTCCCATCCACAGCCTGAAAAATTAAAAAAATATACAATAAACAGGAGGAAAAACCAATGAAAAAGACAGCCAAAAAAGTACTTTCTCTTGTATTGGCACTGAGCATGGTGTTCACACTTGCATTCGGCGTCGCTGCAACACAGGAAGTCAAAGTCCCCACCCGTGACACATCAAATGTTGTTGTAACGGAAACCACCTCAACCGCAAACCGAATCTTCTATGAACTGCTCAACAAGATTATTTATGCCCTTGTCAGCGGCATCATGGCAATCTATCCCGATCCCGCCGACTGGAAATGGGCAAAGGATTACACCGCCGACGGTTTCATGGACGGCAGAGATAATTATCAGACCCAAGCCGGCGAAAACAACAAATGGTCCATGGGGTATGCAAGTGCAAGCCTTGTTCCCGACGATCTGACCGAGCAGAAATACTACCTCGGTCGTGACCTGACCGAACGCATTGCACAGGGTGTTTATGACGACATGCGTATCCGCAGCGTTGCCATGGACGACAACTCCGGCAACGGTATCGTTGTTTATGCAGCAGTGGACACCCTCGGTGTCACCAATGCCGACACCATTTCCATCCGCAAGGGCGTTCTTGCATGGGCAGAAGAAAACGGCATTGATGTTGCAAACATCAACATCACCGCAACCCACAGCCATTCCGCACTCGACACACAGGGTGTTGCAACAGGCTCCATCTACAAGATACTTGCCAACTCCTTCGCAAACCTGCTTCACATCAATGAATTGGTGGGCATGGAAAGTGCAACCGCATTCAAGAATATGTTCATTGACAGAAGCATCAAAGCGGTTATTGCTTCCATTGAAAACATGACCGAAGGCACAATGAGCTACGATAAAATCGACGCAAGCTATTACATTCATGACAAGCGTGACCTTGTGAAGGCAGAAGACATCCCCGAGATCGTCAGCATCCTCTTTACTCCCGATGACAGCAGCATCAATGAAACCTATTTCATCAACATCACCTGCCATCCGACCAGCTTCAGTGCAAGCAACGGCCTCGTTTCTTCCGACTACATTTACTGGCTTGATAAATACATCAATGAAAACTCACCCGTTGCAAACGGTGACGGTGCTAACAGCATTGTTGTGCAGGGTGCACTCGGTCAGGTTTCAAGAGATAATCTTGAATACTCAACCGAAGGCATGACCGAGCATGAAGAAATGGGTGCAGAATCCAAGGCTCTCGGTGAAGCTTTTGCAAAGCTCATCCTCGCAGCTGATTACGACAACGACCTGGCTCCCATTCTCAACACCCTTGCAAACGAATTCCTCATTGCCCCCACCAATACCATTCTTGCACTCGCTTGCAAAGCAAGACTTGTTAACAACCAGATCTATCGCACCGGCATCGGCCCGATGAGTGCTGCTGTTGCAACCGAAATCGGTTATGTTGAATTCGGTCACGAAATTGCATTTGCAACATTCCCCGTTGAACTGTATCCCGAAGTATTCTGGGGTGCAGACATCACAGGCAACGCAACATGGGACGGCTCCGTTTGGGAATATCCCGCAATGCCCGAAATGATCGACGGCATTGAACTGCACTGCATCAGCCTTTGCAATGATGCACTCGGCTATGTTGTAACCGACAACTACTTCGCTTACATGGGTCACATCATCGGTGAAGAAATCGCTGACGAAATCCTTTCCCTCGGCGGCACCGCAGGCTCGACCATGGTAAAAGAATTTGCAGTAATTGCAAATCAGGTCAACGCCTACAACGCAAAATAAAATATCAGATACAACACCGTTGCAGTGTATTTCTGCGGCGGTGTTTTTTCGATATAATGACAAATGCAGAAAAATCGGGAACAAACGCAGAAACACGGCATTGAATAACACCGTGTTTTCACTATATAATATTACATTATATAAAATCGGGAGAGGACACATGAACATTGCCGTATGTGACGATATTTTAAGCCACAGAAATGCCATAGTTCCGTATATCGAGGCATTTTTCAAGAAAAAGTTGATTCCCCTTGAGCTGAAAGAGTATTCCTGCGGTGAGGAAATTCTGGGCAGCGGAGAAAAATTTGATATCGTATTTCTGGATATTGAATTGGGCGACATCAACGGCATTGATGCGGCCTCGCAGCTGAAAAAGAAAAATCCGAACTGCGTTATCATTGTCGTTACCTCTTATACGGATTATCTTGATGCGGCAATGGATATTCACGTGATCCGTTTTCTGAAAAAGCCGATCGAGCAGAGCCGTGTTTTTTCGGCGTTGGACAAAGCGCTTTCGGAAATGAGCAACAATCAGATCACCCTGTCGACAAAGGACAATCAAATTCTTCGCCTTGGAAGCCGTGATATTATTTTCGCCGAAGCAAACCTGAAATATGTGTCTGTACACACGGTGCAAGGCACCTATACAGTCAAAGACAGCCTGAAAAAGATCAAATCCCTGCTTTCAACTGAGGTCTTTGCAGTACCGCACAACAGCTTTATTGTGAACATGAATTACATTTCCGCTTTCAGCCGCACGGAAATCACATTGCGCCTGCCGGACGGCAAAAAAGAGATTCCCGTGTCGGGCAGAATGCAGCCTGTTTTCAAACGACGATTTCTGGAATTTGTCGGAGAGGGGGAATAACCGTGCCGAAGCTGCTTCTTGACATCATCATGTATTCCTTTGAAGCACTCCTGCTTTATACATACGCAGATGACCTTTTTGCATCGCAAAAGCCGAACCGAAAAAAGGTCATCCCCACTGCCGCCGCCATGGTCATTCTGCTTATCATTTATCAATTCCGTTTACCTGCCGCAAATTTTATCGCTATGTTTTTGCTGTATTTTGCCGTGCTGTTTTTCACCTTCGAGGCAAAGCCCGTCACTGCCGTTCTGCATACGGTGTTATTTTTATCGGTCATGGTTGCAACGGAAATCATAATCATGAGCATCGGGCAGGTGTTTTTTGATGATTTTTATGCTTTGTATACCGATGAAAAAGCGTATGTGTTTGTTGTCACACTCAGCAAGCTCCTGTACACCGTTGTGATGATCTTCATCAAACGGCTGTTTTTTGTGAAATTCAACAACAGCCGCCGGGACGAGTTTTATTGGCTGCTGTTTCTGCTGCCGGGTATTATTCTGCTTATCAATATGCTGTTTGCATTTATTGTGAGCAAATATCCCATTTCCGATGTGCACAGCCTGCTGATGCTTAGCATTCAGATCCTGCTTTTGTTTGCAAGTCTTGTTATTTTCATCATCTACGACAAGGTTAGCAAAAACCGCAACGAGCTGTATGAGCTCAGAACATTGCAGTTGCAACAAGAGCTTGACCGCCAATATTTTGATGCCGTTGAGCAGGCGCGGCAGGAACAGATGCATTTTACGCACGACATGAAAAACCACCTTACACAACTTCGTTACATGGACGAAGTTGCCCCGATGCACGCATATCTGGACAGCCTGATCAGTGATGTTGAAAAAATATCTTACGTCGGCATCAGCACCAACAAGATGCTCAATCTGATCATCGGCAAATATGCGGCGATCTGCGAAAGAAAAAACATCACATTCAGTGCAAGAGTACAGTTTGCAGACCTGCATCAGATCAGCGATCCCGACCTTTCCGCAATCCTCAACAACCTGCTTGACAATGCCGTGGAAGCCGCCGAGCAGATCCCTGACAGCAAGATCACCCTCTCCGTCTTTGCCAAAAACAGCTTGTTTGACGGTATCATAATAAGAAATACCAGCACCCCCCCCCCCCCGGAACATATGTTCGGTCTACAATTGCACACGACGAAAAAAGACCGTGCCTTTCACGGCATGGGACTGCGCATTGTGCAAAAGGTGCTTGACAAGTACGACGGCGTGTACGATTGGAAGTATGACCGCAGCAACGGCATTTTTGAAACCGATATTGCAATTCCGCGAAAAACCAAGTAGCAACCACCGCAAAAGTCTCCATCGAAACAGCAAATAATTACACCGCCCGTACTGAGAGAAAAGGCTTCTCAGTACGGGCGGTGCATTTTCACACTTTCAATACACGCAATACATTAAAAATGTATGTAGAAAAAAAGCACTGTTGTGTTTGTTGTTAATATGACAAATTTAAACTATTTTTTTACTGTCTTGATAATTTCAGATTCATTGATAATATTTTGATAGGGTGCTCCGGGTTGCATACTCCAAAACAGATTGATATCAAATTCATGCTCTTTCAACTTGCTGTCCAAGTTCGTAACACGAATCAGATCACTTTTATAATCTTTTTTAGAACGGCTGTTCAACAATTCTGTTATCTTTCTGATATTACAACTTCGGACGAGTTCATCTTCCAAATTATCTACTTGTGGAATCGTGATTACTTTTGATATAAACTTACATGCTTTCAACTTTGCAATGTTACAATTCAAAAGATCCGTTTGTTGCGTATCTGTATCAAAAACCAAAACAACAACTGTACCTTTTTTCAATGTTCTGATAATGTTATCGGTGATTTTATTTTCAATAACATTTAATTTTTGAACTTTTCCGGTTTGAATAACGCCGAGTTGATTTTTAAGAGTGTTTATAAGCTTTTTCTCATCATCACCCTCAACAAAATACTGAATGTTCAGATTATTCATATTCATCACACCCCGCCAACCAATTCGCCGATAGAATAAATTAACTCCAGAGCAGGGGCTGTAGAAAACAAATCATTTTCCACTGCATTTCTTAATGAATCCGTACTTCGTTTAAGCAAAGATGAAGCTTCAACACAAGTAATCGGGCAGTTGTTGTTATGAATGTCTTTGCGTAAAAAATTAAATGCATGTTTAGGCAAATTCATATCCAATATATCTGTATTGTGGGTAGTAAAGAAAAGCTGCTCACCGGGTCCTACAATATCAATCATCAATGACAACAAAGCTTTTTCGATGTCACTGTGAATATACGAAAATTTTTCATCACAATAATAAAAGCTGTTCATCTTTCGCATAAGGGAAGAAATCATATTGGCAACTTCAATGCCTGCTTTTGTGCCGCTGGAAAGTAAATCGGTATCCAGAGTTTGTCCGTCCTGAATAATGATTGATTTATTCTGCAAATGAATAACATATGCCCCTTTAACATCTTTCGATGTTTGAACCTTTGTAATGGAAGGATCCAATGATTTCAATATATTTTCAAGAATAACTCTGAACTTTCTATCTTTATCAGGCAAGCGCAGAATTCTTTTGTTATCCTTGGGATATACAAACATCCATGCTAAACCTTCTATTTTCTCCAATTCACTGACATAGTTGTCTGCCGGTGCAAACTTTACTTCTTGTATCCTTGCAACACATGTTTCATAACTGTCTCTGGCACGAATAGACTCTTTATATACTTCAATTTTTATATTATCACTCGTGTATTTATCCTCTTCACAAGGTTCGATGAAACATACCACACGATAAAACACATTATCCTGTGAAGCCAAATCCAAAACAAACGATGCCGGATTTTTACGGTCACAAATCACTTCTGTTACAAAATCATAATTTTTTTTGTCAATGAAATTAAATATTTTCATCAGCATCATGCCAAATGTAGTTTTGCCTGAAGCATTCGCACCAAATAAAACATTGATTTTTTTATATCGGAAGTTGGTTCTGTCCGGCAAATATTCTTCCTTAATATACGAATCAACAATTTTTTTTGGGTAAGTAAAGTTCATATGGAAATTTTTAAATGCATAAAAATTATCCAATTTCACATCTAATACAATCATTTTGCTTCTCCTCTTGTATATTTCTTCGCAATTCACGAAGTAATCCTCCTTTGTTAGTTTAACTGATTTTTAGAAAAAAATCAACACTTTTATAAAAAAATTATGCCCCATGTCCGCTGACTATACACAACAATTCATAAAAATTCAAAAATCACAAAGTTTTATAACCGACATCACTTCGAATTGCTCACGGGCGTGCTTTTATCCCTATAAATGTAATTTGCCTGCAAATATTCCCGATTTTTATGCACTTGTCAAAAACCGTTGAAAAGGATTTCAAAAATAAATATGCTGAATAAGTGATTAAAAAATATGCTTAACGCAAAAAGGGTGATGCCGCATGGTTTATTGAAATTTATTTTTTAACACACCCCTGCCTTGCCGCAACCCGACGGCAAGAAAATAATTATTTTGAAAGGATGGAAATTTTATGAAAACAAGAAAAATCATATCCCTTTTGCTGGCACTTTTGATGTTCTGCACAGTTGTTCCGTTTTATGCAAGTGCGGCAACCGTCAAACTTGACAAAAGCAATACGAAAATTATTCCGCCGACACATTCCAAAAACGATATCAATTACGGTGAAGCACTTTCCACCGTTGAAATAATCGGCGGTACGGTATATTACATACAGCCCGAAACGGGTGACTTACTTGAAGTTCCGGGACACTTTGAATGGCAAAATCCGTCCCTCGCCCCCACAACCGTGGGTGATTACAACGGTTCATATAAGTTCATTCCCGCTGATACGGAAACCTACGGTTCCAGCGTGAGAATTATGCCTATTCTATTTAAGGATGCTCTCATGGAAGGCTATACATGGGATCGTTTAACCATTCACGGTGCATATACAGAAATCGTAACACCGCCTTCATTTACCTGTAATGCAGGCGACAGTCTTGCCATATACACAGCCTACACAAAAACGGGCGGCAAGGTCGTTGATGAAAACGGAAACGATATTACTTCCTCCGGCCAATTCTATATAGACGAAGCAAACTCAGGCGAAAAAAATCAGTATCTCTATGAAGACACTTATGTCACCGCACTGTGGAAGGGAAAAAGTGGTACCGGTTATGAAAGCGCCTATTATGAAAATGTATTGGTCAAGGTAAACAAAGTAACTGCCGCGATCTTCACGGCTCCCACTATCCCTGCTGTTTATGTCGGCACAACCATCGGTGAGGCTATGGAACAGCTTACCGCAAGTGTAAAATTGACAGGCACAAAAAGCTTTTATGATTCAACTGCAAAATTCTGGGTTGCCAACTATCCAGATGGCTGTGATGAGAACACCCCCATTACTGAAGATATGACACTTTCTGTCATCTATCAGAATCCGGGCGCAACAAACACCCTGACTGCGGATGTGGCAATTTCCACCTATACCCGTCCGTTGGCGGTCATCACCGAACTGCCTACGGCAAGTACGGTCGGCATCAAACCCGGCATGAAAGGTTCCACACTGACGCTCACAGGCGGTAAGGCCGTTTTGGAAGGCAGTGAAACGGAAGTTGCAGGCACGTTCTCTTTTGTTGAGCCCGATGCACTGTTGAGATCCGACATCAACATCCTTAAAGTTGCGTTTACACCCGACGATCTTTCCGCCTGCGAACCCACCGAAGGCGAGATCAAAGTAAGCATTACGTCCCTGATCATCAACAAGCCCACCGTGGAAGTTATCAACTTCAAAGAAGGCATGACGGTCGCTGACGTTGTGATCACAGGCGGCGAGACCACCGAACCCGGTACATTCTCGGTCATGTATCCCGATACAGCCCTTCGTGCAGGCAGCAACTCCATTCAGATCAAATTCACTCCTTCCGCAGAAGGTGCTGAATATTTTGAAACATACACAACGCTCATCAACCTCAAATACAAGATCCGTTTCGTTGACGCAGACGGCAACGACATCATCCCCGAAATTACCACCATTCCCGGTGCTGTATTCGGAGAAAACCTTTCCATCGGCTATTCCCTGTCTCCGTATCTCAACTGCAACAGAAACAGTTTTGAATATTTCGACATGGACGGCAATTCCCTTGACGGCACGCCCGTTCCCGTCGGCACGCACAGTTATCAGGTCAGAGTCTCTTCCAAGGACACAAACTACGAGCCGTCTCTGCTGACATTCATTCTCACCCTTGAACCGACCTACTTCAATGCAGCCGTAAGCTACAACCAGTATAACAAAGAACTGACCGTCAAGCCCGACAACAAGAGCGTGACCGATGAGTTTGACATTTGGGTTGAGGGTGAATTGGTCGGCACTACCACAAATCAGAAAATCAAGTGGGCAACCGACGAAAGCCGTGATTACAACATCTCCCTTGCACTCAAAGACACCAATGAGGGCATTTATGCGCTCGAAAACACCGATATCACCATGACGATCAGAATCCGCAGAGAGATTCAGCGCCCTGAATCCTCCCTTTCCTTTACCGCTACGGGCGGCAGTGATGTGAGCAACAACAATTATGCCTATAAAGGCGATGTGCTGACCCTGACCTGTTCGGATGCGGCATTCCGCACCTGGCAGTTGCAAAAAGACGGTGAAGCATGGCTTCCCGAAGGTCTTACCGAAGAAGATCTGAAAAATCCGACCATCAGCTTCACCATGCCCGACAGTGACATCATGGTTTATGCAAGCGAAGAAAACAGTCCCGTTGTCGGCACCGACTGCGACCACCTTTGCCACAGCAACAACCCGATCATGCAGCTGTTCTGGAAGATTCTGCACTTCATTTTCCGTCTGTTCGGTGTGCAGCAATATTGCGATTGCGGCATCAAGCACTATGAAAGCTCCCTGTTCGGATTTTAAGACTTAATCAAACCGGCAAACAATGTGAACATTATTCACATTTTTAGCTCAACACACCTTTTCTGACATCCCACAGCGCACCGCACCGCCGTATGCTTTCCATACGGCGGTGCGGTGGTTTTTCATTATATTTTATCTGATGCAAAGCAACAACAGAATCACAACACCCAGTACAATGCGGTAAATGCCGAATGCACGGAAATCATGCTTCTTGATGTAGCCCATCAGGAATTTGATAACCAGCACCGAAACCGCGAACGCAACCGCCATACCGACCAACAGAATCACAAGTTCGGGTGCCGAAAAATCAAGTCCGAATTTCAAAATCTTAATGGCACTCAAGCCGAACATGACAGGTACGGCAAGGAAGAAAGTGAATTCCGCCGCTGCCACGCGGGATACACCGATGATCAACGCACCGATGATGGTCGCCCCTGATCGGGATGTACCGGGAATGATGGACAGCACCTGAAACAGACCGATCAGCAGTGCCGTTTTGTAGGTTATATCATCCAGCGTTTCCGTTTTCGGGGTTCGTTTTTTGTTCCACATTTCAACAGCAATAAAGGCAATGCCATACACGACCAATGCCGCGGCAATGACGGGCGGTGTGTGCAGATGTGCTTCGATCCAGTCATCAAACAGCAAAGTCACCACTGCACCGGGTACGCAGGCTACCACAACCTTGAACCACACCGAAAAAACATCCTTGCGGATTTCGGGTTTTGCATTTTTGTGCAGTGTAAACGGAAACATCTTCTTCCAGAACAGCAGAACAACCGCAAGAATGGCACCCAACTGAATCACAACAAAGAACATTTCTTTGAACGCATCATCCGCATTCAGCTTCACAAACTCATCAACAATCAGCATGTGCCCCGTACTGCTGACGGGAAGCCATTCCGTAACGCCTTCCACAACCCCTAATAGAATGACTTTCAGAATCTCAAAAAATGAAAGTTCCATATTTCCTCCGTTTTTTCAAGTATACTATTATATGTATAATATCATATATCCTTTTATAGTACAAGACATTGGGCAAAAAAAGGCTGCCCTTGCGGACAGCCTGAAAGGATATTCATTTTAGCCGAGGGGGTCAAGACCGACAGACAGACGAAGGAGTGCACGGGCATCGGTAGAATTAACAACACCATCGCAGTTATAGTCGGCTGCCTTTGTGCCTATTTCGTCAAGCAGTTCAAGACCAACCGCATGACGCAATGCAGCACGGGCATCACCGGAAGTAACAACACCGTCGCCGTTGGCATCGCCGAGTACATATTCGGGTTCACTGTTATCAACAACCGTTACTGTGAAAGAGGCTTTGCAGCCGAAGTAGCTGACGGTGATGGTTTGTTCGCCGGCTTTAGTCAGATCAAGACCGTTGGCAACTTCAATCAGTTCATAACCGGTTGCGGACAGTTCTCTGTTAAAACCACCGGCATAAACTTCTTTCACGACCCAACCTGTCAGATCAAGTTCTTCGTCGCTGTTCATGATGTATTCAACTTTATCGGGATTTTTTTCAATGACAATAGAATCGGGAACAGGAGCTTCATCCAGTTCGCCGGCCTCGTCACCGCAGTTTGCACAGATGTTACCGTAATACCATACACCGTTAATTTCAACAGCTGCCAGATCGTATTTGTGTCCGGTAGCGATTGTTACTTCACGCAGAACATAGTCACAGTTTGTGCAAGTGTAGCGAACAAGACCGTTGTCTTCACAAGTGGCAGCAATCAGAACTTCGCTTTGTGTAACATGATCCGGCTTTGCAATTTCAGAATAACCGCTCTGATACAGACCGCACTTCGTACAGGCATTGACCGTAAAGCCGATCTTTGCACAAGTTGCGGGAACACTTACTTTCTGCGTTGTACCTGTGTGACTGAAGAGAATGTTCAGAACATTGTCAACAATGGAAAGCAGTGCGGGAACGGTGTTCATCTTCAGAACATTGCCCTGCTTGTTGTTCACGGCAAACAGACCGAGAATGCCTGCAAGGTCGAAATCATAGAGATTGCCGAGAAGTCCGTCGAAAATAAGAGTTTCAATATCAAGATTGAAAGAACCGTAAGAAACACCGTTCAGGAAGCTCCAGTCGAGGATTTCATTGAGCAGAACATTGAGCTTATAGAAGGGACCTTCACCGGTATTCTTACCGGGGTCTTCTTTATTTACACTTTCCAAGACTCCGCGCATGGTGCTGAGATGATCAGTAACAGCGGGAATGCCTTTTACCATTTCAATAGCCCAGTCAGCAATTTCATCCAAAAATTCTTCGGCAGTCCATTTATCAGCTTTGGCGGCTTTGATATCATCCATTGTCCAACCAAAGAAAAGATTTTCGCCGTTGAGAATAAAACCGAACATTGCGGCATCCGCAGCCATGGAAAGGCAGATGTTGCCCCATTCGGAGTTGCCGAGATCCTTCAGTGTAACACCGTCTGCTTCAAAAATCATGCTGTTCCATTCGGAAACATAATCGTAAGCACCTTCGGTTGTAAACATCACTTCATTGAATTCGATGAGTGCATAGTAAACAGCCAGTGCAGCGGCTTCGCCCATGGTGTCGATCTGTTCAACAACATCAATTTCCTCTGCTTCAAGATGGAACCAGCCGGGATAGAAAATCTTCAGGATGCCGGGGGCAAGATCCTGGAGTTCCTTGTCTGCCACATATTCCTGTGTATACATGGAGAAATCAAATTCAGCAGGATCCAGAATTGCGGCCATTCTGGGCAGTATGAATTTAATAACTTTTTCAAGGTTTGCATTGAGGTTTTCATTGCCGCCTTTTACAAGGCCGAGTTTATTGAAAACATCTTTTGCAATCAGTTTTTCAAGCAACGCAACAACCAGATTGTTGATTTCGGCAAGAATGCCGTTGTTTTTAAAATCAACATCGGCACCGAAGTCCGTATTAAAATCAGAGAAGGTGACGTCCAGATTGAAATATTGAGCAAGTGCATTGTCACCTGCATACTTTTTGATAACACCAAGCAGATCATTCTGCAATATATCACGCAGGAAGCTATCATAAAGACGGTCACCATAGGAAGCAAGCAGGTCATAAACGGGCTTGTTCAGGAATTCGTCGATTTCGTCCGTATCGGCAGGAACCGAATCCGTCAGCATCTTTACAAGTGCACCGATTGCCATCTGATCAACAGTCCAGTCCTTGTAAGCACTTTCGGCATGAGAAGCCTTGCCGTCGGGCGCACCGAGCAGTTTTTCATAAACAAGGTCCTCGATCATGATGGTGATTTCGCCGGCAAAGCCGTTAACAGTGTCCTGCAGATCACCGGCAACATCACCGATAAGACCGAGATCGAGCTTACCGGAAAGGAATTTTTTGAAAATGGAAGTATTGTCTTTGAGGAACTGAATCAGATTATAAATTATCTGCAGGTCGCCTGTTTTGCTGCGGGACTGTGCTTCAGTGCCAAGAGTTTTTTTGATAATAAGACTATCAAGATTAAGCTGTTTAATGTCACCGCCAAGAATATCCTTAACGCCGTCAATAGACTTGATCGTAGCAAGGATACCGTCCAGATCACTCAAGTCAATTGTTAATGCACCAAAGGAAATTGCATTTACAGCGTCAAGAATTTTCTGAATATCTTCACCCAGCTTTTCATTCAGATTCTGTTCCTGAATCATCTTATCCAAGTAGTTCATAACATATGTAGCCTTGGTGGAGGTTGCAATGTTGTCATTGAACACATCCTTGCCTTCGGGAACTTCCGCTTTGATATCCTCGACAAAAGCACACACAAAATTAAGAACCGAGTCTGCATACTTTTCTTTTCTGTTGTTGAGTGAGGTCAGAAGCCATTCAACAAGACCGGAGAGATTCTCGGGTTGAATCAGTGCATCCAATGTCTGTACATTGGACGGTACGGCAGCACTCACGGGCACGGCAACGATAGAAAATACCATCACGACAGCCAACAGAATGCTGAGAAGTTTTTTGGACTTTTTCATGTAAGAAGATCCTTTCTGCTTTTTTTTTTGCGAAACATACTCTGCGCTTCGCATTTGTTTCACAACTTATATTTTACATAAATATCAAAGTAAAAGCAACCTTTCCTTTGGTGGTAAAATTAACAATTATTAGCAAGAAATTTTGTACAAAATATGAACAAATGGTTTGTTTCCGCAAAGAGAACGGTGAATTTACTGTTTTTTATTCATCGTTTACAGCACTGGCAACATAAACCACCGCAAAGGGTAACAAGCTTGTAACTTTTGGTTTTGCATTCTTTATCAAACTACCCATAAATCCGCTTTAGCGTTGTGAAATTCTTTGTTAAAAACATAGAAAAGCGACGAAACAAGGGTTACAAAAAGTATTTTCTATTGATTTCACTCGGACTTTGTATTATAATGCAATCGCATTAGAGTGCATCGGTTGCATTGTTTGATTTTTACAAAAGGAGGATTCGCAAAATGCAGTTGCTTGAAGACCGCATTATGAAAGACGGAACCGTACTTCCCGGCAATGTTTTGAAAGTGGATTCTTTTTTAAATCATCAGATTGACTACCGCCTTATCAAGGCACTCGGTGAAGAATTTTACAATAGTTTCAAAGATGCAGGCGTCACAAAAATTCTGACAGTGGAAGCATCGGGCATTGCAATTGCCTGTGCCGCTGCCGAACATTTTGAGGTGCCTGTTGTGTTTGCAAAAAAAGGGCATCACAAAAACGTCGGAAATGATATATTCACCGCTGACGTTTTCTCTTTTACAAAAGGTATCACTTACACCGTTGCCGTATCAAAGAAATACCTCACTGAACAAGACAAGGTTCTTGTGATTGACGATTTTCTTGCCGACGGACAGGCTTGCATGGGCCTCAAGAGCATTTGCGAACAGGCAGGTGCCGAAGTTGTCGGGTTCGGTATTGCAATCGAAAAAGGTTTCCAGAACGGCGGCAAGCTGTTGCGTGAAACCGGCATTCCCGTTCAGTCTTTGGCAATTATTGCTTCCATGACAGATGATTCCATCTGTTTTGCAAGCAATGATTGATAAAGAAATAAAACAGTCCAAAATTATTTTCATTGGAGGATGAACAAAGTGAAAAAGACCCTTAAGATTCTCGCACTTGTACTCTCTCTCTGCATGGTTATCGGTTGCTTCGCAGCTTGCGACAACACTGCAGACGACGAAACCCTCACCGACGGCAATGTTGTATCCGACGGTAATGTTGCAACCGACGGCAACGTATCCGACGGCAACGCAACCGCAGGCGATGCTGCTGATAATGTAGCTCTTGATTATTCCGATATCAAGGTTGGCTTCATTTTCCTGCACGCTCCCACGGACTCCACCTACGACAAGAACTTCATGAACGCTGTTGAAGAAGTACAGGCTAACCTTGGCCTTACTGACGATCAGGTTATCGTCATGAGCGACATCGCTGAAAGCGAAGCTTGCTACGAAGCAGCTATGGACCTTGTTGACCAGGGTTGTAACATCATCTTCGGCGACTCCTTCGGCCATGAAGACTATCTCATTCAGGCCGCTCAGGAATGCCCGGACGTTCAGTTCTGCCATGCAACCGGCGACAGTGCAAAGGTTGAAAACATTGCTAACTTCCACAATGCATTCGCATCCATCTACGAAGGCCGCTATGTTGCAGGTATCGTTGCAGGTATGAAGCTCAACGAAATGATTGAAAACGGCGAATTCACTGCTGAAGAAGCAAAGATGGGTTATGTCGGTGCATTCCCCTATGCAGAAGTTATCTCCGGCTACACCTCTTTCTATCTTGGTGCAAAATCCGTTTGCCCGACCGTTACCATGGAAGTCAAGTACACCAACTCCTGGTTTGACATCGATGCTGAAAGAACCCAGGCTATCGCTCTCATCGAAAGCGGTTGCAAGCTCATCAGCCAGCATGCTGACTCCGAAGGTGCTCCCAAGGCTTGTGAAGAATACGGTGTTCCCAACGTTGCTTACAACGTAAACACTTCTGACATGGGTCCGACCACTGCTCTTATTTCTTCCAAGATCAACTGGGCTCCCTACATGACCTACATGATCGACTGTGTTGTCAAGGGCGAAGAAATTGCTGCTGACTGGTGCGGCGGTTTCAACGAAGGCGCTGTTGAACTCACCGAACTCAACACTGCAGTTGCTGCTGAAGGCACACAGGAAGCTATTGATGCTGCTATCGAAGCTTTCAAGAACGGCGAACTTCATGTTTATGATACCGCTACCTTCACCGTAAACGGCGAAGTCCTTACCTCTTACCTTGCTGACGTTCAGCCTGATGCTGCTTATACAGGTGACACCGAAGTTATCATCGACGGTCACTTCGCAGAAAGCGAATTCAGAAGCGCTCCCTACTTCAACATCATCATCGACGGCATCACTGCTGTTGTTGAAGGCTAAACCATAACCACCTGTAACCACGGGCGGAGCACCAATCCTGCTCCGCCCGAAGTTGTTTTTTTCGAGGTTTGAAAATATACACAACACAGCGTACATTTTCAAGCTCCGACAATAAAAAATTTCGGGAGGAAAACAAATGGAACAAAACGTACCGGCTATTGAATTGCATGGAATATGCAAGTATTTCGGCAAAATCATTGCGAACCAAAACGTAAACCTCATCGTTGAAAAGGGAGAAATTCTTTCCATTCTCGGCGAAAACGGAAGCGGCAAAACAACGCTCATGAACATGATCGCGGGCATTTATCAGCCCGACGACGGCGTTATTTACATCAACGGGCAGGAAGCATCCATCCACTCCCCTAAAGATGCGTTTACCTACAAAATCGGCATGATCCATCAGCATTTCAAGCTGATCGACGTATTCTCTGCAGCAGAAAATATTGTTCTGGGTATCAAACAAAAAGGTAAATACGACTTAAAGAAAGAAAAAGAAAACATCCGTACCATTTGCGACAAATATGGTTTCATTATTGATCTTGACAAAAAGATCTACGAAATGTCCGTTTCCGAAAAACAGACCGTTGAAATCGTCAAAGTACTTTACAGAGGTGCCGATATTCTGATTCTTGACGAGCCTACCGCCGTTCTCACCCCGCAGGAAACAGTCAAACTGTTTGACGTTATGAGAGCCATGAAAAAGGACGGAAAGTCCATTGTTATCATCACACACAAACTCAATGAGGTTATGGAAATTTCCGACCGCGTTGCAGTGCTTCGCAAAGGTGAATCCGTCGGTTCCGTCAAAACATCCGAAACCAATCCCGAAGAACTGACTGCCCTGATGGTCGGCAAAAAAGTGGAACTCAACATCGACAGAAGCGAACCGAAGGACTGCGAAGACCGTCTGATCATCAAAGACCTTAACTGCCGCAACCGTGAAGGTGCAAAAGTGATCAGTCATGTTTCATTCACCGCAAAGTCAGGTGAAATTTTCGGTATTGCCGGTATTGCAGGCAGCGGTCAGCGTGAACTGCTTGAATCCATCGCAGGCTTGCAGAAGCTGGAAAGCGGGGAGATCCTATATAATGACCCCAACAGCGGCAAACAGGAAAACCTGCGCAACAAAACACCGATGCAGATCCGTCATCTCGGCGTTCGTCTTTCCTTTGTGCCTGAAGACAGACTCGGCATGGGGCTTGTCGGCAACATGGACATCATTGACAATGTGATGCTCAGAAGCTACCGCAAGGGACCGACCGCATTTTTAAGAAGAAAAGAACCGAAGACTCTGGCAGAAAAGATTATCCGTGATCTTGAAGTTGTCACCCCCGATGCAAAAACTCCCGTCCGCAGACTTTCGGGCGGTAATGTACAGAAAGTGCTCGTCGGCCGAGAAATCGCTTCCGCACCGAAAGTACTGATGGTCGCCTACCCCGTCAGAGGTCTTGACATCAACTCCTCTTACACCATCTATAATCTGCTCAATGAACAAAAGAATGGCGGTGCATCCATTATCTTCGTCGGCGAAGACCTTGACGTACTGATTGCACTTTGTGACCGCATCATGGTCATCTGCGGCGGCAAGGTAACAGGCATCGTGGATGCAAGAACCACCACAAAAGAAGAAATCGGTCTTCTGATGACAAAAACAGGAGGTGAAGAATAATGAGTCACGTAGCCCCGCACGCTGAACCGCTTATTCGCTTATCAAAACGCGATACCATGCCCACATGGAAAGGCATTCTTGTCCGCATTCTCGGCATTCTGCTGGGTATTGCATTAAGCTCCCTGTTCATTGTTCTTGTTACGGACCTCAACCCCATTGAAGTTTTCACTTCCCTCTTTGACGGTTGTTTCGGCACCTCCAGACGAATCTGGAACTTGTTCCAGAATACAGCCATCCTGCTGTGCATTTCGCTTGCCATCACCCCCGCTTACAAAATGAAATTCTGGAACATCGGTGCAGAAGGACAAGTGCTGATGGGGGCCGCCGCCACAGCAGCCTGCATGATCTACTTCGGCAACACAATCAATCAATGGTTGCTGATTCCTATTATGATCATTGCCAGTTTGTTTGCAGGCATGGTTTGGGGCATGATCCCCGCTTTCTTCAAAGCGTATTTCAACACCAACGAAACCCTGTTTACCCTCATGATGAACTATGTTGCAACGCAGATCGTGGCATTCCTCATCACCTATTGGGAGAATCCCAAAGGCTCCAACTCCGTCGGTGTCATCAATGCCGCAACCAAAGCCGGGTGGCTTCCCTACCTGTTCGGCAAACAATACCTCATCAACATCATTGTGGTCGTTATACTGACAGTGATTATGTACATTTACCTCAAATACAGCAAACACGGTTATGAAATCAGTGTTGTCGGTGAAAGTGAAAATACGGCACGTTACATCGGCATCAACGTCAAGAAGGTCATTCTTCGCACCATGGCACTGTCGGGTGCATTGTGCGGTATTGCAGGCTTGTTGCTTGTTGCAGGCTCAGGCCACACCGTTTCCACGTCAACGGCAGGCGGCAGAGGCTTCACGGCCATTCTGGTTTCGTGGCTTGCAAAATTCAATCCCGCTGTTATGACACTGACTTCCTTCCTTATTGTTTTCTTTGAACGCGGTGCAACGCAGATTGCCACCACATTCAGAATGAACGAGAGCCTTGCCGATATCATCACGGGCATCATCCTGTTCTTCATCATCGGCTCGGAATTCTTCCTGAACTACAAAGTCAACTTCAGACACAAGCACAAGGAGGTGGCATAAGAAATGGATATTGCTAAATTTGCAAGTTTTATCACCCAGGCAATCATCACGGGCATACCTCTTATGTACGGTGCCACCGGTGAAATGATCACCGAAAAATCCGGCAACCTCAACCTCGGTATTCCCGGCATCATGTATGTCGGCGGTATTTCGGGCGTGCTCGGCGGCTATTTCTGGGAAACCTACGGCGACAAGACCAATGCCGTTATGTGCATTCTTGTTCCCATGCTTTGTTCCCTGCTTGCCAGTGCCGCCATGGCATTCATCTACAGTTTCCTGACCATCACCCTTCGTGCCAATCAGAATGTTACGGGCCTTGTGCTGACCACCTTCGGTATGGGTCTTGGTTCCTTCATCGGCGGCTCACTGTCCACCATTCTCGATTCGGGCACCACGATTTCGCTGAATGCAACAGCGGCATTCTTCAAAAAGCCGCTTCCCTTTGCAGATGACCTCGGCTTGTTCGGCAAAACATTCCTGTCTTTCGGTTTCCTTGCCTACCTTGCCGTGATCATTGCAATCATCGCCGCATTCATCCTGAAAAAGACCCGCGTCGGTCTGAATCTCAAGGCAGTCGGTGAAAACCCCGCAACCGCTGATGCCGCAGGCATCAACGTAACAGGCTACAAATATGCGGCCACCTGTCTCGGCGGTGCCATCGCAGGCTTGGGCGGACTTTACTATGTTATGGACTACGTCGGCGGCACATGGTCCAACGGCGGTTTCGGTGACAGAGGCTGGCTTGCCATCGCCATCGTTATCTTCTGCCTGTGGAAGCCTGACCTCGGCATTCTCGGCTCGGTATTGTTCGGCGGCTTATACATTGTTTATATGTATATCGACAATCTGCCCCGTGCCGCACAGGAAATCTTCAAAATGCTGCCGTATCTTGTAACCATTCTCGTATTGGTCCTCATCAGTGTACGCAAAAAGCGTGAAAATCAACCGCCCGCAAGTCTTGGTGTTTCGTACTTCCGAGAAGAAAGATAACAAATTTCACACCCACAAAAAGACACTGCAGTCCAAACGGATTGCAGTGTCTTTCTATATTTCGTTTATTCGTCAGCGGCAAGCAATCCACACCAACGGCCATACCAATAAGGCAGCAGATAAATCGTGGGCAGGGTTGCTTCCATGGCATCTCTGCCGTCTGCACGGAAGGGATTGTCATCGAAATTATTAACAGGCTTTTCGTCATACGGCAGCGGATTCACAAGCTGCACCTCGCCGCCGAATGCAAGAGAAGCATCCGTCCATTCGAGTTCCTTGCGATGTGAATTCTTGATGGGACAATGCACAAACGACATCGGCAGTTCTTTGAGTGCCTGCACTGCGGCATCAAGGTCACAGCATTCGCCGTCTGCAAAATGACCGAAAATGATATTAAAAAACGGACAACGCTCAATGCGTTCATACTGCCAATGATGCAAAAGCCCCGTCAGCAGAAGTGCTTTCAGATGCGAATCATCCTCATAACGAAGATAGGTTGCCGTTGTCAGGAAGCCGAGATGATCATCAATGTGGTTTTCATGCTCATCTTCCATCTTGTGTTGCATACAGTTGATGGCATAATGCTCGTCCTTGATCAGGCGTTTGTATTCGTCCATATACTTTTCATCGCCCGTCATGTGGTAGGTAACACGCAGCATGCAAAGCAGTTCAAAGGAGTTGATGCCGCGTTCATACCGCCAGAAATCAACACGATTGAGTTCATGCGGTGCCCAATGCGCCCACGTGGTCGGCAGACCGTCTGCATCGCACAGGGTATAATCATGGCTCAGAATATGATCCATACAAGCACAGACTGTTTCGGCAATATCCTTTTTCTCTGCTTCGTCTGCACACAGGTCATAGTAATAAGCCAATCCGAAGAAATGCCCTGCGGTTTCGTCGCTGGAGGTTTCACCTTTCCATTCAAGGTCGCCTTTTTCATCCTGTGTCAGATGCCACTCGGGATCGCCGTTGCCGTAACGATCTTCCCCGGGTCTGCGGTATGCTCTTGCAGGGAAACCGGGAATGTCAGTCACAGTAAACAGTTTGAGCAATGCACGCATGGCGTTGCGGGCAAGATTGAGTGCGTGTTCATCTTTGGCAACGGCATACTTGAAAGCCATGGCTGCAAGGAATGAGCCCGTCCACAGACCATCATTGTCGCTGATTTCCACAGCACCGCTTTCAATGTTACCCCACTCACTGAGCAGACGATAACTGAAATAATCTTCACGCAGATGATATTTTTCCGCGATCCTCTGGAAGTGCTCTGCTTTTTCGGAAAGGGTCATTTCCGTAAAGAAAATCTGTGCAACACCCTTGTCCGTACCGACCCAGATTTCGTCCTTGGTCGGATGTGCCCCAACAGCAGTTACCATATTTGAAGGCAACCAACGGCCTTCTGTATAACAACTTCTGCGCACGCCTCTTTGCAGAATCAGACCGCCGTCTGTACCGATATAGCGGTTTCCGTTTGCGGCAATGGCAAGGGCTGTGATATTCCCGTCGGGCAGGTCTTTGATCTCTTTGGATGTATACCATGCACTTTTACCGTCGTACAAGGCAAGCCCGTCCTGTGTGCCGACAAAAAGATGTCCCCAACGATCGCTTGCGAGGGCGGTCACACGATCGGTCGGCATAGCAGACAAAGACGGCTCCACACCGCCCCAACGCGGTCTTTTGCCGTGCAATCCCAAAAGGGATTTACCGTTGAACACAAACACGCCGCCGTCACCGAATGCGGCAATATACTTGCCGTTCCCCATTTCGACTCTGCAATGACGAACCACGGTTCCGTCTTCAAAACGGAACAATTCATCCGCCGTCAGAATCCATACCCTTTTTTCATCCTCTGCAAAACCTCTTGCTTCACTTGCAAAATTATTTGAAAAGATGATTTTACCATCATTGATGCGATAAATCTTATTCTCACACGCACACCAGAGCGTATGCTGTGAATCTGCAAAAAGAGCATTGATCTTGCCGCAGATTGTATCAAAAGGCACAAGCGTGTCGTCTTTCACAAAAGAAAGACCGTTTGCTGTGCCGATAAAAACCGTTTCTCCGTCAAATCCGCAACAAGTTACGGCTTCGGTTTTATACATACGGGAATCCGCCTGTTTGTAAGTGCCGACAAAAATCTGTTTATTTTTCTGCATTGTACTTCCCCCTTTTTCTTTTTATTATACAGTCCCCGGCATCAATTTTCAAGCCGTTTTTCATCGCAATCAAAAAAGTGTTTACGATAAAAAAGCCCTCTTTTGTTTTGTTGACATTGCCTTTTCGGTGTAATATAATATATAAAAAACGGAGGTTGTCCGCATGAAATGTTCTGATATCAATATTCGTGATCCGTTTGTTCTTCCCTTTGAGGGCACATATTACCTGTTCGGCACGCCCGGTCAGTTTGCATGGTCAGGTGCGGGCGGCTTCTGGTGTTATACATCCAAAGACCTCAAAGAATGGTCAGATCCCATCAAATGCTTCACCCCGCCTGCCGATTTCTGGGCAGACAGAAATTTCTGGGCACCCGAAGTACATTTCTACAACGGCAGATTCTATATGTTTGCATCCTTCTATTCCGAAAACAGAAACCGTTGCACACAGATTCTTGCCTCTGACAAACCCGAAGGCCCGTATGAAATCTGGAGTACCCCCATCACCCCGACAGACTGGATGTGTCTGGACGGCACATTCTATGTCGAAAACGACAAACCTTATATGGTGTTCTGCCATGAACATGTGCAGATCGGAACGGGTACGATCTGTGCAATTGAGCTCAGCGAAGATCTCAAACACCCCGTCGGTGAAGCAATCACTCTGTTCGGTGCAGACGAAGCCCCATGGGTTACATACGACAAAAACGACATTGTCAACGGCAAACCGCGCATTGTCACCGACGGCCCGTTTCTTTACAATGACGGCAAGGAACTGACCATGTTCTGGTCAAGTTTCCGCAACCATAATTATGCAGAAGGCATTGCCGTGTCACAAAGCGGTTCGGTTCTCGGCCCGTGGAAACAGTGCGAGCAACTGCTGTTTGAAAAAGACGGCGGGCATGGTATGCTGTTTAAAACATTCGACGGAAAAATGGCATTCTCCCTGCATTCACCGAATGAAAATCCGCTTGAACGTCCCGTGTTTTTCCGCATCACAAAAGACGAAAACGGCTGGCATAAAGGAGAGCAAATTTAATGTTTTTACAGAATTTTATATGGGATTTTGACGGCATGCTGTTTGACTCTTACGGCCACATCACAGAAGCCTTCATGCAAGCCTACAAACGGATTCATCAGAAAGACATTGACCGGCAGGAGTGCTACGATCTTTTCAAAAAATCCTTCCGCACAGCTTATGACTTTTATCAGCCGAGTGCCTTGTGCAAACTGCTGTTCAGAGCCATTGAAAGCAAAACGGATCTCGCCCCTGCCGTGCTCCCCTACCCCGGCATTCCCGAGATTTTAAAAAAGATTCACGAAAACGGCGGCAGAAATTTTTTGAACACGCACCGCGACTCGCTGGCACTGACCTATCTTGCACAGCATGATCTGCTGATTTACTTCACCGATGCCATCACAAGTGAAATAAACACCATGCCTTCCAAACCTGCCCCCGATACCAATTTGTATCTGATCAAAAAGTATAACCTCGATCCTGAAAAAACCGTTATGATCGGCGACCGCGATGTGGATATTGATTCGGGCACAAGTGCGGGAATCAAGACCTGTCTGTTTGACGAATTCAAGAATTCCGACCACATTGCCTGCGATTACCGTGTTTACAGCACAATAGAGTTGTCAAAAGCACTCGATGTTGATTAAATTCACCAAAATACACCCTTGATTTTTGTGAAAATCGTTTCAATTTTTTTGGATTAAAGGTGGAAATTCAGAAAAAAAAGAGTATACTATATACATACAAAGAGAGAGGATGTTGTTCCATGGACGATGCACTGCGCGATCTGATCGCAAAGAGAAAAGCAGAAACCGATACGGTTGTTCTTGCACATACCTATCAACCGCCTGAAATCATCGAACTTGCAGACATAACGGGCGACAGTTTTGCCCTTGCAAAGGCGGCGGCAAAACTGCCGAATAAACGCATCATCATGTGCGGTGTTCGCTTTATGGCGGAAAGTGTGAAGATTCTTGCACCCGAAAAGGAAGTCATTCTGCCCGCCCCCGATGCAGGTTGCGGCATGGCAAGAATGATCAGCCCCGAAGAAATCACCGCATGGAAAGAACAACATCCGGACGCCTGTGTTTGCGCCTATATCAACACCACCGCCGCAGTCAAAGCGGTCTGTGATGTCTGTGTGACGTCTTCAAGTGCATTGAAAATCGTCGGCAAACTTAATGCCGAAGAAATCCTGTTCCTGCCCGACCGTAATTTAGGCGGTTGGATCGCAGCACAATGCCCCGATAAAAAAATGACCCTTTGGAACGGCTATTGTCCCGTGCATGACAACCTGACCGAAGAACAGGTTCTGCAGGCAAAAAACGATCATCCCGATGCCTTTCTTGCAGTACACCCCGAATGCCGCGGAGAAGTGGTACGCCATGCCGACATGGCTGGATCAACGTCAGAAATCATCGACTTTGCCTTAAAAGCGGACAAACCTGTTATCATCGGCACGGAACGCGGCGTTGCAGACACCCTTACAAAGCAATACCCTGATAAAGAATTTTATTATCTGTGTCCCGAAACCCTCACCTGCCCCGATATGAAATATATAAGCCCCGAATTGCTGTTGCAGGCAATCAACGGCGAAACGGGTGAAGAAATAGAACTCGACGAAGAACTTCGTCTTGCGGCAAAAAAGAGTATCGACCGTATGTTGGAGCTTGGATAAATATGGATATGTACGAAAACAACAAATGTTTTGATGTTCTGATCGTCGGCAGCGGTGTCGCCGGTATGTACGGTGCATTGCAGTTTGACGATTCGGTTTCGGTCTGCATTCTTTCCAAATACGGCAAGACCGTTTCCAACAGCAACCTCGCACAAGGCGGTGTTGCCTGCGTGCTTGATTTTGAAGACGATTCATTTGACCTGCACATCAAAGACACGTTCATTGCAGGCAGACACGAAAATGATCCCGAAGCCGTGGATACACTTGTACGTGAAGGACCTGACGACGTTCGCAAAACGATGGAATTGGGTGTGCAATATGACCGTAATGAAGCCGGCGAACTTGACAAAACCCTCGAAGGCGGTCATTGCAGACGCCGCATTGTGCATTACAAAGACTGCACGGGTGCGGAACTCGTTCGCGGTCTGTTGGCACAGGTTGAACAAAGAAGCAATATTGACTACCGTGAAAACACGGTGCTTGTAAAACTGACACAAGTTCGCAGCGGTTTTCGTGCCGATCTTTTGACGGACGGAAAAATCTGCTCTGTTTTCTGCTCTTACTGCATGCTTTGTACAGGCGGTGTGGGCAGAGTGTATAAATACACCACCAATCCAAAAAGTGCAACAGGTGACGGCATTCGTATTGCTTACGAGCTCGGTGCACGCATTAAAGACCTGCATTATGTGCAGTTCCATCCCACCGCATTCAATTCCGAGGACGGCGAACAGTTCCTCATTAGCGAATCTGTCCGCGGTGAAGGTGCTTACCTTCTCAACTGTAACCTTGAGCGATTTATGGACCGTTATGACGAACGCCTTGAGCTTGCCCCCCGTGATGTGGTTTCCAAATCTATTTTACTGGAAGCAAGACGAACCGGCAGTAATCAGTTTTATCTTGATATCCGCCATGAGGATGCCGACTTCCTGCGGGCTCGGTTCCCCGCCATTCATGAGGGTTGCATGCGATACGGTGTGGACATCACCAAAGATCTGATTCCCATATTCCCCTGTCAGCATTATCTGATGGGCGGTATTGAAGTCGACATTGACTCAAAAACGAACATACCCCGTCTGTATGCCTGCGGTGAATGCTCCAACACGGGAGTACACGGCAGAAACAGACTTGCAAGCAACTCACTGCTGGAAGCCCTTGTATATTCTCGCAGAGCCGCCGAAGATATCAAACGCTGTATGCAGAACGGTTTTGCCAGCGTTTCAGCACTGCCTGTCAATCTCATCACAGACGGTGCCCCCCTGCCCGACGGTATCTTTAAAGAGATTCGTTCCATTATGCAACGAGCTGCCTTTGTGATGCCTGATGCAGGTGCAGTTCGTTACGGCTTAAAACAGATTGACAACATCTTAAAACGATTAAAAGGCGGCAAATATGCCACAACAACGGCATATCTTGAAGCACTGTCGCTTGCAACAGTTGCCTACATCATTCTCAAGGAGTTGGATGAAGCATGATTATTCCGCAGTTTTACATTGACGATATCATCCGCAATGCCATCAAAGAAGACATCAATTACATGGATGTTTCCACTGTATTCGTCATCCCTGAAACACAGACTGGCACTGCCCGTTTTATTGCAAAAGCAGACGGCGTTGTCTGCGGTCTTGAAATTGCAATGCGTGTTTTTCAGTTATTGGATGATACTTTCACTTTTGAAGCATTTTTCAAAGACGGCGATGCAATCAAAAAAGGGGATCTGATTGCTGTTTTCAGTGGCAAAACCGCCTGTTTACTGCAAGGTGAACGCACGGCACTCAATTTGTTGCAGCACCTTTCAGGCATTGCAACAGCCACAGACGCTTGCGTCAAAGCCGTGAAAGGCACCAAAGCAAGCATTGCCGAAACAAGAAAAACCCTGCCGGGGCTTCGTGCATTGCAGAAGTATGCAGTAACCTGCGGCGGCGGCAGAAATCATCGTTACAACCTCAGCGATGCTGCTATGCTCAAAGACAACCACATTGATGCAGGCGGCGGCATAGCAAATACCGTTGCCATTCTTCGCCAAAAACTCGGTCATACCGTTAAAATCGAAGTGGAAACACGCGACATGGAAGAAGTGGCACAGGCGGTGGAGGCAGGTGCTGATATCATTATGCTTGATAATATGAACTGTGAACAGATGAAAGAAGCCTGTGCGTTCATTGACGGCAGAGCCGTAACGGAAGCTTCGGGCAACATAACCCTTGAAAACATACGTCAAGTTGCCGAAACAGGCGTTGACATTATTTCTCTCGGTGCTCTGACCCATTCTGTCAAAGCATTTGACATTTCCATGCGCATTGATAAGTAAGAATAAAGTTTGTTTTAAGAGTGAAGATTAAAATAAGTTACAACTCTTGATTATTGCGTGGTGTAATTATGAAAAAACCCATAAAAATTCTGACCGCCGCAACATGCATCTGGGCGGTATATATGTTGCTTCTATTTATATTCCTCTCTTTGTGCGTGGAATTCCAATGGACATTCATCCATAATCTTCCGATCGCCTTGGATTGGGTTTTGCGTAATGTGTTGATTCTGATGTATCAGGCAGGTCGCTTCGGTGTTCCGGTGTTGACGGCCGCAACTGTGATACTCACTATCATCAATTGCGTAAAAGAAAAAACCTCAAAAAGTTTGGATTTACCCATGATCGGCACAACGATCATCTTTGCCGTTACGGCTTCGATTATTTCTGCCATTGATTCGGGCACCATCCAAACATTCCAATAAGCAATAAAAAGAGATACGGAGTCATAAAAACGACTCCGTATCTTTTTTAATATAAAAACAGACAAGCTACGACTTAGCGGGGTGTAAATTACGGTTTGTCGGGATGTTGCCCGTTTCGCACAAACCGACCCACAGCACCCCTTGTCGCCCCTGAAAGGGGAGATGTCACGAAGTGACAGAGGGGTTTTAACGGCAATATCAACTTTGTTAACCAAGTTTGTGCAGA
>JAZUQC010000014.1:0-5182 GCA_045605525.1 Acutalibacteraceae bacterium
CACTTCTACAACAATGAAAGAATTCAACTAAAAACAAAACTGACTCCGCTTGAAAAACGAAATCAGTTTGTTGCTTAAAATTTAATACTTAACACCATAGGGGGTGTTTTTGTACTGTCCGTACAAATTGGAGCAGTGCAATTTTGGGGGCGGGGGGGGAATACTTTTTTATTTCCCTCTTGCGTAAGGAATGCAAATTGTATATAATAAAATATAAAGTTGAAATATGTAAAATGCAGGTGATGTACATGCCTTATGCAATCGACAAAGCTTTTTTTCCGTTTTCGCATTTTGCACCGCCTGTCCGCAATGCCCGTATGGCGGGGATGATGAATGTTTTTATTCAACCTCCTGCCGGCCTGTTGCGTGATAAGGAAATGGCAGTAACTGAAGAAACCCTTTGCAGTGCCGACGGACATGCAATTCGTGTATTTGTCATGCAACCCCGCGAGGTGCAGACGGATCGTTGCCTTGTGTATCTGCACGGAGGCGGATTCTTCTTCGGTGCTGCAGGGTATCATTACAAAAATGCAAAACAGTATTGTCTGCAGACCCCTTGCAAAGTTGTTTTTGTCGACTATCGCCTGACACCCAAGCATCCGTTTCCCATGCCGGCGGAAGATTGTTTTGCGGCATGGCTGTGGACACATGAAAATGCCGGACGGCTCGGAATCTGCAAAAATAAAATTGCCGTCGGCGGTGACAGTGCAGGCGGTGCACTTGCGGCGGCTGTTTCACAGATGGCAAGGGATCGCAATGCACCTACACCCTTATTTCAACTTCTGGTCTATCCTGTTACCGACCGCAGAATGCAATATGAATCCCACAAAAAATTCACCGACACCCCCATGTGGAACAGTAAATTGAACGTGAAAATGTGGGACGGCTATCTGCCTGACCCGACTGTGAAAGGTCTTTGCTACGCATCTCCCATGGAAGCGGACAGTTTTGAAAACTTACCGCCCGCGTTTGTTGAAACGGCTGAATTTGACTGCTTGCATGATGAAGGAATTGCTTATGCCGATGCTTTGCTGAAAACCGGCATTGCGGTTACGGTCAACGAAACCAAAGGCACCATGCACGGCTATGACATTGTGCAGAGTGCTCCCGCCACAAAGAATGCCGTCGCAAAACGCATTCAGTTTATGCAAACTTGTTTTGAGGAATAAAAGGTGAAAAAACTGTACGCAAAAAGTGAATTGCTGTTTTCAATTTTCTGGATTGTTTTGTATGTTGCAGGCACTTCTCTTGTGCAGGGCATCGGTGAACTTTACGGACATAATGATGTTTTCGTGCTTGTGTTCCATCTTGCTCTGACGGTATTTTTGCTTGTGTGGATCATAAAAAACAAACTGACAAAACGGTTCGGGCTGTGCAAAACGGATATCAGGGCAAGGCAATTTTTATATTATATTCCGCTCTGTCTGCTTGTCAGCGTGAATCTGTTTGCAGGATTTGACTTCACAAAACCGACCGCAGAACTCGTGTTCGGTGTCGGCAGTATGCTGTGTGTAGGATTTTTGGAAGAAATCATTTTCCGCGGCTTCTTGTTCACCGCCATGGCAAAGGACAGCCTGAAAGCGGCCGCAATCGTATCTTCCGTTACGTTCGGCATCGGACATATTATCAATCTTCTGAACGGTGCGGCACTTTTGCCGACCTTGTGTCAGGTGCTTTATGCAACCGCATTCGGTTTTTTGTGTGTCGTTGTCTTTTATAAGGGCAAAACGCTCCTGCCTTGCATCATTGCACACAGTGCGGTCAATGCTTTGAGTGTATTCACAAAAGAGCCCGTTTCAACCGTGCAGATCATTCTTCCTGCTCTTGTGCTGTTTGTTGTTGCAGCTTGCTATGCAATTTATCTTTGGAAAAAACTGCCCGAAAAAGGGCGTGAAATATAAAAAATACATCATTTATATATAAGGAGAACCCATGTTAGAACTGAAAAATGTGAGTTTTGTTGTCAGTAACGAAGCCGACGGCAAAGAACTCGGCATCATCGACAACGTCAGTTTGTCTTTGGATGAAGGCAAATTTTATGTTATCACCGGCCCCAACGGCGGCGGTAAATCCACGCTTGCCCGCCTGATTATGGGCATCGAAAAACCCACCGCGGGACAAATTATTTTCAACGGCGAAGACATTACAAATCTTTCCGTTTCCGAGCGAGCAAAAAAAGGCATCGGTTATGCTTTCCAGCAACCGCCCCGTTTCAAGGGGATGACCGTACGCAGAATGTTAAGCCTTGCCCACGGCAGTGAACTGCCCGAAGACGAGTGCTGTGCATTCCTCACCCGTGTGGGACTTTGCTCGATGGATTATCTCAACCGCGAAGTGGATACCTCTTTGTCGGGTGGTGAAGTCAAAAGAATTGAAATTGCCACCCTCATGGCAAGAGAACCCATGATGGCAATTTACGATGAGCCCGAAGCGGGCATCGACCTGTGGAGCTTTACCATGCTTGTGGAATCGTTCCGCATGGCAAGGAACGAAAACAGCCAAAGCACAACCGTCATCATCTCTCATCAGGAACGCATCATGCAGTTGGCAGACGAAATCATCGTCATTGCCGACGGAAAAGTTCGTACCAAAGGCAATAAGGACGATGTGTTCCCGACGCTGTTGGGTGAATTTGACCGCAAGTGCGGACTCAGAGGCAGTGAGGAGGGTGCAGATAATGCTTGAAAAACTCGATTTTAACTTATTGAGCCAAATCGCAGATATGTCCTTTTTACCCACAGACGGTGCCTACAACATCCGCAAAAACGGTGTTGCCGCAGGCAGAGTGGTCACGGAAAATGTGAACATCACCAACAAAACGGACAAGCCCGGTATTGATATCACCATAAAACCGTTCACGGTCGGCGAAACCGTGTCCATTCCCGTCATTATCACCGAAACGGGGCACGCGGAACTTGTTTACAATGACTTTTATATCGGTGAGGGGGCTGATGTGACCATTGTTGCAGGATGCGGCATCCACAATTCAGGTTGCAACGAAAGCCGCCACGACGGTATTCACCGTTTCTTCATCGGCAAAAATGCAAAGGTGAAATATGTCGAAAAGCACTACGGCGATGGGGACGGTGATGGCAGCCGCATTATGAACCCCGAAACGCAGATCTTTATGGACAGCGGTTCGGTCTGCGAAATGGAAAGTGTGCAGATCAAGGGCATTGACTCCACCAAACGCAAAACCACCGCACAGCTTGCCGAAAACGCAAAGCTGGTTGTCACCGAACGCCTGATGACCCACGGCAAACAGATTGCGGAATCCGACATGACCATCGACCTCAACGGCAAGGATTCTTCCGCACAGATTATTTCCCGTTCCGTCGGCAAGGATGAGTCCTCGCAGGTCTTCTTCCCCAATGCCGTCGGCAATGCCGCCTGCCGTGCACACATCCAGTGCGACTCGATTCTGATGGACAATGCAAAAATCCGCTCTGTTCCTGCCATCACAGCAAACCATCCCGATGCGCAGATTATCCACGAAGCCGCCATCGGCAGGATCAACAATGATCAGCTTCTCAAGCTGATGACTTTCGGCCTCAACGAAGAAGAAGCAGAAGAAATCATCCTCGAAGGATTCCTGAAATAAGAAGACAAAACGAAACCCGTCGGAGCAATCCGACGGGCATTTTTGTATAGATTTTAATGCTTGTAGGTTACTTTTCTTCCTGTCAGCAGTGCACCGCCTTTGCGGCAGAGGGTGAGAAAGATTTTTTCGCGAAGTCCTTTCAGACGGACATCTTTGATTAAGTTCGCGGCGTAGGTGTCGCCCTTGATTTTTGCTTTTTTTGCATCTTCATCGGTGAACATATTGAACCAGTGTTCCACTCGTGAGGTGTAGACGGACGGGGCTTTTTCGTCCGCAAACAGCATTCTGTAGCCGTACTGCGAGGAGAATGCATCGCCGTTGTAACGGCTGCTCAGGGAGTTGACAATGTCAATGCCCTTGTGCTTGACACCGAATGCGTTGGTGTGGTCATGCCCCGTGAACATAGCAAGCACGTCGCCGCGTTCCACCATCGCTTCAAACTGTCCGTCATTTTCGTAGCCGCTGCACGGCGTTTCGTTGAGCGTGCCGAAGTTGATTCTGTTCGGGTCAAAGTGATAATAGGTCCCCTTGTTGTTGATGTGTTCAAAGGAATACAGTTTTCTGCGTTTGCATTCGATGAGTGCATCGTACACTTCGGGCACGATCATATGCTGGAATGCAAAGGAGTATACCTTGCCGCCGTTTTCCTTTTCGATTGTTTCGCTTTTGGCTTTGTACCAGTCCACCTGATCCTTTTTGACATTTCCGTAATGGCCGTTGCCGTCATAATCGTTGGAGTCAAACACCCACACGTTGAAGCGCATTTCATTGCTGTCGGAAGCCAATATGGGGATGTTGTAGGTGCCGCAACCCGAAAGCAGGGGACCTTCATCCACGGAAACCGAGCAGGAATATGTGTTGTAATAAGCCATCAGCTCTTCACGGCTCATGGCACCTGTTTCGCTGTCGTGATTGCCGAATGTAACTGCCACGGGAATATTGCGGGTCTGAAACACAGTCATGAGCTTGTCTATGTATTTTTTTGTGACAGCGGCATCATCATCGTTGTGCACATTGTCGCCCGTAATCACAACAAGGTCGGGCTGTTCACGGTCGCAGGCGGCGGCCATCAGCCACACCGAAGCCTCGATGTTGTCATGGTCGAGATGTGTGTCGGTCAGGTGCATAATGCTGAATTTTCCGTCTTTATTGAATTGCAGACTTTTTGCCGTGGCATCCGGCAGAATCTGCACGGTGTTTTGTTCCATACCTGTACTCCTTTGTTTTTACTGCTTCTATAATACGATAAAAATAAACAAAAGTAAAGACAAAACTTTATGTTGTAAATTGCGGTTTGGCGGGGCGTGTAGGGCAATGTCGTCAACTTAAGGAAAATAAATTTATAGTATGGCAAACTGATTGATTTGCAGGAAGTTGCACACAAACCGTAGGGAACGGATATCATCCGTTCCGGGATATCATCCGTTCCGAGCAAATCGACGGTCTGATGAGGTTTCCTGTTGTTTATAATGCATTTTCATCGTCAAATTCACAGCGGAACGCATGGTATGCGTTCCCTACAAATCAAACCGCTAATCAGCTCGATAGACTGTAATTTGTCCGTTTAATAGACAGACAATA
>JAZUQC010000015.1:0-18819 GCA_045605525.1 Acutalibacteraceae bacterium
AATAATCTAAGTGTTTTAAAAAAGTCTCTTAACTTATTTATGCAAGAAAAAAATTATAAAGAAGCACAAAAAATAGCTTTAAGAATATTAAAATTAGATGCTACAAATGATTATGCATTAAAGCAACTTGGTAAGATTCAAGTTTTATTAGTGGAAACAAACAATAATGATTTTCAGTAAAAATTTTAAAATATAATCATAACGGATTATTATTTTGAAATAGAGGGTGGTACCTACGAAATGAAGTATTACAATTCACCCATTTTGAACTATAATAATTTCTAAATGTTAAATGCTGAATTAGCATCTCCTTGCAAATATAGTATTTACATTATGCATTTAACAAATCGAATGTTCTATTCTCCTTAGTGAAAGCACCAACAATCTCCGGATACTGACCGTCCGGGGATTTGGTGTTTTATATATGAGAAAACCGCCACAAAAGTGACGGTTTCAGGTTAAATATCCATTTGTTTAAGCTGTTCAAGCTGGTCTCTTCTGCCGTAAATAACAGCGGTTATGTATACTTCTTTCAGCTCCTCATTTACCCAAAAGTAAACAAGAAAATTTTTCACAGGCATTTTATGTACACCGTAGCCTCGCCACGGCTCTTCCTCCACAAGTGCCACTCTCTTCGGCATCGTGTTAAGAGAAAGTATGCTCTTTTGCAGTTCATTAAGCAGTCTTTCTGCCGCAACGGGCTCTTTAAGAGTACCGCTGATATAACTGAAAATTTCAAGCATTTGTGCACTTGCCTGCGGTGTAATTTTTACTTTATACTCATCCATTCGCTAACTCCTTGCGAAGTGAATTAAACACATCCTCAGCGTTAAGGGATTCGCCGCTTTTTGCCTGTTTTAGGCCGTTTTCCATAATGCTGTTGAAGGTAGCTTTATCCATTTCATCAAGTGTCACAGGAACACTCGGCAGGGACAGCGAAAAAGGAATTCCTTTTTTCATAATGATTTGTTTATAGAGCATATTAATCACAACTGACACGGGAATACCGAGCTGTGACATAATTTCTTCTGCCTGCTGTTTAACATCGGGCTCAACACGGGCAAGCACATTTGCAGTTTTAGTTGCCATATTCATTCCACCTTTCAGTTATATTATAACCATTTGTATAACAAATAGCAATACATTTTATAAATTTTCAGGAGGTAAATATGCCGGATTCAACAGATAAATACCAATACATACGGTGTCCGAGGTGCGAAAGACGCATTTTTGACATTGCCAAATTCTCCGATGATGAAGCAATAATAAGAGTCAAATGCCCTCAATGCAAATTGATAATAGTATATAGCATAAAAAATCAGGAATGCACGCCCAAAAGCGAACATCCCTGATTTTTTCAGTTATAGATAAGCTCAGCACAGACAACCTCTCTTGCCCTTTGCTCAATATTCCCCATACGGCACACCCACTCAAGCTGATTTTCCTCTTTCAGCTGCTCTGTGACACCCTCAGCCTCTTTCATCTGCTCAATAAGAACATCAAACATATCCCGTGCCTGAGCTTCAACCTCAGCACAGTGCTGATACAGCTTGCCTTGAATATGCAGGGAGCTAAAAAACACCTTCTTATGCTTTTCAAGATAGTTCTTGTGCATCATTCCCCATTTACCGAGAGTGATATTTGCTTCTTCAGGCGGGATGATGAGGTTAGGAATAAGATAATCGCCAACCTGACGGTATTGAATTTTGTTTGACATAAAAATAGCCTCCTTTAATTTTGTAGCTTCATTGTACAAATTAAAGGAGGCCTTGTCGAATGTGCGGATTGAAAAATCAGTGCAAATAAAGGTGACAAATAAGCATTTTTGTCGAAATTTAAAGCGTTTTTGTAATGCGGGTTGTAGTTGATATTTTTATTAAGGTATAGTTATTGTGAATAAGTGTAGTGTAAGCTTTTTATATTTTGCAAAGTTTTGCTTTTTTGAATCAAACAACTAAATTATGAAAATGTACAAATATGTGAAGGAGAAAAACACATGAATCACATAGAGAAAATAAAGTATAAAGTTCTGATTTCTGACGATAATCCTCTTTTTATAAAAAGACTAACTCCAAAAATAAGCGAAATCAACTATCATAATTTGCATTACTCTATTGATATAGATACGTGTTTGTCACCGGATATCTGTATAGAGAATTTGAAAAATAATATCTATGATATAATTATATTAGATGTTTGTAGATCAAGTAGTTACGAATACACACAAACTAACTCTGATTTTTTGCGAGAATATGTTCAACCGGATTATTGTGGTATTGATTTATATGAAGAGGCTATTAAGTATAATCCTAGTGCAAAAATATTTATACTTTCCAATTTGAAAGTATATGATATTAGAACATTATTTAACAATGCAGAAGCAGAATATTTTTCAAAAAATCAAAATGTAGAAAATGAAATAGCAAAGTGTATTAGAAATTACTTTGACACTGGAAAGAAAAGGATATTAAACAACATATTTATTGTATATGGCAATAATGAATATATGAAAACGACTGTCGCTGATTACATAGAGCATATCGGGTTAAAAACTATTGACTTGTATGAAGACTCTCCGAGTGGGTTACAATCAATTTTCAATGCGTTGCTTAATTGTGCAAGTGTTGCAGATTGTGTCATTGTTCTTTTGTCAGCTGATGAAGCAATAATTAATAAAGAAAGTAAAAAGATTACTTATAGAGCACAACAAAATGTCATATTTGAGATGGGATTTTTTGCAGGATTTTTAGGCAAAAACAAAGTTATTGTATTGTATGAGGAAAATAGCAATTTTGAATTTCCGTCTGGTATTTCTGATATATTCTATATTGATTATGATCCTAATGGAAAATGGAAAGACAAATTATATAGTAATCTCATAAAAATCGGGTTTGAAATTAACTAATATTTAGGACTAAAAATATCATACTCTAAAAAATGAAAAGGAATATTATTTGTATGGATGAAATCAGAGATAAAATTTTAACATTATTAAACACCGAAAACAACATTAGAAGTACTTATATTGCATTAGAAAGATTAATATTCGTAATGCTTTCTGATTATATAGAAAAGCAGAAGAAAGAGTTTTATTATTATAATTCAAACAAAGATAGATATGATGCTTACGCTCCGATGGGCTTTGATCAATTCGAGGGAAAAACTGTTTTTGAATTTAAGTTTGTTCGTTCTCAACCTGCATCACTGCATATTATCCGTAACATCATTAGCAGAACAATTTCTTTTAAAGATGAGATCGAAAATTTGATAATTGTCTTCATTGGAGAAATGTCAAAAACATGCAATCATTACATAAAAAGTATAAAGGATGACTTGGATTTTAATGTCACTGTTTGGAGCATAGAAGATTTATTGGTGATTTTTTCGCACAATATAGAGCTTTTTAATAATACTTACTCTAATTTAAACACAGTTATAGTAAAGGAAACCATCAATAGAGGTATACAGAATGTTTCGAATCAATCAAATCAAAAGAATGATGAGCACATTAAGATGCTTTCTAAAAAGTACAAAGATGATAAAGTTGTGCTGTTTTTAGGTTCAGGGGTTTCAAAAGACGCAGGAATTTCAACATGGAACGAATTAATATCGAACTTGTATGTAAAACTTGTAAATACTGAATTAGAAAAAGTAGGAATAAATATAAGTGCTTCAGTAAAGAAAGAGATAGTCGAAAGTTTAATTGAACAAAACAATTCCTCGCCTTTGCTCCAAGCACGCTTTTTAAGACAAGGGTTTGCGGATGATTTTGAAAAAGTATTAAGTGATTCTATGTACAATAATTTGAAAAAAAGTTCAAGCTTAATAGAAGAAATTGTTAGACTTTGTACACCAAATCGTGGAAAGGTTGGAATTCAGGCTATAGTTAATTATAATTTTGATGACTTAATAGAGCAGAGTCTACTAAAAAATAGAATCAAATTTAATTCTGTGTACAACGAGGGAGTGATTGTATCTAATGATGAATTAGGTATTTATCATGTTCATGGCTTCTTGCCTCAAAATAGAGAAGAATACCATAATATATCAAAATCATTATTGGTATTTTCTGAAGAAGGATACCATAAGTTGATGCTTGAACCATATAATTGGGCTAACATTACACAATTAAACTATCTAATTAATAACACATGTGTTTTTATTGGCCTGTCTATGACGGATCCGAATTTAAGACGCTTATTAGAAATTAGTGCACAGAAGCATACAGAGGGAGAGATATTTTCTAATCATTATACCATTATGAAAAGAGATAAGTTTGGCACAGTAGGTTCCTCTAGTGAGATTAAAAAATTCGAGAGTGTAAATGAATCTATGCAAGAATCAATTTATCGCGAGTTAGGAGTGAATGTAATATGGATAGATTCTTATTCTGAAATACCAAACATTTTGAAGAAAATAAAAGAATGATAAATTGTATATTATGTTTGATAGTGTTATTTTAATATTTTTTCTGTTAGTTATAGTTTTTATAAGCGGTTGAAGTAAATGGTAGAATTTAGTATAATAATGACGATAAAATATAGTGTGGTGAAAAATATGGCCCAAAAAGCGCAAATAACAATAACTGAACAGAAAAAACTTCACTCAAAAAGTGGAAATAGGTGTGCGTTGTGCAAAATTGTTTTGGTTGATGTAAAAAAGGCTGATTCGGCTTGTATAGGCGAAAATGCTCATATATATGGAGAGAAGCCTACTGCAGCTAGATATGATGCTTCTAAAGATTCCAAATATGTAAACAGTGAAGCGAACCTAATTTTTTTATGTTGCAATTGTCATACAAAAATTGATAGAGAAGAAAAAGAATATCCGCCAGAGAAACTGTTTGAAATTAAGCAACAACATGAACGTGAAGTGATAAATGAGCAAAGTTCATTTCCAAAGAAAAAGATCTATTTGCCTATAGAAAATGGTTTGAGTAGAGATGTTGTTCCTTTTAAGGATTTCCAAAAAGGAAAGACACATTTATATTTTCACAAAGAGTTAAAGAAATCTCTGTTTGCTGCTTGTGTTGAAAAACGAAGAGTAGTTCTTTTGGGTGAAGCAGGTTGTGGCAAAAGTATTGCATTAAAACAACTTGCTGCAGAAGTAAGTGCTGATGAAGAGAATTATTTATTTCCTATTTTATATGATTTAAAACTTTATACTTCTCAAGAAATCGAAGAAATAATAAGATCAAAGTATTCTGGAATTTCTATGGATAAGGTGTTTTTAATTCTTGATGCATATGATGAGATTGAGGAGGAAGAACAAATTCGATTTGCAAGAAAACTAAACAACTTTGTTCAAAACTACCCCTATACTTTTATAGTTATATCCTCTAGAAACAATTTTTACACTACTGCCGATAAGGATGGATATGGAGCCAAATTTGAAAAGTTTGAAGAGTATTCATTATGTTGTCTAACAGCAAAACAGATAGAAGATTATGTTCTTGGATGTGGGGCAAGTTGGGATTTGTTTTCCAAAGAGGTTAATAAGCATCATATTAACGATTTAATTGAGAATCCTTTTTATCTGATAGAAATAGTTAAGCTTTTTCTTGAAGATGGAGAGTTACCTAAAAAATCTGAATTGATGGAAAAAATAATTTTAAGTCGATTTAGTAAGGATATAAAAAAATACACTAATACGAAGGATATTTATGCATGTAAACGAGATATGATGCTTAATTTGCAAAAAGTTGCTTTTGCTATGCAGTGTATGCATAAAGTGCAAATTAGCGAAGATAATTATCAGCATCTGTTGAGTCGAGAGGATAGAAACTACCTTAGCTATTCAGGAATATTTTCAAGATGCGAAAATGAAACACATCAATTTGAACATAACAATTTTCGTGAATTTCTTACAGCAAAATATGTTTCTTGTTTAGAACTTGAAAAAATCAAACAACTTTTACTGACTAATGATGGTAAAATTAAAGAATCGTGGGCAAATGTTTTATCATATCTTGTTATTATTTATGATAATGAAGAGTTTTTGCCTTGGTTATGTGAAGTGGGACCTGAATATATAGTTAAATTTGAACGAACACGCATAAGTGTTGATGATAGAAATCGTATTTTAATTGAGTTTATAGATAGCATATCTTCTCGTAATATATGGTTATCAAGAACTAATATTTCAGCAGAAGATTTAGCTAAATTTGGAGAATCGGATGTAACATGCGATTATTTGCTGAAACAAATTGAAAATCCAGTGAATTTTAAAGCATTATCCAATGCTATACAAGTTTTATCAAACTTTAAAGAAAAGTATAATATGGAGGAAAGAATTAGAGAAGATCTCTTTACTTGTATAAAATCAGTTGAAACACGAGATTACGAAAAAAAAGAAGCTATAGATGCAATAGTTGCTCTTGATTTAGCTAATCCGGAAATAACAGGTTATATTATAAATCTGTACGAAGAAAGTTGTTCAAGCATATTGCTATATGGAATTGTTAATTATTTGATTTTTTTACCTGACAGTGAACATTATATTGATATTTTACTTAAAGAATATATTGATAGTGCCAAGATGAATCGTGATTATTCCACCAACATCCGTTTGAGAATTAAGTTATACTTGGAAAGATTGAATGATTATGATTCAACATGTAAAGTTATAAATGCTTTCAGCGATTATGAGGAACATTATTCTTGCGATAAAGATGTTTTTGAAAGTATAATTAATAATGCTATAAAACTATATAATGAGGGTATATCCGATATATTTACTGTAGTTTACAAAGCAATTATAAATTCAGAACGTAAATACAACAATGAATTTAGACAGTATTGCAAAATATTTTTTGAAAAAACATACACCTTGAAAAACGCATTCTTATTACTTGCCGAATCATATTCTGAGGATGATTTAGATATTTTGCTTTTACTGGAGTTTTTAGGAAACGAAGAGTGTTACGAGTCTCTTCTTAATGATATAGAAAAACATATTGCACTCATTTCTTGTCTTTATATTCGTTTGCCGGAAGAAAGTTGTGTTTTGAAAGAGTATGAAACCGCATTGATGAACACGAAAAAAGAAATCCCAAAAAGAAGAGCATATATTGACTATTCAGCAGAACATCTGAAAGGCATGCAAATGTATTTTGATAGTCTTTTTAATCAATATGATTATTCAAAGTTGATTGATTCGCTTCTAGAATATGCAGGTGATCCTGATATAACGTTTAATGAATTGGATGGTTTGATTAACAAACGAGAGTTTGATGACCGTTACAAGGGTGAGATGTTGTTTGCACTTGTAATAGATTTAAAAAGAACAAAATTAAACAATGAAAAAATAAATGAATTTTTATTACATGTTAATTGGAATGACTTTTCAGTTTGTTGTATATACAATATCTTAAAGTCAATTGAAAAGATACAGGTTTCAGAAGAACAAAAACAATATATTGAAAAGTTATGTAAAGAGAATATAGATGTTTTTGAAAAAAACAAAGGTAGTTATCAAACCTGTCCTTATATTGTTATATATGTAATGTTTTTTTCATCTTATTTTGATTTCACATATTCAAAAGATATTTATATGAATATGCTTTTTGTTCCAAAGTGTTTATCTGCTGATTATGGAATTTCCAATAATGCAGACTTATCTTGTTATATAAAAAAACATCTCACAGATAAGGAAATCAAGTCTTGGATACAAGCAAATGGTAAGCCTGGTATGTTAAATGAGGATGTAGCTGAGGACTGTATTACATATTGTCAAAAAAACAAAATGAATTGTGCAAAAGACCTTGCAGAAGATTTTTGCAGCAAAACTGAAGAAAGTGAGTGGATACGAAGAAAATCAGTAGAGTATATTGTTGATGTGTTTGGGTATGAATATGTTTATGATAAGTATTTAGATAATTGTGATGAAACACTGTTAAAATGTATAATTGACAGCACAATCAATTTTTCCGATGCTCGATTGACTAAAAAACTTGAAGAAGCAAATGATAAGTCTGAAGATCCGCATAATTATTTATCATCACTTATTTTTTTACAAAGTTCATATGGTTTAAAAAAATACTATGAATTAGCAAAGGAAAGAATGACGTTACCAGATTTTACTGATAGCAACAGTATTTCAACGATGACTGAAAGAATATCTCAAATTTCAAAAGTTGGTTTATTACCTATTTTGGGAGATTTACAGGATTTGTTATTCATTCCCGGGTTCGTTGATAAAGATACTTTTGGATTGTGGAATAGTCTACATAATGCATTTAGGAAAATGTCTCACGATAATTATGATGAAGTAAAAGAACATTTAGAGAGTTCGCTTGCTAAAAGTAAAATTAGTGAGAATGAGAAGTGTTTTTGTAATAGTATTTTGATTGAAATTGCACATGATAAAAATACGTCTGATGATACTGCGTGGAAAATAGAAGATGTTATCAGTTTTTGCAAAAATGCTTAAAGGAGAATGTTTGTAATTATATTGTTTATATAGGTGTGATAACTTTCTGAATTTTGAAAAAGCTCCGCATACCACGGAGCTTTTTCTATGTATAACTTAGATATAAACAAAAAATCCGAACCCTTTTCCTATTGGGAAAATTTGGTTCGGATTTTTCTGGTTTGGTCGGAGTGTTCATAAGGGATTATGCTTTATATTTACTTTTGTTTTCGGTTATGTTATACTTAATATAAAGCGAGGTGTTCTATATGACATTAGACGAAATTTATGAATCATTTATTTGGGATGCATCATACACTGATGAAGAATATGAATCTAAGATTGCTGTTGGTATAAATGAGGCCAAAAAATATAAATACCTTTATCCTTTTATTCAACCAGTAATTCCTGAAAAATCAAAATCTATATGGGAACCGTGTGCAAGGGTTATAGCATTAAAATCTGATGAAGAACTCAAACCTTATTTATACTTATTATTTGAATGGTTACAAGATTTGAACTGGCCCGGTGCATATGTTATTTTTGACAGATTATTAAAAATGCCTTTTGTTTTGTTAGAAGGTGAATTGAATTATTGTAAAAGGCGAGCCGAAAGAGAAAACGATGAGTTGTGGTTGATGGCTCTTGAAGATTTTAGCAAACAAATAAATTTGTAATTTTAAAACAAAACCCACTTTGACATTTTTGCAGTAAAGCTGAAAGTGTCATAGTGGGTTATATACTTTGGTATGAAAATAAAAAATTGAGTATTCACAGGTCAAATCCCTTATGAATACTCAATATGGTGCGGATGACGGGACTTGAACCCACATGAACTTGCATTCACTAGAACCTGAATCTAGCGCGTCTGCCAATTCCGCCACATCCGCATGTCTGTAAGGCACGGACATATATTAGCACTCTCGAAGGGAAATGTCAAGAGAAAAATCTAAGAACTTGAAAAAATTTTTCAGTAAACAATATATTTCAAACCTTTAATAAAGAAACAAGAAGTTGCATTTAATTTACACAAGAAGTTGCATTTAATTTACAATTACCTCTTGCAATGTGAACATAAGTTTGCTATAATGAAACAAATGTTCGATAATTTTTATTTGAGGTAACATTATGTCGTCTGATGAAAACTTATTAAATACAGTTTTATTTAAAAGCCGATTGTGTGAAAAAGAAAATTTAGCAAAAAAGGTGTATCGTGATGAACCGATTCTTATGACCGCTTCACAGATGTCAAATTACACCCCGCCGATTTACAGGAAGATGCGGGAAATAGCAAGAAACGCTTTTAATGAACCTGAAAATGTAATATTTTATAGGCAAGCCCGTTTTATGGAGTATCATGAGGAGCATTATGAACATCAGGTTGAATTTTTACGGTATTACCCAACCTATACTTCTATGAGTGATGCACAGCTGCGTTGCTATTTTACATGGCGTACCAATGTCAGGCAAGGTGAGATTCGAAAAACATCGCTTTCTTTTGCTTATATCTATATATATGAATTATTGAACGGAATAGGTGCTGTCGATGCTGAAGACGGTTTTTTGAAATTGCTACGTTTTTTTCAGGAATACAGAACATTGGATTATTACATCGAAACATACATGAACCGTTGGTTGAAAGACTATTGTATTTACTATAATCTGAATGCTTCATTTTTTGAAATGATTCCTGCTTTTAATGATAAGTCAGATATTCAGATTCTGATCGATGCAGAAAATCAGTCAGATAGCTGTGTTTTTGAGGCGATGCAGAAAATTTCTACCTATAATATGAAATCCTCTCGCTTTTTTAAACAAAATAGTGATGTATGTATTTCTGTTATTGCAGATGTTGTAAAATCTTTGAATGAGCATTACAAAAATAACAGTATATTTCCGCATCGGGAATACTTTTTCGGTTCTTTCAACAGCGGTAAAAGGATGCTTTTCGCGGGGGCAGTTTTTTTTGATCAACTACACAGGGACGGATATAATTATAAGATCAGTGATGTTGAGGAATATTCTTGCAGAAAAGGTCAATGGCAATTCAGACAGTTCATGCTCTATACCGGTAATTTGCAACGGGCAGGCGAGTTATTACGCACAACAGACAGTCTATTACGCTCACAATACAACTTTAAACATGCATTGAAACGCGGTTCCATTCCGATTGAATGGGAAGAAATCGTACAAAAATGCATTGAAAATTATGTTATCAGAGAGCGTTATGAGAAAGCACCGAAAATTGAGATTGATCTTCGTTTGCTGAATACAATCAGAGACGATGCCGCTGTTACGCAGGAACGCCTTTTGATTTATAATGATGATGCAGACGTGAAAATACCGGCGGATAAAGAAATTTCCAAAACCGAAAGCAGTGTTTTAAGTCCGTTGCAGGTGCAATTTCTTCAATGCCTTCTTAATAAAGAATCTTTTTCTTCTTTGCTGAAAGAAAAAAACACAACTGCATATTTGCTCAGTGATGAAATCAATGAACGACTGTTTGATATTTGTAATGATACCGTCATTGTTTTTGAGGAAGACACCCCTTTGATATTGGAGGACTATGAATCATTTTTGAAAGGATATCTTAATTTATGAATATACCCAAAAGAATTGCACAAATCTTGATGAACGCACTCAAAGGCGGGGTGGTACCTCGCATAGGATTACCGTATATTACAGTCGGCAGAAAAAATGAAATTCATGCACTGTTGCATGATGTGGATATCATTGCCGAAGGCGGATCGGCTTTTCGTTTTATCGTCGGCAAATACGGAAGCGGTAAAAGTTTTCTTCTGCAAACCATCCGAGCTTATTGCATGGATCGTAATTTTGTTGTGTCGGATGCCGATCTGTCGCCTGAAAGAAGATTGCAGGGAACAAAAGGACAGGGACTGGCAACGTACCGTGAATTGATCCGCAATATGGCAACAAAAACACGCCCGGAGGGTGGAGCATTACCGCTGATTCTGGATCGGTGGATCCATGGAGTACAAAACGAAGTGGTTGCTGAGTACGGGGCACAATTGTCTGCAGATGTTTTTGATTCGCTTGTCATGCAGAAAATCCACAGTGTTATTGAGTCTTTAACCGAGTTTGTGCACGGTTTTGACTTCGGAAAACTTCTTTCGGCATATTATATGGCGGTCAAAAATGACGATCAGGAAAAGCGAGCCGCCGTGCTCAAATGGTTCCGCGGTGAATATATCAACAAAACCGAAGTCAAGACTGAACTCGGTATCAGTATCTGCATAACAGATGATGACTGGTATGACTATCTGAAGCTTTTTTCTGCTTTTTTGAAGCTGGCAGGGTATAACGGCATGCTGATTCTCATCGATGAACTTGTGAATATCTATAAAATTCCGAATGGTATCACGCGACAGTATAATTATGAAAAAATTCTGACGATGTACAATGATGTTCTTCAAGGAAAAGCACAGTATATGGGATTTATCATGTGTGCCACACCGCAGTGCATGGAAGACCGCCACAGGGGCATTTTCAGCTATGAAGCACTTCGTTCCCGTTTGCAGGCAGGGCGTTTTTCAGATGCAAATACGCATGATCTTCTGGCACCGATTATCCGTCTGAATCCGCTGACAAACGAAGAAATGCTGATTCTGGTTGAAAAACTGCGGGATATTCATGCTGTTTTATATTCATATGAACCGATACTGACGCAAGAGGATCTGATTGCCTTTATTAAAATTGAATACGGAAGAATCGGTGCCGACACAAACATAACACCGCGTGAAGTAATCCGTGATTTTATCGAATTGATGAATATCCTTCTGCAAAATCCGAAGGCGAAAATCACTGAATTATTGTCATCGCAGGATTTTTCTTTCGCAAAGACACCCTTGCAGGAAAATCCGGCAGGTGATTTTGCCGAGTTTGAGGTATAATGAATGAACGTATTTGATCGTTATGCCCCCTTTATCAAGGATTTTATTTACAGTAATGAATGGCAATCTTTGCGTGCTGTGCAGGTTGCTGCGGCAGAGGCAATCTTTGAAACAGACGATAATCTGCTTTTATGTGCCTCAACCGCTTCGGGCAAAACAGAAGCTGCATTCTTTCCGATTTTAACACAACTTTATGAAAATCCGCCGTCTTCTGTCGGGGTATTGTATATCGGTCCTTTAAAAGCCTTGATCAATGATCAGTTTTATCGCCTTGCGGATTTATGTCGCGAAGCAGACATTCCCGTATGGCACTGGCATGGGGATGTTTCACAGGCACATAAAAATAAATTATTAAAAAGGCCGTCAGGAATTCTGCAAATAACACCGGAATCGCTGGAAGCTTTGTTGATGTGCAAACATTCTCACATCAGTAAACTTTTTTGTGATCTTCGCTATGTTGTTATTGATGAGGTACATGCAATTCTGCGTGGTGACAGAGGCGGGCAGGCAATCTGTCTGATTGAACGGTTGTCAAAACTTGCCGGCGTGAATCCGCGTCGAATCGGTTTGTCTGCTACGCTCGGTGAACCACAGAAAATGGGTGAATTTTTGTCGGCAGGGACAGGACGAAACACACTGATTCCCCAATTGCAGACACAGAAAGTACGCTGGCGTATTGCAATGGAGCATTTCTTTATCCAGGGGGAACAAGCGGGACAATTTGAAAATACGGAATCTGCCCTGCAAATGTTGAGTGAACCAACCGACCATGCACCTGATCATGCAGATCCCGGATTTGCCTATGTTTTTGAACACACAAGAGATCGCAAATGTCTGGTGTTTGTTAATTCAAGAGAAGAATGTGAAGCTGTCACAACCACGTTACGAAGTTACTGTGAATTAAATCACGAACCGGATCGTTTTTTGATCCACCACGGTAATCTTTCTGCCGCCTATCGCGAAACAGCTGAAGCAATTATGAAAGATGATGAACAATTGCAGACGACTGTTACCACAGCAACACTTGAGCTCGGTATAGATATCGGTCGCTTGGAACGGGCTTTTCAGATTGATGCTCCGTTTACGGTTTCTTCATTTTTGCAACGTTTAGGAAGAACAGGACGTCGTGATTTGCCGCCTGAAATGTGGTTTGTCATTCGCGAAGATATTGCCGAAGCACGTGCCATGTTACCTGAAACCGTCCCGTGGAAACTCTTGCAGGGCATTGCACTGATTCAATTGTATCTGGAAGATCGTTGGGTTGAACCGCCAAAACTGGATCGTTTGCCGTATAGTCTTTTGTATCATCAGACCATGTCCACACTCGCATCCTGCGGGGAGTTGACGGCGGCACAGCTTGCATCCCTTGTATTGCCGTTGCAGGCTTTTCATCGAATTTCACAAGAAGATTATAAAGTGTTATTGCGTCATCTGTTGGATATAAATCACATTCAACGAACGCAAGAAGGCGGATTGATTGTTGGCCTTGCGGGAGAGAGGCAGATCAATTCGTTTAAGTTTTATGCCGTTTTTCAGGAGAGTGAAGAATATACGGTGCGTTGCGGTTCTCAGGAACTCGGTACCCTTGTCATGCCGCCACCGCCGGGAGAAAAAATTGCAATTGCAGGACATGTATGGCTTGTGGAAGAGGTGGATCACAAGCGACGACTTGTATACTGTGAGCAAGTACGCGGCAATGTGCCTGCTTATTTCGGTGAATGTCCCGGTGCTGTGCATACGAAAGTGCTGGAGCGGATGCGTATTGTGCTTGCAGAAGAAAAATCGTATCCGTACATAATGAAAAATGCCGCAGCAAGATTGCAACAGGCACGACAGACTGCCGTTTATTCAGGGGTCGTGTCGCAACCTCTTGTCAATCTCGGCGGGGAAATGTGGTGTTTGTTTCCGTGGCTGGGAAGCTATGCCTTTCTTGCTTTGGAACGTTTCTTGAAAATTAAATGTGCCGAACAGCTCGGTTTAAAAGGCTTGGATGCATCAAGACCTTATTTTATTCAATTCAAAATGAATGCAGACTCGACGACATTTTATAAGGTACTGAAAGAAGAGTGCGAAAAAGAATTTGACCCTTTGGATCTTGTTTACGATAAAGAAGTTCCTTTGTTTGAAAAATATGATGAATTCTTACCCGAATCGCTTGTTCGCAAAGGCTTTGCATACGGTGTGCTTGATATTGATGGCATGAAAAAACGGATTCTGTCATGGTGAAAAAAGAATAATTTTGAAGCAGTTTTTTATATTCTTGTACAAATTGAGTGTAAAATTGTTTGACTGTACCTGTTTTCTGTGTTATAATAATTTATATCTTTACTTCGAATTTGAAAATTATAATAAGCAGGTATTCCGGTATGGAAGAAAAAAAGTTGATTTCTGTTGTTGTGCCGATTTACAATGAAGTAGCAATGGTTGATGAAATATACGACCGCATCAGTACGGTTTGTGAGAAACTGAAGAATTATCAATATGAGATTGTATTTTTTGATGATGGATCAACCGATGGAACACGGGATGTGATTGCAACTCTTTGTGAAGATCATGATGAAGTAAAGAGTGTTTTTTATGCAAGAAATTTTGGGTATCTTAAAAACACCTTTTATTGCATGCAACAGGCAAAAGGGGATTGTGCCATTCTTGTGCATGCGGATTTGCAGAATCCCCCGGAGTACATACCTGAACTTGTTAAAAAATGGGAAAATGGTGCACAAGTGGTTCTTGGTGTGAAAAACAAAAGTCGTGAAAACAGATTTATGTATTTTTTGAGAACCGTGTTCTATTTTCTGATGATCAGAGTATTTGGTGTAAAATTGACACCGCATGCGACAGAGTTTGAATTGTTTGATAAAAGTTTTATTGCTATTCTGCAGAAAATAAAAGCGAGTTATCCGTTTTTGCGCGGTATTGTCAGTGAATATGCCGCAAAAATTGATTATGTTTATTATACACAGGATGCTCGTAAAAAAGGAAAATCAAAATTTAATGTAAGTAAATATTATGATTTTGCAATGTGCGGTATTACGCAGTATTCCCGTGTGTTACCGAGAAGAATCATTGCAGTTTGTCTTGTTGCATTTGTTGCACAGTTTATTGAATTTTGTCTTGTAGTTTTGCCGTTATTCGGCAAACATCCTTTGCTCGAATTGAGTGATTCCGTAATTATCAGATGCATATTTTTCGCGTTGTGTTTGCTGTGTATCCTTGTTTGTATTCTGTTTGAATATGTAATCACAATGCAGAATAATGCCTGTGAAAAGCCGATTGTGGTTGAAGAACAAAGAATTCATTATTGAATTGGACGATGTTGATATGAAAAACACTGCACAGATTGCACTTTTGCATGAAATCGGTTTTGCTGAAACCGTTTTGATGCCCGGAGATCCGCATCGTGCAAAAATGATTGCTGAAACCTTTCTTGATGATGCTGTTCTCGTAAACAATATAAGAGAAGCACAAGGATATACCGGATATTATAAAGGATATAAAGTTTCCGTTATGGCAAGCGGAATGGGAATGCCATCAATGGGCTTGTATGCCTATGAGCTGTATCAGTTTTTCGATGTGAAGAATATCATCCGTGTCGGCACTGCAGGGAGCTTACAGAATGACGTAAAACTTCGGGATGTCATTGTGGCAAGCCGTGCATGTACCGATTCAAACTTCGGGCAACAGTTTGCCCTTTGCGGAGCGGATTATCCGACATGCTCCCCTGAACTGATGTCTTGTGCGATTTCTTCTGCAGATGAGTTGAACATCAGCTTGCGGGTCGGCAATGTTTACACAACAGACTTGTTTTATAATCCGGAACCGGATGTGAATAATAAATGGTCTGCAGCCGGAGCTCTTGCGGTTGAAATGGAAACAGCAGGACTTTATTTGACGGCTTTACATTGTAAAAAAAGAGCCTTGGCAATTTGTACGATTTCAAATCTTCCGTTGCTGCCGGGTGATCCCGGTTGCACAGCGGAAGAACGGGAGCAGACATTTACCGATATGGTAAAAATTGCACTTGAGGTTGCAATAAAGATTGAATGTCAGAAGATGTGTATATGAAGTACAGGATCAAAAACGGATTATTGTTGTTGTGCGATGAGAAGGGTTTTCTTGTGAAGAAAGAAGACCTTTTTGTTGATGGTTCAAAAATTGAATCCATTGGAGGGCAAAATATTGACGATCCTGCACGGTATGCGGTTGTTGATGCGAGCAATCAACTTGTTATGCCGGGACTTATCAATTCACATACCCATGTGTATATGAGTTTTATGAAAAATTCAGCTGATGATCTTCCTCTGCATCAGTGGTTGAAAAACAGAATTTTCCCCATTGAAGCCGGAATGGCAAAAGAGGCCTTTTATTGGACAACATTGCTTGGCTGCGTTGAAATGATAAAAACGGGAACAACCTGTTTTTTGGATATGCACATTTGTGAGAATGAATGTGTGAGAGCGGCTAAAGATGCCGGAATGCGTGCATTTGTCGGAAAATGCATTACAGGTACAGATTTATATGCAGATGCACTACGGGATTTTGAAAGGGCACTTAATGAAAAAGAAGAATATGAAAATGACTTGTTGCGTTTTGTTTTGTCCCCTCATTCGGTTTACACTTGTTCTGAAAAATTGTTGTCGCAAATGGCGGCGGAGGCAAAAAAACGGAATATGCTGAAGCATATTCATCTTGCTGAAAGTGACAAAGAAATTGTTGATTGTTTTGCAGTACACGGAAAAGGTCCGATTGAATATCTACGGGATATTGGTTTTTTGGATCAAAAAACCATTGCAGCACACTGCGTTAAAGTAAGTGAGTCGGACATCGAATTGTTGGCTGAAAACGGTGTTACTGTAGTCACAAATCCGTCCAGCAATGCGAAGCTCGGGAATGGCATTGCACCTGTTGCAGATATGGTGCAAAAAGGAGTTCGTGTTTGTTTGGGTACGGACAGTGCTGCAAGCAACAATACCTTGAATATGTTCAGGGAAATGGGTGTTTTTTCATTACTGCATAAAGCGGTCAATAAAACGGCTACAGGTTTTTCTGCAAATGAAGTTTTGAAATGTGCAACATTACATCCTGCAGACGCTTTTGGAATGCACAATCGGATCGGTGTTATCAAGGAAGGGGCGTATGCGGATTTGATATTTGTTGATCTTGCAGCAATATCACTTTTTCCGAATAACGATATCATTGCAGGGCTTTGTTATTCGGCAAACGGCAGTGAAGTCCGGTCTGTTATGATCAATGGGAAATTTGTAATGAAGGACCGCATGTTAACAACTTTGGATACGCAGCGGATCTGTTTTGAAGCACATCGTATTGCTGAAAAATACATGTGAGCAAGAGGATAAAATGATTGGTGTAATTTTGGCTGCCGGGGACGGCACTCGTTTAAAAAACAGTAGCGGATCTGAAATCTGCAAAGCATTGACAAAAATCAATGATAAACAGTTGATTGAATTTTCGCTCGACAATCTAATTTTGATGGGAATCAAAAAAGTTTTTATCGTCGTCGGAAAAAATGCAGATGAAATCAGTTCAGTCATCGGCAATGAATATGAAGGTTTGTCTGTTACTTATGTGCGTCAGAAGCAACAAAAGGGATTAATAAATGCACTTATGCAGTTTTTGGAACATTCTAATGATGAAGAAGATGTTGTTTTGCAGTTGGCTGATGAAATCTTTGTGGATTTTCATACAGATGTAGTTGCTGAAATCGTCAACGAGGATATGTTTTATTTTTATTGCGGATTTACCTGCGAAGCAGATGAGGAAAAAATTAAAGGCAACTTCTCAATTGAAACGGGTGAATCTTCTGCAATCAAGAATTGCATTGAAAAGCCGACAGTTGTGACCAATAAAATCAAGGGGACCGGTTTTTGCATCTTCCGCAAAAAAACGCTTTCTGCATTGAAAGAAATATATGATGAAGTTCAAAATACACCAAATGACCTGTGTGACTTTATAAATTATCTGACAGCACATAAGATGCCGGGGAAAGCGTTTTGTGTCGCCGAAAAAGAATTTAATATCAATACTGCGGCTGATTTAAAGGAAGCTGCATGCTTTTTTGAATCTGTCCTCGGATAGTAAAAGCTAAAAGCACCGCATTTTTTAGCGGTGCTTTTTTTTACTTTTTGGTTTTTTACGGAAAATTGTGGGATTTTTGATTAAGGGAAGTGCAAATTACGGTTTATCGGGCGCTTATCAATGAAAATTACCCCCTCAAACACTTGCCGCCCCTGAAAGGGGAGGTGGCGGCGAACCGTCGGAGGGGTTAACCAAGTCTGCACAAACTTGGTTAACAAAGTTGATATTGCCGTTAAAACCCCTCTGTCACTTCGTGACATCCCCCCTTTCAGGGGCGACAAGGGGTGCTGTGGGTCGGTTTGTGCGAAACGGGCAACATCCCGCTAAACCGTAATTTGTTTTCTTCATCCCACAACTTTCCGTGAAGATCCTATTTTTTATTGTATTGCCCATGCGATCAGGG
>JAZUQC010000016.1:0-72544 GCA_045605525.1 Acutalibacteraceae bacterium
ACACTTCTACAACAATGAAAGAATTCAACTAAAAACAAAACTGACTCCGCTTGAAAAACGAAATCAGTTTGTTGCTTAAAATTTAATACTTAACACCATAGGGGGTGTTTTTGTACTGTCCGTACAAATTGGAGCAGTGCAGTGCGCAACAGGGGGTGAATATGGCCGATTTTTGCCATTTATATGATTTTATTTTCAAGTTTTCCTTCTAAAATCAAATCAACTTTTTCTTTAGAGAGTACCTCATTTTTAACATCATATGAGTCAAGTTTACCGAATGCTTCAAAATGAATATAAAAAGGAATGTCTATATCTCGCAAATGAATCTCTAAAATATGTTCGGGATAGACAATGATTTTTTTTGTTAAGCGTTCATACAAAACATCATTAAAATCACTATCAGATAAATCACACAGGCTGTTAATTTTTGCTATCAATTTATTAGAGAAATCATCAATTTTATGATCTTCTTCAACAGTTTCAGTTATGTCTTCAAATTGTTTTTGCAGTTGAAATCTCTCACTTTTTAAAACATCATAATTCCTTAAATAATCTTCCTGTGTGAGTTCACCGCTTGTTCGCATCATAATCAAACTATCGATACTGTTATTGATATTTGCCAATTGTTGTTTGATTTTTTCAATATTTTTTTTAGGATCTTTTTTGCTTTTCTTTTTTGTGATTTCTGTATACTTTTTAATTGCAGTTTTTATCAATTCATCTTTGTGCATTTTAGTGATATACTCAATCAGATCATGAACAGCTATTTGAAAAACTTTATCATTGATCATACCACCGCTGTTGCAACCATGTGTGACAATTTCACCGTCTTGTACCATTTCTTTGTATTTTCCACGCTGATGATTTTCAAAGCATACCCACGCTTTATATGTGCAAGTTTTTTTCTTTTTTGTACAGGAAACAAATCTTCCGCCGCAAACACCGCAAAAAACCTTACCTGATAACCAGTAACGATTGCTATGCTTTAACTTTTGCTCATCAGACGGTGCTTTTTCCTGCAATATAGATTGAACTCGATTAAAAAGTTCTCTATCTACAATCGCCTCATGGTGATCTGTAATTCTACAAGTAAATGATTCACCATTGTTATTATATTTTTTCTTATGCGTTAAATGATCTGGTGTATAGGTCTTTCCCTGAAAAAGATCCCCGACATATTTTTCGTTTCGCAATATTCGTAAAATAACAGTATTGCTCCATCCGTTTTTATAACGAAGTGTTTTTATTCCCTCAGCTTCAAGTCTGCGAGCAATTCTGTGTGTGCCTTCACCGGCTGCAAACCATGTGTAGATTTTTCTGATTGTTTCGGCTTCATCCTCAACAATCTCATAGGTTTGCACACCGTATTCATTTTTGTTGATACGGAATCCGAACATTTCTTTGCGACCGAACGTAATGCCCTGTTGCATTCTGAATTGGTGTCCAAATTTTACACGTTTACTCGTGTTGAAGCTCTCATTCTCGGCTTGTGTAGCATAATTAGCAAGTTGAGCACGATCTTCACCATTTAATGTATATAGACCTGTTGCAAGAAAATATACACCAACATTCAATTTACGCAAATCATCGACAACTACAAGCAAATCCCGGACATTTCGTGACAATCTGCTTACATCTTTTGTAATAATCAAATTGTATTTCCCCTGCTTGGCAAGGGTGATCATTTTAAGAAAATTATCTCTTTTTTCAAGTGAAGTACCACTGATGCCATTATCAGAATATATTTCAAAATCTATCCAATTAGGATGTGTATTCTTCAAATTTTCAAAATGTGACCTTTGTACTTCAATTGAATTTAACTGATCTGCTTTATCTGTGCTCACTCTGCAATAAGCCGCTACACGATAATTTGTTTCATAATCACTTAAAATATCCTCGGGAGATTTAGGTCGATGTACTTCTACTTTCATTTTTCTTTTCAACTCCTGTATCATCATTCATGATCTTTTCAACAAGTAAGTCAGCAAATGCATTTATGATGCTGTCTGCATTTATATCCTTTGTAATATAATCTTCAGCACCAACAAGCATAGTAAATACCCCGGCTTTCGACCTTGAAGTATTTAAATTATATTGCATTGCTTCAAGAAATATGTTTTTCAAATCAACCTCTGAAACAGCATCTATTTGTTCAGGTTTGATCTCTGCATATTTTTTTGAAATAATGGATTTTGCAATAAGTTTAAATTTTGAAAGCACATCCGACATTTCTGCGGTTAAAACGATATCATTATTATACTCTGTGTTGTTCATACTAAACTCCTTAACATTTTTCTTTATTATATCATATCCAATTTTATACTTCAATACCTATGTCCGTCAAAAGGCCCTTTAATTCTGCATACGGCATGGCAAATCGTTGCGACAAATAACGCAAGGATGCACCGAGTTCTCCGTCGGGGCCACCGTATTGTGTCAGTATAATCTGTGCAAGTTTCGGGTTCGGATTTTTGATATTAACGGGATATTGCAGTTTTTTATTGTATGTCCACATTAGTCACAAGCACCTCCGTTTTCCCATGGCCAGGGGTTTTTCAACCATTCCACACCCTGTGCAAATTTCGGTGTGAGCGGACCGTAATTTTCTTCATATTCAGCCATCAATGCACTGCACTTTTTTTCATATTGTGCAAGCATGGAAGCTGCCTGCATATCAGACGGATGTGTATCAAGATACAGATGCAGTTCCCACACTGCAAACTGTGCCGAAGAAAGATTTCTTAAAAGTTTTTCCCGATTGCTCATTTGCATCCCACCCTGAGAAAGGGTTTGTCGAGCACGGGAAACAATGTACCTCTGCAAAGGGCTGTTTCTGCTTCATATACCTTATTATCAAGTTGGAACGGAACATACGCCATGGTTACAGCGGCATCTTCCGGCAAAGCCGAAAGCATGGAAAAACTGTCAATGCAATTAGGCATATCTTTTCGGACGGAAGAATGTTCTTTCATTTCTATGCTCCTTATGATGTATTGAGAAACAAAGGCTTTGTCCCTCGTTTCATGCTATGCAACAAAATGAGCAGTGTGCCTGAAAAAAAATTTATTCTACAAGGTTTGGCCAGAGTTCATCATTTGCTCCTGCATAAATTTCCGGAATCAATCCGACTATAACGGTTTCGGCAATGGTGATCTGTGTTTTTATTTCACTTGTGTTTGTCTTCCCCCATGACAATACCTTTACGTTTGCCGTTACCTGCAGAACGATCTGATGTTGTGTCTGGTTGATTCCCCGGGTAACAAACAAATTGCTCAATTCACTTTCGGCTGTTGCGGAATATGACACGGAAAACGGGATTTCCACCCCTTTTCCCGTGAAGAAATTACTACCTGTCAGTGTTCCGATCGGTATACCGGGATGTATGGTCTGTATATCCGCAAAAACCTCTGCAATTTTTGCGGTGACACCGGTTTTGATCTGGTTCAAGACCATGGAATCAATTCTGATTGCCACTACTTCTCCGTTTGTATCCGTTTGCAATTGGGCAATATCCGCATAATGCAATTGTAGTGTGTCAAGATATTCTTCAACCGTTTTATTGACTGCCTTTGTTGCATGGTTGACCGCCGTGGTTTGGGCAAACACGGTAACAATCGGTCTTGCCGTTTTAAAAATGCCAAACAAAAGCAAAAAACAGCAAAGCAATAAAAACAAAGAAAAAAATCTGTCTTTTCTTTTGGTTCTGCCATATTGCATATGGATCACACCTTTAAATTTATTCTTGTTAAATACATAATCTTATGATATAATAAACAATAACAATATATGCAAAATATCAACGGGAGGTAACAGAATGAAGATAAAAACCATTGCAGCCCTTGCAGGCGGTACTGTAGCCACTGCGGCAATTATGAAAAAAAATAATATTTGTCCGAAGTGTGTTGCAAAAAATCTGCTTTCCAATTTCAAAGTAACAGATCCCGGTGCGGACAAATACAACAATGGTGTTGCATTGACCCCACCGATGGGATGGGCAAGCTGGAATAAATTCCGCCATCACATCAGCGAGGACATTATTTATGATATTGCCGTTGCTATGAAAAACTCCGGACTTGCCGATGCGGGCTATCAATTTGTCAACATTGATGATTGCTGGCAGTCATCAATGCGTGACGACCAAGGCAGATTGCAAAGCGATTTTACAAATTTCCCGTCCGGAATTTCTGCTCTTTGCAAAAAAGTCAATGATCTTGGTCTGAAACTTGGAATCTATTCTTCAAACGGTTCATTGACTTGTGAAGATCTGCCGGCCAGCCTCGGTCATGAACGTATTGATGCCGAAACTTTTGCACGCTGGGGTGTTGAATATTTCAAATATGACTTCTGTCACAACACTCCGATACCGCGCATCGCTCCTGACGTTGAGAATATCAGAATTGAAATCCCCGGAGAAGTGGCTGAAAAGATTTACACCGCAGACATGGCAACACTTTCAGGGAATGCAAAACTGATGCATGAAGCCAAGTTGCCCACAGGCAAATATGTAACAGGTCTTTGTGCAGGCAACGGAAAGATGATTTTCAGCAATGTTGAAGCAGAGAAAGATGGAATATACGCTCTTACTATCGGCATTCACAAAGGAATTCAGGCAGACAAATATGCAGAAATAGTTGTCAATGAAACCGCTGTTTACCCGATTATTGCAGGTCCGAGCCGCGGATTCACCAAAGACGGCAGGTTGCAAACACGCGTTTATCTGAAAAAAGGCAAAAACACCATTATGATTCACAATCCGATCGGATCAAAAATGGACAGTGCCGCAAAACAATATGCCAATATGGGAAAAGAATTAAAGCGTGCAACAAAGCTTGTAGCAGCGGAAACAGGCATGCCTGAAAAACCGATTACTTTTTCCATATGCGAATGGGGAAAAAATATGCCATGGAAATGGGGTGCAACCGCCGGAAATCTGTGGAGAACAACCCCGGATATCAGGCCGACATGGTATTCAATTCTCGGCATCTATGAATTCAATGTGAGATTGTGGAAATATGCAACCATCGGCGGCTGGAATGACCCCGATATGCTTGAAGTCGGAAACGGCAATCTGACCGATGATGAAAACAGAGCACATTTCTCACTGTGGTGCATGATGGCAGCCCCCCTGATTCTCGGCAATGATCTGAGAGAATTTATCAAAGAAGACGGCACTGCCGACACTGAGAATAAAACATTAAAAACAGTCACCAATAAGCATGCGATCGCCATTGATCAGGATAAGCGCGGACTGCAATGTCGCCGCATTCAGTTCGGTTCCGTTGACATTCTTGCAAAACCGCTTGAAAACAAAGAACTGGCACTTTGTGTGTTCAATAAAACAAACAAACCGATTGATCAGGAAATTGATATAGAAGATATCATTGAACTGGGCTGGATTGATCTGCCTGAATCTTTACAATATGAAGTATATGATATCTGGAATGACGAAACGACAGTAACAAAAGAAGATTTTGAAACAACAGTACCCGGACACGGTGTCAGCCTGTTCAGAATCAAAGCACTGTGAGGTAAGAAGTATGCATCTTTTACATCTTGAAAATATCGCCGAAAAATGGGATAACGGCACGCCGATCGGCAACGGTCACATGGGCCTCATGCTCTATGGAGATCCGCACTGTGAAAAACTGTATCTCTGCGAAGAAAGTATCTGGTCGCAAAAAGACGAAAACGGTTTGAATCCCGATTTTGCAGATAAAATGGAGCATATCAAGAAATTATATCTTGAGACTTCCCCTGTTGAGGCTGAAAAATGGGCAATTGAAAACCTGAAAAATGATTTTCATACGATTGCTTCCAATGAATATGCAGGCTTGTTAACCTTGCAATTTGCAGCCAAAAGCAAAATTTCTTCCTACAACAGAGATCTGCACCTTGATACCGCAATTGCCGAAGTTGCCTATAAAAGAAACGGAAAGCAATTTAAACACGAAGCTTTTTCTTCCAATCCCGATAAAATTATGGCATATCACATTAAATCCGAAAGCAAACACGGATTTACTTTGCAATACAGCCGTGAGTGTCTGCGTACAATCAACACCGATGACACAAGTCTTTTTGCCGTCTGTGATACGGCTGTCGGCAATCATCCGTTCTGTGTCGGCATCAAAGTACAAACAAACGGCATTTCCGAAAAGTGCAACAATGATATTGTTGTAAAAAATGCAACCGACACCATTGTGTGGATCAGCATTGTCACAAGCTTCCGCTGTGAAAATTTTGAAACAGAATGCAAGAACAGACTTGCTGTTGCAGATAAAGGCTATGATACAATCAAAGCAAGTCACATTGCTGATTATCAGACGATTTACAACAAGAGTGAAATCAATTTCAACGATGAATCCGACAGACAAAAACTCCCTGTCAACAAGAGATTGAGCTATCTGAAAATTCATCCGTTGAAAAATGATTATTCTCTTGCTTCGATCTACTTTAATTTCGGTAAATATTTGCTCATTTCTTCAAGCCGTGAAGGCAGTCTGCCTGCAAATCTGCAGGGCATCTGGGTCGAAAAAATGCAAAACCCATGGAATGCAGATTTCCACACCAATATCAATCTGCAAATGAACTACTGGCCTGTTGAAGCGGCAAATATTCAGGAATGTGCAGAACCGCTGTTCGCTTATATGAACAATGTATTGCTTCCTTACGGTCAGAAAACAGCCGAAGTCAATTACAAAGCAAGAGGGCTTGTTGTTCATCATTTGAGCGACCCCTACGGCTTCACTGCCGCGGCGGACGGCATCTGGGGACTGTGGCCCCTGGGCGGTGCATGGCTTGCATTCCACATGTGGGAACATTTTCTTTACACAAAGGATGTAACCTTCCTCAAAGAAACTGCCTATGAATACATCAAAAATGCCGCATTATTCTTCATAGACACCATGTTTGAAGATGCAGACGGCAGACTTTTGTCCGGTCCGTCAACATCCCCCGAAAACAATTTCTATGTCGGTAAGGAAACCTGCAATATGTGCATGTCGCCGACAATGGATATCGAAATCATCGGCGGTCTGCTTCGTTTTTATATCGAAACGGAAAGTATTCTGCACATTGATGAAGAAATTGCAGAACTGGCAAAAGAAAAACTTGCAAAGATGCCGCCGTTGCAGATCGGAAAACACGGTCAATTGATGGAGTGGCTTGAAGATTATAACGAGCCCGAACCCGGTCACAGACACATTTCCCATGCGTTTGCATTGTACCCGGATCATGCAATCAACAGAAACGCACCCGACTATTATAAAGCAATCCGCAAGACCATTGACCGCAGACTCTCACACGGCGGCGGTCACACCGGTTGGAGCAGAGCCTGGCTTCTTTGCCTGTTTGCAAGATTGCACGATGCAAAGGCTTTTGAAAAGAATCTGCGACTTCTGTTTACAAAATCAACACTCGGCAATCTGCTTGACACGCATCCGCCTTTCCAGATCGACGGCAATTTCGGTGCTACGGCTGCCATTTGCGAGTCACTTGTGCAGGGACATGAAGGCAGAATCTGTCTGCTTCCCGCAGTAAGTGAAAAACGAAGCGGCTATTTTAAAGGTTTGCTTGTGCACGGCGGATATGAAGTTGATTGTGTTTTTGAAAATGCAAAAGTGGTTTCCTGCTCAATCAAGTCTTCTTTTGATGGTACAATCCGCCTGGAACTTCCCGCCTCGCAAAAGGGAGTTACCGTAAACGGAAAAACCGCCGATGCAGACGGATTTTTCACATTCCCCTGCAACAGCGGCAATACATATCATTTTAAAATTCAGTAAAGACTGATTTCTGCAATTTTCAGATACCGACAGTCCATTGTTTCGTAAAAAACAAAGGCACTGTCGGTTATTTTATTGTAGCAAACATCCGCATAACCGCCGGAACGATCCAACAACAGTGATTCCCATGTCTTTCCGTCATCCGTTGATTTGTACAGTGTCAGATTTTCGCGGGATTGTTGCGAATTGCAATTTACAAACAATATACCGTCCGCACAATTGCACATACCGCCGAAACAAATCGGATCAGGCAAGTTCCGATCAATCTCCGGAACTGTCCATTCCGTACATCCGTCTTCGCTATTTGCAACCGCGCGAAAATGTTCTGTATTTTCATTGCGGATATTCATCATAACACTGCCATCACTTAATTCGGCAAGTGCTGCTTCGCTCGCATCCTTCAGATTATCATTGAACACATTTCCGAGCGACCATGTATTTCCATGGTCTTTACTGCAAATAATGCCGCATTTTGACGGATGATGCGAAAACATATCCTGCTGATTAAAAGCCATCCATACACTCGCAAATAACGTACCGGTTGAATGCACCAATCCGTGCCCCGGTCCGACTGCCACGCAACTCCAGTATTGCGAATCAAAAATGTCTGTCATTTCTATCGGTGCAGACCAGGTTATCCCATTATCCTTGCTTTGAATATGAAACATTCTTTTATAATTTTCACAATACAGCAAGTGCAGAATGTTTTCTTCGACAATCAATGTCGGATTATTAACGGCATTTCTTCCCTTTCCGCTGACGGGAATTTTACGAGGAGTCCATGTTTTTCCGCCATCAGAACTGGTTCTGAAGCCAACGTCGATAACAGACCAATCCGAATTTTGTCTGCACTCATAACAAACGGCAAGGGTTCCGTTTTGCAGTGCAACAATGCCCGGTATTCTGTATACCGGATATTCTTGTTGTGTACACACATCAAATGAGGATGTTTCAAGAATATTGCAATTCAGAATATGCATACATATACCTCAAAAAATGAGCTGTCGAAAAACCGACAGCTCACATTTTTTAATTATTCAGCAGTTACTTCTTCTGCAGCAGCAGCTTCAGCAGCTTCGTTTTCCTTTGCCTTGGCGATCATTTCGTCAATAGACATGGTGATGGGAGCATCGTCAACTTCTTCTTCAACAACTTCTTCAACTTCCTTTACGGGAGCTTCAAGAAGTGCCTTAATGGAAAGGCTGATGTGCTTCTTTTCAAAGTCAACCTTGAGAAGCTGAACTCTGACGGTTTGGCCGATGGAAAGAACATCCTGCGGCTTTGCAATGCGTTCGTAGGAGATTTCGGAAATGTGGATAAGACCTTCCATACCGGGGAAGATTTCAGCAAATGCACCGAAGGTGGTAAGAGAAACGATTTTTACATCGAAATCGCTGCCGACGGGATAATCTCTCTTGAGGATTTCCCACGGATTGTCTTCGGTTCTCTTGTAACCGAGAGAAATCTTTTTCTTTTCAGTGTCAAGACCCTTGATGTAAACATCAACGACGTCACCGACATTGACGATTTCAGAAGGATGCTTGATACGCTTCCAGGAAAGTTCGCTTCTGTGGATCATACCGACGACATTGCCGCCAAGATCTACGAAAGCACCGAAATCGGTCAGAGAAACAACAGTACCGGTGAAGCGATCTTCAACAGCAGCGCTTTCCCAGAACTTAGCCTGTGCAGCTTTGTTCTGTTCTCTTGCGGCGTCACGGATGGAACCGACAGCGCCTCTTCTTCTATCAAATTCAATAACCTTGAAAGTAACGGTCTTGTCGAGCATTTCTTCAAGACGGCCATTTCTCGGAACGGTGGACAGAGATGCGGGGATGAAAACGCGGAAGCCGTTAGAGAACACGATAAGGCCCTTGCTGATAACTTCAACAACAGTACCTTCCAGGATTGCTCCGTCCTTTGCAGCCTGTTCAATTTCCGCTCTGCGCTTCTTTTCGTCAAGGCGCTTCTTAGAAAGAAGAATTGTGCCTTCCACGTCATTGGTCTTCATGATGAAGAGCTCAATTTCGTCACCGACTTTGAGTTCCTTCATGGGATTTGCAGAGGGATCTGCACTGTACTCGTCGAGAGGGATAATACCGGTCTGCTTGCGACCGATGTCAACCTGAATTTCATTGGGAGAGATGTGCATAACCACACCCATAACAGTCTGGCTGTAGTTCAGGTTTTTGTAGGATTCTTCGAGTCCCTGCTCAAAGGACCAGTCTTCTGTTTCCGCAGCAGCCACGTTGAGAGCATGTCCTTCGCTCTCGACTGCCGGTACGGCGTTTTCATTGATGATGTCGGACATTGTTTTTTGTACCTCCTTTATTATACAAACAGGCGTTGATGCGCCTGCAGTAAGCCCAATGGTATGCATGCCGTTAAAATCAATTTTATGTAATTGATCGGCACTTTCAATCTGATATGTTTTACAGATCTTACTGCATAACTGTGTTAACTTTGCAGTATTGGATGAATTTCTGCCGCCAATCACAATCATGCAGTCGCTTTCAGCGGCAAGTGCAATTGCTTCTTCTTGTCTTTTTGAAGTAGCAGAACATATTGTATCAAATATTTTCGGATTTGTACATAGTAATTTTTCATTTTTTAAACTTTTTTTTAATTCAATTGAATTAAATGTCGTTTGAGCAACAACAACAGGCGTTTTTTCGTTTTTTAAACTTAACGCATCCATTAAAGCACCAAGTGCATCATTGTTTTCAAATACATAAGAATCGGCATTGCAACAACTGCATATGCCGACGACTTCAGGGTGATTTGCATCCCCTGCAATCAGAATAGGACTTCCGTCTATAGATTCTTCATGCACAATTTTACGGATTTTTTCAACAAAGGGACAAGTCGCATCATAATATCTGACTTTCTTCTGATTCAGTTTGTCAATTATATTCCGTTCAACCCCATGCGTACGCAAAACAAGAGTATATCCGTCCGGCACATCTTCAATATTGTTGACAACTTTTACCCCGCGTTCTTCAAGCTGTGCAATAAATAAGGGATTGTGAATCAGCGGTCCGAGCGTACAAACGGGAGTACCCTGTTCAAGCAAATGTTCGACTGTCTGCACTGCACGTGCAACACCAAAGCAAAAGCCTGCAGTCTGTGCAAGTTTCACGGTCATAATACCGCCTCCGCCTTCTTTACAATCATATTCGTAATCTCATCAATTGACAAGTCGGTTGAATCAATTTCAATGGCATCCTCCGCTTTTTTCAACGGTGCGGCAGATCGATGAGAATCATTGTAATCGCGCTGTATAATTTCAGCAAGCAATGTGTCATAATCAACCGGTGTTCCTTTTTGCTCAAGTTCCAGACAGCGCCGTTTTGCACGTTCTTCTGCTGTCGCTGTCAGAAATATCTTCACTTGTGCGTCGGGAAGCACAACCGTGCCGATATCTCTGCCGTCCATAATACAGTTTGCGGTATTTGCAATATTCTTCTGCAAATCAAACAAATAAGCACGCACTTCAGGAATTGCAGAAACATTGGAAGCCGCCATGGATGCTTCAGGAAGACGGATATCCCGGGAAACGTCTTCTTTATTCAGAAGAACATGTTGTTCTCCGTCCTTGTATACAAGTTCAATCTGCGCGTCGTACAACACGGAAATTACGGATTGAGCATCATTGGTGGGTAGATTATTGCGCATCACATGCACCCCGATGGCACGGTACATTGCCCCGGTATCCACATAAACAAATCCGAGTTTTTCGGCAACTTTACGGGCAATGGTGCTTTTTCCTGCCCCGGAAGGACCATCTATTGCAATATTGATCATATTGATTTACTCCTTATACAATACACTTGCCGCACTTGTACCGGACAGATTTCCGGTTGCAAATGCAATTTGCAGATTAAAACCGCCTGTGTAAGCATCCACATCCAGCACTTCACCTGCGAAGTACAAACCTTTCAATAATTTGGATTCCATTGTTTTGGGATTGACTTGCGTAACATTAACACCACCGGCGGTAACAATAGCTTCTTCAATCGGTCTTTTCTTGGTAACGGTCAGCGGCAATTCCTTTATCAGTGCACCGAGTGCCTGACGGTCATCACGGGTAATCTGATTCACACGCAAATCCGAGGGGATGCCGGACAGGCGAACAATGATCGGAATCAGACTCTTGGGCAATAATTTAGCCAACGCATTTGCCAAAGCCTTGTTCGGCATTTCCGCAAAATCGCGCAGAATGCGTGCGTCCAATTGTTCGTGCGAAAGAGCCGGTTTCAGATCTATCAAAAGTTGATATCTGTCCTTTTTTATATCAGACAAATGTGCCGAGGCACTGAGAACAATCGGCCCCGATACACCGAAATGCGTAAAGAGCATTTCTCCGAAATCAGTGTAGACTTCGCTGTACTTCTCAGTATCAAACACAGTCAGGCGGACATTTTTCAAAGCAAGTCCCTGAGCTTCTCTGACCCATTTTTCCTGCGTTTCAAGAGGCACCAAAGAGGGCTTCGGATCTATAATGCTATGGCCTGCCTGCTTTGCAAGCGTGTAACCGTCCCCTGTAGAGCCGGTCAGCGGGTACGACATACCGCCCGTAGCAACTATGACAGCATCTGCATGATATGTATTTCCGCTTTCGCATTTAACACCGGCGACACAGCCGTCTTCCTGCAACAACGCAACAACACGTTCCTCCAATCTTTTAACGCCGTTCTGTTTACAAAATTTATCCAAAGCATCCACAACATCGACGGCTTTGTCGGATTCGGGAAATACACGGTTTCCCCTCTCAATCTTCATTGGAACGCCTGCTGTTTCGAAAAAATCAATCACATCGTACGGCATCATTCTTGAAAAAGCGGAATACAAAAATCGGCCGTTTGTCGGAATAAACTCCATCAATTCATTTAATAGAGTACAGGCATTTGTAACATTACAACGGCCTTTTCCCGTAATCATCAGTTTTCTTCCGGGTCTGCTGTTGCGTTCCAACAACAATACCTGTGCACCGAGTGCTGCAGCCTGTCCTGCCGCCATCATACCTGCTGCTCCGGCACCGATAACAATTATCTGTCTGCTCATAACGATCCGCCTTTCATGTACATACAAAATATTATACACATAAGCAAATGTAATTGCAAGTAAAATAAATTCATACAAAAAAAGATTGCAACAGCACTTGCCGTATGCAATCTTACCATCATAATATTTTGTTATTCAAGACCGAAGCTGACTGACAATGCCTGATTGACCCGATTCATATCCATGGTATCAAGGCAGCCCATGTGTTCGCGCAAACGTCTTTTGTCAATTGTTCGCACCTGTTCAAGCAGAACAATGGAATCTTTCTGCAAACCGCAACCGTCGGCATTGACCTGTATATGAGTGGGAAGTTTTGTTTTATCTTTCTGACTTGTTATTGCCGCCGCAATTACGGTCGGACTGAATTTATTGCCGACATCATTCTGCACAATCAAAACCGGACGGATTCCACCTTGCTCCGATCCGACAACGGGACTGAGATCGGCATAATAGATATCTCCCCTTTTAACAGTCATGTACATAACTCCTTTTATTCCGATTCACAATCCTATTGTGTGCAGAATTAAAAGGAAATAAACATACAAACGTAAATAATCAGTCTTCGTTAAAAATTTCTTCAAAAGCAGCAGCAACGCGTTCAAAAAGTTCATCGTCATCAATGGATGAGTATACTTCTTTTCCGTTTGCACCTTCCGTAAAGCGAAGCAGAACAATGCCGTCATCATCGGTTTGCAGCAATGCCGCATATTCCGCCTGCTCGATTACTGTCATTTCCAGAAATTCAAAAACAGCACGATTTCCCTGCTTGTCGGCAAGAATACTATTGCCGTCCTTTTCACCGACTTTCACAAAATCCATTCGCCAACACCTCCTGTATTATTCTACTTCATTTTCACCGTTTGTCAAGTTTGTTATGCACCTGTGATGCGAATGTTTTCAACATTTTCACAATTTGAATAAATAATATCACTGATTGCAAGCACCGAATCATCATTCAAAATGTCTTCTTCCACAACAATCTCAACTGCAGTTTCGTCAATTTTGCAAATACAATTACTGTTTACTTTCGCGGTAATCAGACTTTCAACTTCATTTTCAAGCAGAATAGATGAATTCAATGCACTCAGTTCAAGCACGGCTGCCAATGCAGCCTCCGATGAAGGGTCACAGGAATCAATAACAGTTTGTAAAGTTTCAACCGCCTCGTCACGTGCCGTGGTACGATCAAGTTTTGCCGCCGCAAAATATTCATCAGCACTTTGCTCTGCGGTATTATCAACATATTCTGCCGCACCGAGAATCTCTTGCTGTGATGTTTCGTTTACAGGCACATTTGCATCGTCAAGCAAATTATCATTTCCGTTATAATACCAATTGACAAAAACAGCAAGGCCAAGGGCAGCTACAAGGGTTGCCATAACAATTTGTTTTTTACCGATTATCATATTCATAATAAATTCCTCCGTATTATTAACTGTTTTCAGCATATGGTGCCACATGGACTCGGTTTGCGGTTATCCCCAATGATGCGGTAAGCAAAGCCGTCACCTCATTTTTTACTTTTGCACTCGCTCCGCCTTCACAGGATACGGCAACCCCACGGATTTGCGGTGCCCGAACACAGATCGGCAAACCATTCTCGCTGCCGTCAGCATACTCAACAATGATATATTCCGAAGTATGTGAATCGCTGTCAGTTTCTTCATTCACGGCATACGAAGTTTCTTCAAGGAGATCGAACATGATACATACTTTTGCTTTGCCGACTCCGTCAACTGTTTCCAGAAAGTCTTCCAGCTTGCGTTCAAGTTCATTTTCAAGTGCATATAATTCTTTCGTTGTATCATTTGTTTTTTCTGCCGATTTTGCAAACAAATCACCACTGCACAGAATCAGCAACAAAAAAGCTGCACAAAACAAAATGACTATTTGCTTCTTGTTTTTCTTAAACATTGCAATCAAAGCATCTTTTCCCTTATTCAATGTCATTTTTCACCTCCTGCTTGATAACAATTTGGCAGGTAGGAAAAAAACTTTCCATTGCTTTTTGTAATTCCGACAAATTATCTGTTGCAGAAAAAAGAATGATTCGAATCTGTTTAATATGTATGCAACGGTCGGACAGAATATCCGTGTCTGTTGTAATTTCGTACGGTCCGGAATAATACGCAGATAAGACAGATTCAACTTGCGTGCACACCACCTTTTCGGTTTCAATCTTCAAAAGATCAGAATACGTTACTTGTTGTTCGGCAATTTCTTTTTCATCAACAGTAAAAACACTGTCAATAGAATTACCCAAGGAAAAATCAGCATAACACAACGGCAAAAATATGAGAGTCAATAAAACAAAACGTAAAATATTTTTAACGGTTTCTGAAATACGGTCACGTGGCAATAAAAGATGCAGAACCGTACTTGCCGTTGTAAAAGCACAAACACTGAGCAACCATTCTTTTAAATTTTCCACGTCAGCCCCTCATTCCGGATATAATTGTCAACAAAGATACGGCAATAATGTATAGGAACACCTGAAAAATCACGACTGCCCCCATGATTGTAAATAAACTTTCAAATGCGGATATCAGTTTGCAATCATTATCTCTGCCCAGCACCCCCGCAGCAGCATTGAGTAATTTCATTGCAATGCTCCATATCAGCAATTCGATCAAAGCAGGTAAATTTATAAAAAGCAGTATAAGGATTGCAAAAATACCGACAGTGGATTTCAACAAAGCAATGCCGCTGATAACAGAATTCAATGCATCAGACAGTGCACCGCCAACCACGGGTACAGCATTGCCGACGATAAATTTCATCCCTTTGACAGCAACCGTATCTGCACAACACGCAATGACGGATTTGACAGAAAGCAATGCAGAAAACAAGGCGGCTGAAAATGAGAGCAGCGTCGTGTAAGCTTTTTTTATCAATTCAGCAATTTTCTCCGTATTAACAAACGGTGATATCGCACCGCAGACAGATAAAGAGGTATATACCGCACAAATTGCAGGCAGACTTGTCCGGAATAAAGAGGTCAACACCTGTGCAGTCGAAAAACAAAATCCCTGAAAACAGAGTGCAAGTGTCGGTTTTCCGGCAGCGGTTACTATCCCCGACAATATAGGAATCAACACCTTGGTAAAATCATTTGTTCCGATGCAAGAGCTCAGAACATCAGAAACACAATCTGCAACGGGAACAAAAAGAGTAAAGGATAACAAAACCATGCCCACTGCCGAAATAACATCCCGAACTGAATCATCCGAAGAAGTCAGCGATTGCACAATCGTCAGTCCCATCAATAACATAAAAGCTGTCACAACTGCTTGCAACGGTTCTTTTATCTCATTTCGGCACAATGCCAGAAACTGTCGAATGATGTTGGCAAAATCCATATTCAGAATTTCATCATAAGATCCGTTTTCAATGCCGAAGGATTCGAGCAGTCGCTTTGTTTCATCTCCAACTTCATCAATCATATTTTCATAATATTGCTCCGCTGTCTGTGAAGCATGTACAGGCACACAAAAGCAGAAAAACAGAATAAAAGCAACAATCAATTTTTTCACAACAGATTCTCCACAAATGCGTTCAGAATGCCATACAAAGCTTTGAAGACGGGAATTGCATTGATCAGAATAAGCACTTTTGAGGCAAGTTCGAATTTTACGGCAAGTGCCTGTTCACCGGCATCCTTGCAAAGCTCACAAACAAGCCTTGAAATAACGGCAATACCGCTGATTTTGATAAGTACTTCAGAAAAGTCAAAACCGATTTTCACGGAATCAGAAAGTTGTGCAAACAATTCTGTCAGATTTTCCATGTAAGGAAGAATAAACAACAACAGTCCTGCCGTTGTACAAACTTCCAGAACAAAGGCAAAATCCGCTCTGTCTTTTTTCAGCAGTACAAAACCGACAGATGCGATCAGTACTGTTCCTGCAATTTTTACAATCAAAGATCAAACACCGACCTTATATATGAAAAAAGCGTAGACACATACGGCAGAATCATCATCAGTGCTATAATCAGCCCTGCAATGGTAGTGACCATCGTGTATTCTTCCCTGCCGCTTCGGGACAAAATCTGATTCAGCACAGCAACAATCATTCCGACAGCCGCAATTTTAAAAATAACATCAATTTCCATTCGTTACTCCTGCAGAAAACTTTCTAATTTTCAGAACAACAAAACAAAAATAAGTGCTCCGAACAACAAACTTCCCGACAGATACAACTTGCCGTTTTTAGCAAGATTCTCTTTTCTTTTGTCGACAGCATTTTTACAGAATTGTGCAAAACGATTACAGATACGCATTTGCTCTTCCAGACAACCAAGGCCGAATGAATCAGCAAATGACAATAATTCTTTTTTTTCCGTCGAATTCAGCAGGTTTCCTCCGACATGTTCAAATCCTGATAACCATGCCTGTGAAAAGGATGCTCCGAACAAAAGACGTTCACAGATTATTGTGCAGAATGCAGGAAAAATATTTCTGTCACACAATGCACCAAACAAAGAAACGGCCTCCGGGGCACTGCCGCTGAGTATAAAATTGATCTGCTCGTACACTTGTTTTAAGTTATTTAAAAGTTCTATAATTTTGTATGTTTTCACAAATTGCATCACTGCTAAAATACAAGGTATGCTACAACAAACAATCAACATCAAACTTCGCAAGGCATCATCTCCGCAACATCAATAATTTCAGAAACTCTTCCGGGTGAAGAGTTTGTTTCCAGAAAAACAATACGTTCAAAAACTTGCTTTTCATAAAGTCGAACAAAACAATGTCTGCGAAACAGTTCATCCCGCGCCCCCGCATGCATTGAACAAATGAATTTTACACCGCTGTTCAGGCTGTCCAGTATTGCCTCTGACTCCGCAAGAGTACCAATTTCATCGCAGATAATGACCTGCGGTGAACATAAACGCAAGGCGGTGTTGATGCCGATCTCTTTTTTGCGTCCCGTTATAACATCGGCACAGGGGGATTGAATCAAGCCATCGGGATAAATTTCATTGCGTTCATCAATAACCGCAACGCGATAAAACCGACCGTATGTACCGTCCGAAAGATTCTGTGCAACACTTCTTAATAATGTAGTCTTCCCGCTTGCAGGCGGTCCGACCAGCAACACAGAACAGATCTTGTCCTGTTTAAACAAAAAATCCGTATTCACTCTGATATGTCGACCGATACGGATCCTCACAGCAGTAACCGACGAAAGCTCAGCTGGGGCATTATGAATCGTTCCGAGCATACCTGTTATTGCCATGCGGCAACCGTTTCCCATGCTTATATAACCATTGCGGATCTCATCACTGTGTGCATACATTGCATACCCGCAGGCTCGCAAAACAGCTTCACGTATTTCAGCAAAGGACACCTTATAGTCATTTATCGGACCATATTGTACACAATTCCCGTCCTCACCGACAAAGCAGGTGCCGTCCGTGCAAACAAGATATATTGCCTGATCTGCCCTCAGAACGATTTCCATGGTTTTTTCTTTTATCTTTCGCGGCACATTCAATAAAACTGTTTCGGTTTTTTTGTGCAGATAACTGCAAGCCATATTGAATGCATGCATGGTTTACACCACCTTCCTTGTATGTTTCATGTATATGGTTGCCTGTCCCGGATTATGCAAAAAAAAGATTGCAAACAAACACAAGCTATGTTATATTTATAATAATTACCTTATTATTTACAAGGAGTCGTTTTTATGTTTTCAACGCAGAAAACCGCAGAAACAAAAAAAATAAATTCTCCGCTGATGAAAAAATCCGGTTTCCGCATGTCGGATGCTGCATTTTTTGCATGGATTGCCGCAATACTGGCAGTTTTTGTATTATATGTTGTCTATCTGCTGCAAATGCAGACAGTTGCCGGCGGTGAAAATACAGTCATGCGAATGGATCTGTACCATCAGTACGGTCCGCTGTATGCAGAGCTGTATGATCGTCTGACATCCGGGGAAAGTCTTATATACTCATGGAATACGGGACTCGGAAGCAGTTTTCTCGGCAATCTGTTCAATTACTGCTGCAGCCCGTTTACGCTGTTGATACTGATATTCGGTCACTATTATATTCCCGAGTCGATCGCTTTGATTATCTTGCTCAAGGCGGCAGCTGCAGCCTTTGCGTTTACATTCTTTGTAAATAAAGTCTACGGCACCCGAAAAGCAAGCATTGCATTCGGCTTGTTGTATGCATTCAGCGGATATTTTGTTGCTTACTCCTGGAACATAATGTGGTTGGATGCATTCCTTATGTTCCCGATTGTGATGCTCGGCATTGCCTATATCATCCGAAAAGGAAAACCGACACTGTATATAGCCGCATTAACGTATACCATGATTACTAACTATTACATGGCATATATGGTTTGTATACTGAGTGTGATATATTTTCTGTATTATTATTTCAGCTATTTCAAACTCACTTCAAAACTGAAGGAATTTTCACAGGAAGAAACCCCGCAAAGCGGGTATATGGGTGAATTGCGAAATTCCCGATTCATGGCATCGGGATTTAAATTTGCATTCGCATCCGTTTTGTCGTTCATGTTGGCGGCTTTTGCTTTGTTGCCTGTATATTTTATTCTGACAGGCAGTTCCGCAACCAACTCATCGGGACCACCGGAATTTTCCGCGTGGAATGAATATTTCAATATTTTCGACTTTCTTGTAAATCACCTTGCAAATCTTGAACCGACCATCCGTAGCAGCGGCAATGATGTTTTGCCGAATATTTACTGCGGTGTAATGACTCTTTTCCTTGTGCCTGCGTTCATTTTCAGTAAAAATATCAGCAAAAAGAGAAAGGCTTTGACCTGCGGTCTGCTTATTTTCTTTTATGCAAGTTTTGTTCTTAATTTTTTAAATTATTTCTGGCACGGAATGCATTATCCGAATGACCTGCCTTATCGTTACTCGTTTGCGTATTCGTTTATCCTGCTTTCTCTCGCCTATGAAGCATTCCTGCACATCAAAGAACACTCCGAAAAGTTTTTTATCGGTACCGGCGTGGCAATTCTGGCATTTATTGTGCTTGTGCAAGAACTTGGTTCTAAAAATATCGGCGAATATACGTTGATTGTCAACATTGCATTCGTTATTATTTTCACGGCAGTACTGACTTTGATAGCGGCAGGCAGATTCAAGAAGGATACTGTTTCCATGTTGTTGGTGTGTCTGATTCTTTGTGAGTTGACGATTGCAAATACAGGCAATTATGTTATGTCACAGTCCAAGAATTCATATGCCGGAGACTATTACGATTTTCAGGATATATCAGCAACAATAGATGCATATGAAGCAGAAAATGATAATGAATTATTCTTCCGCGAAGAACGATCCAAACTGTTGACCAGAATGGATGCCAGTTGGCTGGATTATAACGGTATATCCGTTTTTTCATCCATGGCATACGAAACAACCTCCAAACTGCACAGACAGTTCGGCTTATTCAGCAACGGCATCAACAGTTACACCTACAATCCGCAGACAGCTGTTTATAATTCGATGTTTGCACTGAAATACATTTATGACAAAAATGAGCTTCTGCAAGAAGGAAGCATGTATTCGTATGTGACAAGCAATGATATTTTTGATGTGTATGAATACAACTATTATCTCCCCATTGCATTTTCGGTCAGCAATGACATGAGTACATGGGCTGATTACGGCGGAACCGATCCGTTTGTAAACCAGAATCGTTATTTTGAACTTGCAACCGGTATAGCTGATGTGCTTGAAGGTGTTGCTCCAACTCAGGATATTTCAACAACCGGCGGTCTTTCGACAACCGCGGATAACCTTACAAACGGCAGCTTCCGTTTTGATTCTGCTTCCAGCGAAGGCACTGCAACAGTTACATTCCTTGCTGAAACGGCAGGTGAATACTGCGTTTATTTCAAGTCACCCAATTGCCTCGGTTACAACATCAGTGCTGACAACGGTGTGCAGACATCCACACGTTATTCAAGTGGCTCCACGGTCTATTTCTCCCTGAATGTCGGTTATCTTGAGGAAGGACAAAGTGCAAAAGTTGTCCTCACCTACCCGGCGAATGTGAACGGTACGGCAAACATTTACGGAGTACGACTGAATGAAGAAAAATTTGCTGAAGGTTATAATAAAATCCGCACAAACGGAACACTCAATATAACACGTTTCGATGAAACCTACATTGAGGGTACTATTGATGTAAGCAACGAAAACGCTTTACTTTACACCTCCATTCCGTATGATAAGAGCTGGAAAATAACGATTGACGGCGAAGCGGTCACCGATGAAAATATTACTCCCATCGCGGACGCACTGCTTGCCGTTAAAATTGAACCGGGTGAGCATACTGTTACATTCAGGTATGAACCCCGCGGTTTAAAAGCAGGCATCATCATGACAATAACAGGCATAATCATCGTTGCTGTTTTGTTGTTGCTTGCCTTCCTATTCAAAAAGAGAGCCAATGATAATACCCCTGTTCCGTCGTTCTTCTTCCATGCCGATGATTCCGACATGCACACATTTGAAGATACAACTCCTGATGATGAAGAACCGGTTACCGGCACACGTACGCAGAAGTCAATTTTGTGGAGAATCTGTGCATGTTACCTTACCTTCGGCATTTATTACTTCGCATGGAAGTATTCTGTCAGCAACGATTTGGATCGTTTCGCAAAAAAATACGGTAATTGGAAAGAAAGCAATCCCCTGCTTCTTATGTTTGTTCCGGTTTATGCCCCGTTCTGGATTGCAAACCGCTCGATTCGCATTGCAAAAACTGCCAAAGAATACGGCATTGAAATTGAAGTGAACTTTGCATGGCGTTTCTTGCTCGGCTTGCTTGGCGGCGGTTTCTTTGCACTGGGTGAGCTTGAGGATGATCTGAATTTCTTCTATGCACATGTTGAAGAAGCAAAACAGAAGACAGAACAGCTTGAAACAGAATGCAGTTTTAAACAACAGCCCGATGCAGATGTGGAAACTGAATCTCAGGATTCAAATAAAGCAGAAATCGAAAGCACGCAAGAAACACAGTCGGATTCTGCTGAACAACTGAACAATGAGTCTGTCGTATGGTTTACAAAAAAATCCGACTTTTACTCAAAACTGATCAGCATCGGCATTGTATTCTTTTTTCTTATGGTTTCCTATCTCGGACTTGCTTTAGGAATACAAAAATGGAAAGAATCCAATGAACCTCAAATCATTGAAACAACGCAGGATGTTGTCACTTCAACCACATTGATTACCATGCCTGACAACAGTTCTGCGGATTCGGCTTCAAACACAAGTGCAACTCCGTCGCAGACAGAATCAACATCCGCTCTCGGTTAATAAAGGAATAATAAAAAACCTGTCAATCCAAACACAAACGATTGGCAGGTTTTTATTGTCGTATCATTTAAACAAAAAGGATCTTCACGGAAAGTTGTGGGATGAAGAAAACAAATTGCGTTTTAGCGGGTCGTGTAGGGAACGCATAGTATGCGTTCCGACCCTGTCCGACTTGGTTTTTTATCCTGTAGGGGATACGCCCTCGGCATCCCGCATGAGGGTAAAAGAATCATTGATTTGAACATTATTATTTGAAATAATACACAATCGATGCAATAAATGATATAATTTTGAAATCCAAAAACGGGTCGTCGAGGCGCCGACCCCTACCGAGGTGCGCGTATCACCTTGGCAGGACGGGGTCGGAATGCATACTATGCATTCCCTACGGCAAACAACCAACTCCCCGATAAACTCCAATTTGTTTTACAAAAAACCGTCTGACCAGACATCAGACGGTTTTGCTTTTATATCTTTTCCATGCAAAGTTTTATAACATGCTCAGCCGTTTTCTGCAGCTCACCGAGGCGGATGCCGTTGTCTTTGCCGTAGGTTTTAAGCAATGTTCCGTCGGGTTTGCGTTTGCCGACACGATTGCCGCCGGGCATGAGCACATCGACACCTGCACGAACACGGTAGGCATTGTCGCAGATATTCGGAAATTCGGGAGACTTGGAAGAACGCATCCACCAGTCGGTCATCACCATGCCGTCAAATCCCCACTCTTTACGCAGAATAGTGTTGCAAAGGTCATAGTGATAATGTCCCCAAACACCGTTGATCTTATTGTAAGAGGTCATGATGGTTTTGGGTTTAGCCTCTTTGACGCAGATTTCAAAACCCTTGAGATAAATCTCACGCAGGGCTCTCTGTGACAGGCGGGAATCGTTATAATTGCGGTTGGTTTCCTGGTTGTTGCAGGCGAAATGCTTCGGGCAAGCCGCAAAACCGTGGGTCTGCAAGCCTTTGACAACAGCCGCACCGATTTTACCTGTCAGCAACGGGTCTTCAGAATAATATTCAAAGTTTCTGCCGCACAACGGATTGCGGTGAATATTCATACCGGGGCCGAGGAAAATATCCGAGCCTTTTGCCTGCATTTCTCTTCCTTCGACCTCAAAGACAGCGGTGCAAAGTGCCGTGTTCCATGTAGATGCAAGCAGCGTGCCGATGGGAAGCAAGGTGCTGACCGTATTCAGACGAATACCCGACGGGCCGTCGGTACAGGTAAGCGGTGCAATTCCCTTGTCACGCAAGCTCGGCAGAACACCGCCGAGGACACCTGCGTTGCCGTTGGCACCAAGCGGGCTGTTCATAATATAGTCCCCGCGGCTGATGGCTTCGAGCTCATCCAAAGACAGCTGTGCAACAAATTCGGAAAGACTTGCTTTGCCGTTTTTGACATCGGCAAGTTTTATTCCCTTGTCCCCTGTGAGGGATACTGCATGCGGAATATTATCAAGAATGCGTTGTTTCAAATCATTTCGTGCATAGGGCACAGGCTGATTTTTCGGAACAAGCGTCCCGTCTTCTTCAACTGCTACCGTACGCAAAAACGCATATTGCGGTGCGGCGGCTTCTTCACACTGTTCAAGGACGATTGTTTCGTCAAGGGTCAGGGTGTAAATTTCCGAAGCAGATTTTACATCATTGCCGGCAAAGAAGACATAGTCACCTTTTTCGAGCACCCATGCATTTTGGTTGCCTGTTGCACCGGAATCGTCGAAACTTACAAAGGCATAAAACGGAATGTTGATCTGCACGTTGCAATCGGCACCGGGATTGAGAAGATCGGTCTTTGCAAAGCCGCAAAGACTGCGGGCAGGCTTGCCGAGTTTGCCCTGCGGGGCTTGCACATAAATCTGCACCACTTCTTTGCCTGCATACTGTGCACCCGTGTTGCTGACCTTGCAGGCAAATTCAAGTTCATTTTGCTTTTCTTTTACGACAAAGTCGTACAAACCGAAAGAGGTATAACTCAGACCAAAACCGAACGGATAAACCGTTTTTTCGGGTGCAAAGGTGGAGAACCAACGGTAGCCCACAAAAATGTCTTCCGCATAATGGTTGAATTCCTTTTTGCCGAAGTTTTTGGTGCTCGGATAATCCTCCAATTTTGCGGCGCTGTCGGGCAGTTTACCGCTCGGAGTCACCTTACCGCAAAGAAGATCCGCAACCGCATTGCCGCTTTCCATACCGCCCTGCCAGACACACAGAACGGCAAGTTTGTTGTCATATCCGCGTGTTGTCCAACGCAGGTCGATCATACTGCCGATGTTGAGAAGCACCACCGTTTTTTCGAACGCATCGGTGACATACTGCAGCATGGTCTTTTCTTCATCGGTCAGGAACCATGAGCCTTTGTCTGCCGTGTTTTCACGATCTTCACCCGACGATCTGCCGATAACCACCACAGCCGCATCGCTGTTTTTTGCGGCATTTTCAACAAGGTCACGGGTCAAGGGCATTTCGGGGTGAAAACGCGGCCAGTGTCCCCAGAAACCCTCTTCGGCAGGGTGTTTTTCAATCCAATTGGCATAGACACGGGCAAGATCTTCGTTGTAAGACAAGGTTTCACAGTTTTCGATTCCCTGCAAAAGATCGACCGTATAAGGCGGATTGACGTCCCCGCCCGAGCCGTAGCCGACAAAGAACCAGTCTTTCTGGCATCTGCCGAAAACGGAGATTTTTTCGTTGTTCACAAAGGGCAACACATTGTCATTACGAAGCAGAACCGCACCTTCCGCGGCAAGTTGTCGTGTGAGGGCCGGCATATTTTCAAACGGTGTGCGGTCAACATCCGCTTGTGTGGAAGTCTGCGACAAACCGCCGCCGACTGCATCGACAAATTTAGCAGCCTTGTTGATGATTTTTCCGAGAACGGACATACATTCATCCCCTTTCATAGATAATAACAGCATACCATAAAAAAATTGTTTTTTCAAGAAAAAATAGTCTGCATTTGCTTTTCGTCCGCAAATGTGGTATGATACTCAAAAAAAGGGAGGAATAAAAAATGAATGCTGTTTTTTGTGTTTTAAATTCAAAATATATCCATTCTTCCCTTAGCGTATGGTGTCTTTTTTCTGCCTGCAAACAGAAGTGTGACAAAAACATGCATCTGTCTGTTGTTGAAGGCACGATCAATGAACCGATTGATAATATACACAACCGTATTGCGAAAAAATGCCCCGATGTTGTGCTGTTTTCGTGCTATATATGGAATATCCCTGCAACACTTGCACTTTGCAAAAACTTGAAAAATGAGTTTAAAAATTTAAAAATCGTGCTCGGCGGTCCCGAAGTTTCTTACAATGTCAAGCAGAGCTTTGAGGACAATTCTTTTGTTGATTTTGTGTCTTCGGGCGAGGGGGAAGTCAGCATTCCGCAACTGCTTGACTGCATTGAACACGAACAAACACCCGACATTGCAGGTGTATCTTACCGCACGGAAAACGGTTTTGTAATGGACGAAAGAGCCCCCGACACGGATGAAAGTATTTCTCCTTTTTGTGAAGAATATATGCGGCAGTTAAACGGCAGAATCGCTTACATGGAAAGCAGCCGCGGCTGTCCGTTTCGTTGTGCGTTCTGCTTGTCGGGCAGATTGGGCAAAGTGCGATACATGAACCTTGACAGGGTAAAAAGCGAAATGCTGCTTCTTGCAAACAGCGGCACGAAAACAATTAAATTCGTCGACCGCACCTTCAACTGCAACAAGCAAAGAGCCGCCGAAATTCTCACATTCATTCTTAAAAACCACGGCACAACAATTCCGCAAGACGTGTGTTTTCACTTTGAGATTGCGGCAGATTTATTGGATGAAACGCTGTTTGAAATCATCAAAAAACTGCCCGTCGGGTGTGTTCAGTTTGAAGTCGGGATTCAGTCTTTCAATGAAAGAACACTTTCTGCCATCCACCGAAAAACCGATCTTGAAAAGGTCGAACACAATGTGAAAAAATTGTTGTCTTTCGGCAATTGCCATGTACATACAGACCTGATTGCAGGACTTCCCGAAGAAGATTACAGCAGTTTTGTTGACGGTTTCAACCGTGCGTATAAAATGAAACCCAACATGTTGCAGCTCGGATTTCTGAAAGTTCTGCACGGCTCGGACATGGCGGAGAATGACGAATTATACCCCTGTAACCACTGCAGTGAGCCGCCGTATGAGGTGATTGACACACCGTTTATTACGCAGCAAGAACTGCAAAAACTGCATATTGCCGAAAACGAACTTGAACGGCTTTATAACAGCGGTCGGTTCCGCAGAACACTCAATTATGTACTGTCTGCAAGCAAATTGACACCCTTTGAACTGTTTTTCAATTTCGGAATGCATGTAAAAAACAACCGACTTGCAAACGCTTGTTCACTTGATGAATATACAAATGTTGCGTTTGACTATTTTGCAAGCCTCGACGGTGTTAACAAAATGAAACTTCGCGATTGTTTTGTCTGCGACCGCATGGCAACCAACAATTCGGGCAGAATGCCCGATTCGCTGAAAATTGCAGATGCAAATCTCAAAAAGGTAAAACGGGCCTTGCTTCTGTTAAACCCGCCCGCAAAAGGCACCAACCGCTGTGTGAATATTCTTTACAGCACCAACGAAGCGGTTTACTGTGATTACGAAACACAGCACAAAGTCAGCGGAGAATATGAACTCAAACGAGTCAATTTAAAAGGATTGTACCTCTGAAAATGAAGTACAATCCTCTTTTTTATCCCTGCAAATACAGATATGCCTTCAGCAGAGCCGTCTGCGTTTTGCCGTCCTTGATTTCGCCCGCCATAATTCTGTCAACGAGTGTTTTCAGCGGCACTTTTTCGACACCGACAAATTCATCGTCATCCAAATTCTGTTCGCCTTGCTGCAAGCCCGTTGCAAGATACATGTGAATGGTTTCGTCGGAATACGCACAGGTCGGGTAATATTCCCCGAGGTAGATCATCTTTTCAGCCGTGTAGCCCGTTTCTTCCTTTAACTCACGCAATGCCGCCTGCAGGTGCGGTTCCTGCTTGGAATCAAGTTTTCCTGCGGGAATTTCCGTCAAAACAGCATTGAACGGATAGCGGAACTGCTTTTCGATGATCACATTACCGTTTTCATCCACGGGCACAACGCAGGCTGCACCCACATGTTTTATATATTCACGCACGGAAGTATGTCCGTTGGGTAATTCCACCTCATCCACATACACGTCCAGAATTTTTCCGCAGTAAACACTTTTGCTCGTCAATTGTTTTTCAAAAAGTTCACTCATAACTTTGCTCCTTTTTCACTTCGGCGGTTGACAAATGCAGACCGCTGTTTTATAATTTAATATACTAAAAAAACAGAAATAAAACAACTGTTTATTTCATATTTGTGCATTTTCAACAAACAAATACGTTGTTTTTTGTAAGGAGGAGTGAGCAGCTTGAAAGTAGCAATTATTACGGGCGGCAGCAGCGGCATCGGGCTTGCCTGCTGTGAAAAATTTTTGAAAAACGGCTATAAAGTGTATGAATTCAGCCGCAAAAACGGCAGCGACAATAAAAATATGATTCACATACAAGCGGATGTGACGGATGAACAGAGTGTGGAACATGCCGTACGCACCGTGTTTGAAAACGAAAACAGAATCGACATTCTTGTTAACAACGCAGGCTTCGGCATTGCCGGAAGCATTGAAGACACCGACATAAACGATGCCAAAAAGCAGTTTGATGTCAACTTTTTCGGTGCGGTATTGTGTGCACAAAAGGTACTGCCTTACATGAGAAAACAAGGATTCGGCAGAATCGTCAATATCAGCAGTATGGCGGCACCGCTTGCCATTCCGTTTCAGGCGTTTTACTCGGCAAGCAAGGCGGCGATCAACTCGTTCACGCTGTCGCTTTCCAATGAAGTAAAGCCCTTCGGCATTACCGTTTGTGCCGTGATGCCGGGCGATGTAAAAACAGGATTTACCGCCGCAAGAGAAAAAACCGACACCGACTCTGCCTACCGCGATGTGTTACAAAGAAGCCTCGCCGTTATGGAAAAAGACGAACAAAACGGTATGCCTGCTTCAGCCATTGCCGATGCGGTGTTCAAAGCCGCCACTGCGAAAAATCCCAAACCGCTGTCCACAAAGGGGGCACAGTATCATCTGTTTGCAGGGCTTTCCAAAGTGTTGCCGACAGGTCTTGTCAACCGCATCGTCGGACAGATTTATGCAAAATAACAGGAGGAAAATAAAATGATTTTAAGAGCACCGAGTTATCCGCTGATCACCGTGGATCCTTATTTTTCGGTATGGAGTCCTGCAGATAAACTGACCGATGCCGTCACCGTACACTGGACGGGTAAGCCCAACACCATTGTCGGCACAGCAGACATTGACGGCACAGTTTACCGTTTTCTCGGCAAGGAATCCAACGAAGACAACAGCCCCGTCATGAAGCAGATTAAAAAAGACTGCAATGCCCTTTCAACGACTTATATATTTGAAGAAGCAAACATCCGCCTGACCGCTGTTTTTACAAGCAGTCTGTTGTTGGACGACCTGAAACTTGCAAGCCGTCCTGTCAGTTATCTTAAAATCACCACCGAACCGCTGGACGGACAGGCACACTGCGTAAAAGTAAAAATTGCCGCAAGTGAAGAATTGTGTCTGAATTACAGAGGCAGTGAAGAAACGGAAACCGAAACACTGCAATTTGACGGCATCAGCACCGCAAAGATCGGCAGCACCACGCAGGAAATTCTTTCTGTTTGCGGAGATGATTTGCGTATTGACTGGGGTTATTTTTATCTTTGCACGGATGCAGGAATTGTATATACCGAAAAAAAAGAAGTGCCTTTTGCAGACAAAATGCCCCATGGTGACAGCACAGAAATGACCTTCGTGTGTGCCGAAGCCGTGTATTGCTCAGACAGTAAAGCCGAAGCCTTGTTTGCCTTCGCGTATGATGACATCAAATCCATTCTTTATTTTGAAGACAGACTTACTTCCCTTTGGAATGCCGACGACACAACCATTCAGACGGCGATCACAGAGGCATTTGCAGATTATGAAGAAATTTTTGCCCGTTGCGAAGCATTCTCTGACAGATTGTTCCCGGATGCCGTGCGTGCCGGCGGTGAAAAATATGCAGAACTGCTTGAAATTGCCTACCGCCAGTCCATTGCCGCTCACAAGATCTGCGTTGACACAAACGGTGAAATTTTGTTTATTTCCAAAGAATGCTTCTCCAACGGCTGTGCAGCCACGGTCGATGTCAGTTACCCGTCCATCCCGCTGTTTTTGCTTTACAACCCCGAACTGGTCAGAGGCATGATGCGTCCGATTTTCAAATATGCAAGAAGTGAGGGCTGGATTTTTGACTTTGCCCCCCATGATGCAGGCTGTTATCCGCATGTAACGGGGCAGGTTTACGGCAGCAATGCACTCAAGTATCAGATGCCGGTTGAGGAATGCGGCAATATGCTTGTGATGGCAACGGCCGTGACCCTTGCAGACGGCAATCTTGATTTTATCCGCGAGAATCTTGACCTGTTGGAAACTTGGGTGCGTTATCTTGAAGACAACGGCAGGGACCCTGCCAACCAGCTTTGCACCGACGACTTTGCAGGCCACCTTGCCCACAACTGCAATCTTTCGCTCAAAGCTATTATGGGTATTACGGGACTCGGCATTCTGTACGGTCTGTTGGGTGACGAAGCCAAAAAAGCAGAAAAAATGAACCTTGCAAAGAGCCTTGCCGCGGATTGGTCACAACGTGCCGCCAACGGCGACGGCAGTTACAGACTCGCCTTTGACCGTCCCGACACATGGAGCATGAAATACAACATCGTCTGGGATAAACTCTGGGGCACGGGCATTATGGATAAGGCTGTGATCGCATCGGAATTTGCATCCTATGCCAAACATATCAATCCCTACGGTATGCCGCTTGACAACCGCGAAACCTACACCAAGAGCGACTGGCTTGTGTGGACGGCAACCCTTGCCTCCGAAAGAGCCGATTTTGAAGCATTCATTGCTCCCTTATGGGAAGCTTACAACCGTTCGCTTTCCCGTGTGCCGCTGACAGACTGGTACTTCACCGTCACCGCCGCCATGCGAGGCTTCCAGCACCGTTCCGTGCAGGGCGGTCTGTTCATAAAATTACTTGAATACAAAGGACTGATGAAGATATGATCCGTCTTTGTGCATTTGCGGACGAAGCCGATAAAGGTTTTGACGGGCAGGTCAAAGCCCTGCTTGCCAATGACATTTTTCTGCTTGAAATGCGAAAAATTGACGGGCAGAATGCCGCATTCATCAGCATTGATAAAGCCAAGGAATACAAAGAAAGACTGGCGGAATACGGCATTTCCGTTTGGTCTTTGGGCTCGCCGATCTGCAAGGTCAGACAGGGCTTTGATCGCAACGAATATGCAAAAAAAGTAGAACACGCCTGCCTTGTTGCCAATGCCCTCGGTGCAAAAAACATGCGTGTATTCAGTTTTTATCCGAAATTTTTTAAATTCGACAAAGAAAGGGTCGTCAGCGACCTGCGTTATTTCAATTCCATTACCCAGAATTACGGTATCCGTTTTTGCTGTGAAAACGATACGGGACTTTTCAATGCCACGGCAGAACGCTGTGCGTGGTTAATGGAGCAGCTCCCTGAACTCGGCTACATTTATGACCCTGCCAACTTCCGGGTAAGCAACCAGACCTTTGAACAGACAAAAGCATTTCTTGCCAAAGCGGATTATTTTCACTTAAAAGATGCCGTCGGTAAAAAGGTGGTGCCCGCAGGCTTCGGTGAAGGTCATATTGCGGACATTATAAACAGCATTGACCGCGATGCCGTGTTCACCATTGAACCGCATCTGACATTTTTCAGAGGCAATAAGCAGTTCAACAATTCCGTTTTTGCAAATCAGTTTGATTTAAAAAACGCGAGGGACCGATTCGACTGTGCTGTTGCTGCCGCCAAAAAGGTGCTTCTTGATTGCGGTTACACAGAGCAAGACGGCATTTTCACCAAGGGAGGAAAATAAGATGGCTGACAAAAAAGCACGCATCGGCATTATCGGCTTCGGCGGTCAGGGCAGTGCCTATGTGCGCCTGCTCAAAGCAGGGCTTATCAAAAATGCCGTGCTCGGTGCCGTGTGCGATATTGATGAAGAAAAACTGAACGCCCAGTGCGAAAAATTCAACATTTCGGTGCCGAAGTTCACTGACCACAATGAACTATTGAAAAGCGGCACGGTGGATGCCGTTGTGGTGACAACCCCACATTATTTTCATCCGCCTGTTGTCATCGATGCATTGAGTGCAGGCATTCATGCCATGAGCGACAAACCTGCAGGGGTTTACACCAAACAGGTCAAAGAAATGATCGCCGTTGCAGAACAACACCCCGACCTGCTGTTCGGATTGATGCTTAACCAACGCACCAACAAGGTTTACAACAAAATGCGTGACATGATCAAAGAGGGAAAAATCGGCGACATCAAACGTGTCAACTGGCTGATTACAGACTGGTACCGTTCGCAGTCTTACTATGATTCCTCCGTGTGGAGAGCCACATGGAAAGGCGAAGGCGGCGGCGTGCTGTTCAATCAGGCACCGCATCAGATCGATTTATTGCAATGGATTGTCGGTATGATGCCCGCCAAAATTCATGCACATTGCTCGTTCGGCAAATGGCACGATATTGAAACCGAAGACGATGTGACCGTTTATATGGAATTCCCGAATGGGGCCACGGGTGTTTTTATCACTGCAACCGCAGACTTCCCCGGCACCAACCGACTTGAAATTCTCGGCACAAAGGGCAAACTCGTGTGCACCGACGGTATGAAACTCGAAATCACCCTTTCCAAGCAGGATGAAAGAGAGTTTAATCTTACTTACAAAAACGGGTTCGGCACACCGGGAAGCAAAAAGCAAATGCCCTACATCAACCCCGTGTCGGGACAGCATGTGACCATTCTCAACAATTTCGCCAATGCCGTTCTGGGCAAGGAAAAACTTTTTGTACACGGCAGTGAAGGACTCAACGGTGTACAATTCATGGATGCCTGCCTACTGAGCGAATGGCTGCAAACGGAAGTCACACTTCCCATTGACGATGAACTGTATTATAATGAACTGAACAAACGAATAGCAACGAGCAAACTTCGCGAAAACGCAAGTAATGCCGTTCTGGATACAAAAGGAACATATTAAGAGAGGAACAAAACAATGGCACAACTTAAAATGTACAGATTTGCAAACACCCCCTACAAAGAAGCCCCCCTGCCCGAGGGCTACACCATCAGTGCATACGAAACCGAAGCCGACAAAATGGCATGGGTGGAATGCTGCAAAAAAGGTCTTGTTGCCGACGATGCGGATGAATCCGTTTTTGACGGTTGCATTAAAGACCATGACGACACCGTTCTTGAAAAAGACTGTCTGTTTTTAAACCACAACGGTGAAAGAGTGGGCACACTGACCGCCACCTACCACCCCGAAACACAGACGGGCGACTTCCACATGGTGGGCATCCGTGCCGATTACAGAGGCAAGGGACTCGGCAAATACTTAAATGCATATGCCGCCAAAAAGATGGACGATGCAGGTGCAAAATGGTCGGTCCTGACCACGGACGAATGGCGTGTGGCTGCCGTCAAAAGTTATATTTCGGCAGGATTCCGTCCCGTATTCTACGATGAAAATATGCCCGAACGCTGGGAAATCATGCTGGATGTGCTGAACATTGACGAACTTGAAATGTACAACGAGGACGGCTCTTTCAACCGCATGCTGCACCCCGTTAAAAAAGTGAAGATCGGTGTGCTCGGTGCACGCAGAGGCAAAAGCATGATCAACTATTGCAAAGATGCCGACAATGCGGTGCTGGTTGCCGTCTGCGACAACTGCAAGAGTGTTCTTGACGAAGTCAAAGCCGATCTCGACAACGATGCAATCACCTATTATGATGATTTTGAAACCTTCCTCAACCATGATATGGATGCAGTTGTGCTTGCAAACTTTGCAAATGAGCATGCCCCCTTTGCCATTCGCTGTATGGAAAAAGGTCTGCACGTCATCAGCGAAGTACTGCCCGTACAGACCATGAAAGAAGCCGTGGAACTGATTGAAACGGTTGAAAAGACAGGAAAAATCTATGCCTATGCCGAAAACTACTGCTACATGCCCGCTCCCCGCAAAATGCGTCAGTTATACCGTGACGGTGTGCTCGGCACATTTGAATACGGTGAGGGTGAATATGTGCACAACTGCGAACCCGGTTGGCACGGTTACTCCAACTGTGACCCGAACCACTGGAGAAATACCATGAGTGCATTCTATTACTGCACCCATTCATTAGGTCCGCTGATCCACATTACGGGTCAACGTCCCGTCAGTGTCACGGGGTTTGAACTCCCCTTTAACGCAAGAATGGAAAGAATGGGGGCAAAAGCCGGTTCCATGGGTATTGAAATGGTCACGCTTGAAAGCGGTGCGGTGGTGAAAAGCATCCACGGTGTGGGACCTTCCAAAAACAGCATCTGGTACAGCATTTACGGCAGCAAGGGCAGAATGGAAAGTGCCCGCGAAGATGCCGAAAACGGCGGCACACAGACCCTTTATGTCAACTGCGACAAAGAAGAGGGCGACAACGATTCAGCACCCGTCAACACCCCGACCGCAGACCGCAATGCTTCCCGTGCAAACAACGCAGGCCACGGCGGCAGTGATTACTATACCATGTTCAACTTCTGTGAAAAAATCCGAAAGAGCCCCTTTGCAGATATTGTTGATGTATACGAAGCCATGGATATGTTCCTGCCCGGCATGTTCGCGTACCGTTCGGTATTGAACGGCGGCATTCCGATGGATATCCCGAATCTCAGAAATGCGGATGAACGCGAAAAATGGCGTAATGATACCGCTTGCACTGACCCCAAAGCGGCAGGTGATATGCTGCAGCCCAGTTACTCCAAAGGCAATCCCGAGATTGATCCCGCTGTTTACGAAAAACTTCGCGAAAAACTCAATAAATAAAGGGGTGTGTTTATGAATAACACATATAAGTATGTTGCTCTCATCGGCATTGACGGCATGGGAAACTTCAATCAACATACCGCCACACCTTGCATGGATGAAATCTTTGCAAACGGTGCGGTCACATATGATGCACTCTCACTCGACCCCACCATCAGTGCACAGAACTGGGGTGCAATGCTTTTAGGTGCCATGCCTGCCGTACACGGGCTGACCAACAGCATTGTCGGTTCGCATCCATACACAAACGATGCACTTCCGTCCGTTTTCAAGCGGATCCGTGATAAATATCCCGATGCTTACCTTGCCGCCTGCAACAACTGGAATCCCATCAACATAGGCATTATCGAAGACGGCATCGGTGTGGACAAACACACGGCAGCCAACGACACGGAACTGACCCCGATAATTCTTGACTGCGTTGCAAAAAAGCCGAAATATCTGTTCGTGCAGTATGACGATGTGGACGGTGCCGGTCACGGCAATGGTTACGGCAAGGAAGGACACTTGCAAAAAATCACCGAAATTGATGCCCTCGTCGGCAAAGTTTATGAAGCCTACAAAAAAGCGGACATTCTCGATGAAACGCTGTTTATCGTCACCGCCGACCACGGCGGATGGATACGCGGACACGGCGGCTACACGGACGGTGAAAAATACGTCTACTTTGCCGCAACAGGCAAAGGCATTCAAAAAAGTCAGGTCGGATACACAACCACCAAAGACATGGCGGCAATTGTGCTGTATGCGTTAGGATTTGATGTACCCGACTATGACGCAAACGGATTTTCGGGGCAGATTCCCGAAGGGCTGTTCCCCGAATACAAAAAACCTTATTTCCGTCCGGAAGTGCGAAGCATTGAATACACCCCATTCCCCACACCGCTCATTGAAGCAAGAGAAGGTCTTGGTGCATACATCGACAAAAACCGCCTGCTTCTTGCCCTGTTTTTAGACAACGACCTGACCGATGCCACAGGCAATCACGATGAAAAGGAAATCGGTCTTTGCAAATATTATTCGGGCGGTGTCTACGGTTCAAGGGGTGAATTCGGCATAACAGGCTGTGCAGTGTATGACGATTTCAAAATCGGAAACAGGGATTTCACCATTGCCGCATGGTTGCGTATTGACCGTTCACTCATTTTTGAAACCGATATCTGTGCCACCAAAGGCGGATACGGACCCAACCGCAAGGACAAAGGCTTTTTGGTGGTCATGCGAAACAATGACACCTTTATCAACATCGGTGTCGGTGACGATGACGACGATTTCATCACCGCCTTCCCCGAAGACATCAAGGACGGCTGGATTCACACCGCTATCTCCGTTGACCGCAAAAACGGCGAAATCAAGTGCTATTACAACTTCAAGCTCGAGCATGTCGGCAGATTCAATAAAGAGTTGCTGACCGCCATCGATGCACTGCCCTTCACCGTCGGCAACGATGCACTGCATAAATTCAACAACGAGCACAACACCATTTTTAACATGGATGATTTCCTTGTGCTTGACGGCACATTCAGCGACAAAGACGCAAAGAACCTTGCCGCTTATTACAAATTCACAATCGCATAAAAATCGCCCGACAGGCCGAAATCTGTCGGGCAGCTTTTTTTGTTTATCATTCAATGACGGGATAGGTATAAACCGTGTCGTATTTCTGATCGACACACATGTAAAGGGTCGGATTGGTCAGATCATACACCGACGACCACTGTGTGCAATAAACTCTTCCTTCTTCATCGGGCGGTGTACCCTCGAAAGAAACAGACTGCAGAAGATCCATGCCTTCTTCGCGGCTGAGAATTGCATTCTTTTCGGTCAGGGTCTGTTTGAGAACGGCATAGCGGTCTTCACCCTGTTTTTCATATTCAAACGGAACATCGTGAAGATAGAAATTGGTGGCGGCAATGATGCCGTTTTCTTTTTCGGTGACGATCATTTCGTTGCCGACATAAGACACGACCACGCTGTTGCCTGCGGCATCGGAAATCTGCAAATGGTAACAACCGTTTGCGGATGCGTGCATATCGTATGCACCGAGCAGTTCGATTGCTTCTTCTACGGTTGCAGCCTTGTCAAGCAGAATGCGGATGGCAAGGGTAGTGCCGATGTCTGCTTTGCCGTTGTCCTGATGCGTGGGCGGTGCCTGCAACTGCAGAACACCGACGGCAAGGCCTTTTTCATTCACACCGTCCAGCGGGAAGAACGGCGTGGCAACGGTGTTCAGACGGTTTAAAAGCTTTTCGGGGGTCAGGGTTTCGCTGTAACTCAGGAAACTTAAATTTACCACGGATACCGAGTTGTAGCCGTCCTTGGGATTGGTTCTGACCACGGCAAGATCGGTTTTCTGATTGTCAAGATTTCTGCCCATAATGTAACCGCCTTCGGGGGTTTCGGCAAAGAATGTGCTGCAGGCGAGTTCGGGGATTTCATACTGCACGGGAATGGGAAGCCCCTTGAGCATGATGCGAAGAATATACTGCACAAGCTCTTCTTCGTTTTCCGCACCGCCTTCTTCAAGCAGTTGATCGAGTTTGTAATCGGCGGCATAATCAATGGTGTAAATGCCGTTCACGGGGTCAGGTTCCACATTCAGCAGGGTGCGCAGAACCCCCTGATAGGAAATCAGCAGTCCCGCCACAGCCACAAGCAGCACACAAACAATTGCAAGGACTATTTTCTTTGATTTCTTCATTTTTCTCATCCTCCTTTTTTCTATTATTACATTTTTATACAAATATGTCAAGTTAATCGACAATTTTGTTTTATCGTCTTTTAATTTTGAATACATCTTCATGTTTTTATGCAAAAGAAAAGCCACCACAGCAAAAGCTGCAGTGGCTTGAAATCAAATAATAAATACTGAAAAATCAATCGAGTCCGACGGAGGTTCTGAGAATGGTTCTTGCATCTTCCGCTTTGAGTTCTCCATCTCGGTTTGCATCAGCAGCTTTGGCAAAAATTTCGCTGAGCTGTGTAAGACCGACACTTGCACGAAGTGCTTCACGAGCATCGCTCGAAGTAATATCGCCGTCACCGTTTACATCGCCGATCACAAGTGTTGCATATTGCGAAAGTATGTTATGAGCTGCATCATAAATGACAATAAAACCGTCGCCGGTTCCGACATACAGATCTGTCTGTGCTGCAACTTCAAAATACTCGTTTGCAACATTGCTTGCAATTGCAGATGCATTCTGAAATTTCGGAATAATGCAGATGCGGTTTTCATGGTCTGCAACATAGACACTGCCTTCCTTGAGAATCAGTTTGTCCGACACGGCAGGAAGATCCCAATGCTTATACATCAGCACCACATCATTTTCGTGTGAGCCGTATGCACTTGCTTTTATGCCGTTGATGTAGCAATCCACATCCTGATAACCGTCCGCATCCACATAGAAGGAATTGCTGCCGATGGCGGTCAGTTCAATTTCGACCGTGTAGGTCTTGCCTGCTTCAAAGCGGGTGACCTTGAAGTTGTTCAACGGATCGGTAGAATCAAACCATTCAAGCTTTGTCACCTTATAGCCGCAATCTGGATTCAGGGTGACGGCTGTGTCGGCAGCTGCGCCTGCAACGGGTGTGTCAAGATTGTAAACATCGACTCTTGTGTTCGGATGCGGAATGTAAAAATCATAAAGAAGACAAACAACATTGTCTGCTTCAATGTCAAGCTGCTCTGCTTTGTTTCCGTTCACGGTTGCTGCTACATCGGGACAGCCGTCCTTTGTGCGGAATTTGAAGCCGGGGGCGGCACGAAGCCAGATTTCGGCACGGTAGGTGTTGCTGCTTTCCAATTTTTCGGAATCTTCGAGCATATCCTCTTCACCGTCGGTAACATTATACCAGCTGAGCATATTGACACGATAGTCCGCACTGACCGTGTCAATCAGTTCAGTAGCCTCAAGTGCCGTCATGCCGGGGCGGGGTAACGGATCAATCGTCACGCCTGCCGTATCAAGAATTGTGTATTCACAGACCGGGAAGGTGTAAGTCACACCGATGTATTGGCAGTCGCCATCGTCACCGTTGACAGTATAGGTCGTAGCTTTGTTGCCGTTCACATAAGCCGCGGCACCGTTTTTGAACTGCCAGCCGCTGTCAGCTTCAAGCAGCACGGTCACACGGTACTGATGACCTGCAATAAACGGATCGGTCTGACCGATTTTGGTGTCGCCGTCCGTCACATCATACCAGGTCACGCCTTTGTCGGTCATATCGTCGTCATACTGCTGCAGCTTATCGAAATTGCCGCCGTATTCAACAAAATAATCGCCCATCCTGTCAGGTGCGGGAACGTTGATGCCTGTCAGGTAGATCTTGTCGATCAGGCTTGCCGCCGAAACAGACAACAGCATACAGGACATGGCACTAAAAATCAGCAAGACACTCAAAAGTGCACTTAAACATTTTTTCATTTTTATTTACTCCTTTTCAGAACAGTGCAAGCTTCCTCTTGACCTGCCCGATGTTTTTTGATAAACTGAATACACTGTTTATCATATTCATAATAACCGATATTCAGCGAAAAGTCTATACTTTTTCACAAGTTTAAGCACAAAAAATATGGAAAAACAATCATCAGAATGGAGTGAACAGCATGATCGACAAATACAACCGATTCAGATACCAGCCCTGCCTGCCCTTGGGCAAGGACGGCAGACGCGTGACCGCATCAAAAGAGCACATCGCCCTTTCAAAAAAGGCAGCAGCAGAAGGCATTGTGCTTCTTAAAAATGCAAACAATACCCTGCCGCTTGGCAAGGGTGAAAAAATTGCCCTGTTCGGCAAAGCCACCATTGAATACATCAAGGGCGGCGGCGGAAGCGGTGATGTGCACTGTCCGTATATCCGCAATATCGCAGACGGTTTTGCCGCAAAAGAAGACGAAGACAAGGTTTTCATTTACAAACCGCTTGTTGAATTTTATAAAGATTATGTCCGCAAAGAAAGCGTAAATGTGCTTACACAGGAACAGATTGATGCCCGTTGGGACATTGTCAACAACATGGAATTCTGTCAGAAACGTGACGACATGACCTACGACACCTTTGCCGCCATGCACGTGGTGGAAGCAGAAGTGCCCGACGAACTGATTGTGTCTGCCGCCGAAAACGCTGACACCGCCATCATCACTCTCAGCCGTTTTTCGGCAGAAGGTGTGGACAGAAGACCGCAGGGCAATGACTATTATCTGTCTGACCTTGAAAAGCACCTCCTTGACCGTTGCTGTGAATTGTTTAAGAAAGTCATCATCGTGATCAATTCGGGTGCGGTCATCGACTGCGAATACTTTGCCGAAAACGAAAAAATCGGTGCTGTGCTGTTTGCATGGCAGGGCGGCATGGAGGGCGGCAGTGCCCTTGCGGATGTCATCTGCGGCGATGTGAATCCTTCGGGCAGACTTGCCGACACCATTGCAAAATCTTATGATGTTTACCCCACAAAAGAAGACTTCCGGGAATGCTTTGACCATGTGGATTATTCGGACGATATTTATGTCGGCTACCGTTATTTTGAAACCATTCCGGGTGCGAAAGACGGCGTGCGCTATGAATTCGGCTACGGTCTTTCTTATACCACGTTTGCCCTTTCCGACCTGCTTGTGTTTGCACACAACGGCAAAATCAACACCGTTGTCAATGTAACCAACACGGGTTCGGTTGCGGGCAAAGAAGTGGTGCAGGTGTATTACAGTGCACCGCAGGGGCTTTTGGGCAAACCTGCAAAGCAGTTGGCGGCATTCGCCAAAACCAAATTGCTCGCCCCCGGTGAAAGCGAAACGCTGATAATGCGTTTTGAAGTTGCGGATATGGCTTCGTTTGACGACCTCGGAAAGATCCAAAAATCCGCTTATGTGCTCGAAAAAGGTGACTACACTTTCCATGTCGGCACATCCGTACGCAATACAACACAGACGGAATTTGTGTATACAGTCAACGAAAACACCGTCACAAAGCAGTGCAATGATTGGTGCAGACCTTTTAAACTTGGTAAACGAATGCTGTCCGACGGCAGTTTTGAAGCACTTCCCATGGGGGAAGCAACCTACCGTTACGGTGAAATAAAACCGAGCGGTGCTGTTGCACCGAGTGAAGCACAGATCTTTGACAAGGTCGGAGAAACTGTGACCATGGACGAATTCGTATCCCAGTTGACCATTGACGAGCTGTGTTATTTAGTCGGCGGTCAAGCTCCCACAGGGGTTGCCAATACGGGTTGTTTCGGCGGTCTCGAACGCCTCCAAATTCCTGCCGTACCCACGGCAGACGGACCTGCAGGTCTTCGTCTTGAAATCAAAACAGGCATTCCCACCACCGCATGGCCGTGTGCAACCTTGCTTGCCTGCACATGGAACACAGAACTCATCGAACAAGTGGGTGCCGGCGGCGGTGCGGAACTGCGTGAAAACAACATCGGTGTGTGGCTCGCTCCCGCACTCAACATCCACAGAGATCCGCTGTGCGGCAGAAACTTTGAATATTATTCCGAAGATCCGCTGCTGGCAGGCAAATGTGCCGCGGCATCCGTCAGAGGTATTCAGTCACAGAAAGCGGCGGTTTCCATCAAGCATTTTGCCTGCAACAACAAGGAAGCAAACCGCTTTGCAAGTGACTCCCGCCTTTCCGAACGAGCATTGCGTGAGATTTATCTCAGAGCATTTGAGATCTGCGTCAAGCAAGCCGATCCGTGGACACTGATGTCCTCTTACAACCTCATCAACGGCTTGCACACAAGCGAAAGTTATGAACTGCTGACGGGCATTCTGCGTGATGAATGGGGCTTTAAGGGCATGGTCGTGACCGACTGGGGTGTCAAAAACCGCCCCGTTGTGGAAGTAAAAGCAGGCAACGACATGAAGATGCACTGCGGATACCCCGATGAACTCAAAGCCGCTTACGAAGCCGGTGAACTGACCCGTGCAGAACTTGAACTGTGCGTCAAACGCATTCTCGAAATGTTTACAAAACTCATTTAAAAATAATAAGGCTGCTTGGAAAAAACCAAGCAGCCTTATTATCATTTCTCGATTAGCGAATATGTTTTTCCGCTTATCGTGACCTGAAGTTCATATTGTGTGCTTTGTAATGTTTTGGGGACTTCAATTAAATACCAACAATCATACTCTGTTAACGGAATAAGATTTGGAACAGTTGTCAGTCGCCCACTTGCTTCTGCAATTGCATATCCATCATATTCATACCCACCTTCATATATCGCTTTCATGCTTATAAAATCTCTCAAATCACTATGGGCAACTGTTTGAAGATTTGTAAAATCATAATTGACAGCAAGATATATGTTACTTGTATTTTTACAACTGTAATAGGAATATGCCCCGGATGTATCAGACGGATTTACTCTTTCTGTGTATTTTATGCTTTTTATTTTTACATTTGCTTCTCCATCACTTTTTATTGACTGCCCAATTGCAATGGGATCTAACGGCAATGCGGGTATAATAAAATCCGTCGCCCACACGGTCAAATAATTCATCAATTCTGTCAAAGTTTCCATCAAATCTTGACCTGTTCGATTGTATGCTTTGTTCAACATTCCAATGCTATATGCGCTCATAAGTTGCAATTGTTTCCATGCATCACGTAAATCTTCCGGCACATTGTTACTATTGTAATTAACAATCTTATAGGACATTTCATACCAATTTTTTATATTGTCTTTATAATCTTCGAAATCACTAAATGATTTTCCTGCCTGCAACTCCGCATTATGTAATGTTACATAATCTGAAAATTGCACAATCATTGCACTGTATTCATTGGCTACATCATTTATTGTTAGACGAAAATCATTGTTGACATCTAATTTCTTTTCACCTGTTTCATAAGCATTTTTCAAATCTTCAAATAATTTTTCAGCATTATCAGATTTAACACAACCAGAGAATAGTCCCACAATTATAAGGGCAAAAATCAACAAAAAAATAATAGTCTTACGCATTTTATAATCTCCTTTTATTTTTTATTTTTTGAACAAACAGCACAACCTTACATAATAAACCTCCTATAAATAAAAAAGTGCGCAGCCGAAGCCACGCACTGTAAAAACACATAGCTCCAACTGTCGCCAAACAAAATCTGACAAACTCGTAAAGGCACGCGTATGCAGAAATAGAGCATTCGTATTTTTACCGAAATAAAAATACACAATGCCTTATCGAGTTTTATATATTCAGATTTTGTTTGGCACAATTAGTATACTATTTTTTCACAGAATAATCAATATGTTTTTTTATAATCTGATTCTTGACATTACTTGCGTGTCAGCGTAAAATAAAAAAACAAAAACAAGGAAATCCATTGATATGATCCAAGAAATAAATTCACCTTTTTTTAATCAATATACTCCTCTGTCGCCTGAATCAGAAGATTTTGTGATCTGCAGTCGCAACGATACTGTGCTTGTTTGTGAGAGAAACGGTAGTTTATGTTTTCCGACGGTCAGCCAATTAAAAACAGTCGGTGCTTACCTGTTTTCGGTCGGCAGTACAAAATACTTTGCAGGTGAATCGGACGAATTTGCCGATTACACCTACTTGAACGCACGCACCGTCGCAAACCATGCAGAGCGCGAAAAAGCATTTGCCGCCGTGACGGGTGCACATCTGCTGAACTGGTACAACGACAACCGATTCTGCGGCAGATGCGGCAACAAAATGCACCACAGCACAACAGAACGTGCCATGGTGTGCGACTGCGGCAATGTTGTGTACCCAAAAATCTGCCCCGCTGTGATCGTTGCCATCATCCATGACGGCAGAATTTGTCTTACCAAATACAACCGCGGCTACGCTCATTGGGCACTGGTGGCAGGCTACTGCGAAATCGGCGAAACGGTTGAACAGACCGTACACCGTGAAGTCATGGAGGAAATCGGGATCCATGTCAAAAATCTGCACTATTACACTTCCCAGCCTTGGGGACGATCTGCTTCCTTGCTGTTCGGCTTTTTCTGCGAAGCAGAGGGCGATGCGACACTTTCGGTTGATAACAAGGAACTCAAAGAAGCCCGTTGGTTCAGCCCCGAAGAAATCGACTTTGAGAATGACGGCATTTCACTGACCCGCGAAATGATCGGCATTTTCAAATCGGGAACTTACAAAAAACTGATACCATAAAAAAATGACCACACCGTGCGGTGTGGTTTTGTCTTTTAATCCAACAAAGATAAGGCTTCGGCACGGGTGCGAGCATCTTTTTTCATCGAGCCGCGCAAGGCACTGGTTTTGGTTTTTGCCCCTGCGGCACGCACCCCTCGCATGGTCATGCAAAGGTGCTCGGCTTCCACCACCACGGCAACACCTTTGGGTTGCAGATGTTCTTCTAAAAAGTCGGCGATCTGCGCGGTCAGGCGTTCCTGCAACTGCGGTCTGCGGGCAAACACACCGACGATTCTTGCAAGTTTGGAAAGCCCGATGACCTTGCCGTCTGCGGGAAGGTATGCAATGTGTGCTTTGCCGACAAAGGGCAGAAGATGATGCTCACACATAGAATACAGCGGAATATCGCGCACGATGACCATTTCGTCATTCTGCTGTTCATTGAAAATTTTCAGGTGCTGTGTGGCATCGTCACCGAGTCCCGAAAAGACCTCGGCATACATATTGGCAACCCTTTTCGGGGTTTCGACAAGACCTTCACGGTCGGGGTCTTCGCCGATTGCGATAAGAATTTCGCGTACGGCTTTTTCAATTCTTTCTAAATCCATATATCTCCCTCTATTCTTCAAATGAAAAAATCAGTTTCAGTTGCAAGCGTTCTTCATCCACGGCATAGCCGATGCGGTTGGGCTGTAAGGTTTCATTCAGAAACGAAACATCCTCCAACAAAGAATACACTTCGCCCTCGTCAAACAAAATTTTCGCCGCATCCTGCAACGCATCATCAGAATCAAAACGGAATTCCGCAAATATTTTTTCGTTTTGCAAAGCAACTGCAATGCCGTCGGCAATGACGGTCAAATAATTTTCCTGTGTACAGAACAGATTTTCAAAGAGGTAATAATCGAATTCTTCGCTGTCGCAGACAATGTGCGACGGCATCTGTATATCAGAATGTGTCAAAGACAATCGCTGTGCAGATACGGAAAAATAGCCGTGTTCCACGGTTTGCGACCCGTCTTCCGAAACAGGATCATCCCATGTCGGATCGCAAAAACTCCATACGCCGTTCAGACAGACGGCCAGCCACATGTGGTTGATGTCCGTTGTGCCGTCTGACACCCTCCCCGTTACGACACAACTGTCAAGCCCGGCCATATCAAGCATCAGTTTGAGTGCTTTTGTATAGCCTGCACAGGTTGCATATCCGTCCAACAGTGCACCGTGGCATTGCGATGCACTGTTGCCGTCGGCATAAGTGCACATTTCGCACAGATAATCATGCAATGTCAACAGCGTTTCATAATCATCCGCGTTTTGCGAAAGTGATAAAACGACTTCTTCGGATTTGGCTGCAACAGCTTCAATCATAGCCCGTGCATCCCAATAGGATAAGGTGTAAACGGGAACAAAATAACAATACATACCTGCTGTCAGCAAAGTGGCATCATCCCCCAAAAACAAAAGCTGCGGATTGTCATACCGCAATGCCGTAAAGACGGCATTCAATTCTTCTGTTTTCAGCATGGGAACGGAAATACGTTCGGGTTGACCGAAAATGTCATTATAAATGCAACGGTAAGCAAGTTTCTCCTTGTCGGAAAGTGCATCATAATAGTGTCTTGCTGTTTGCCAGTTGATATATTCGGGTTCAAGAATGGTCTGATTGCTTTTCTCGAGCGAACGCACGGAAAACGTTTCGCCAACATCGTCAAACAGGTGCACAAAACGTCCTGTAATTGCCGTTATATTCTCTTGCACGTTTTGTTGCGTTTGTGCACAACCGACAAATGACAACATACAACAAACAAGAATGGCAACAAGGACGTTTTTAAAGTGCAAATAAAATCTCTCCCTTAATAAACTGCGATGGTCGGATCAGAACGAAGCAGTGTGTTGATGATGTCTGCCGCATCCAGATAGTCATAGATGCTGATATCGGTATTAAAATGGGTAATAAAGGATGAAAAATAGTCTTCTCCGCCTTCAACAAGTGCATCGGTAAAATGCGTTTCAAGCAAGGCACACAATGCCTTTTCCTGATTGTCAAGAAGTGCATCTCCGGAAGCGGAAAGCGTCATATATTTCAGAAGCAGATCGCTGGTCAGTGAATTCTCACCCTTGCGGAATGTATAAGTAATTTCATCGACCACATATGGAATATCGTAATCAAGTTGCACAGTAATGGGGCCCAGTTCCGTCATCAGCTTCTTGAATCGGGATGTGTTCAGGCGAAGATATTTATCAAATTCAAGTGTGCTGTTTTCACGGTAACAGCTGACAAGGTCGTAAGAATGCTCACGGAACATTTCTTCCACGGTCAACGTTCTGCCGTTGTATGTGATCAACTGCTGCGGTGAAACTGCATGGACGCCAATGTCCGCCGAGCTGAGTGTAACCGTGATTTCAGCCATAAAGGACAGCTCTTCCCCGTCATCCCCGCAAATGAGCAAAAACGAATACACATCTTTGGGTGCGGTGATGACTGCCATGGCTGGCAGCGTTGCATCGGCTTCAGCAATGGTTGTGTCCTCCCTTGTTCGCATCCCCAGGGCTCTTTTTATATCAAAATCATTGCTTGCAAGCAGTATAACAACAGAAACAAAGCCGATGAGCAAAGCCGCAACAATGATACCGACTGTACCGGCGGTACGACGGCGGCTGCCCGTACTGTAATTTGTATATGTCAATTGTTTTGCCATTATAATAAACTCCGGATTAAAAAGTTTAACAGATTTTATTATATAGACAAACCTTAAAAAAAACAAGATATTTATTTCTGTTTTCTTCGTTTTTTTACGACACACACCGATTTCCTGCAAGAAAACTTACAACAAATCGGTGCGGTCGGAAAAATATGGATGATAAAGATACGGAGAATGTCGATTTATGCAACAAAAGGAGCAAATCTTTCAAATTCTTCATCGTCGGACGAAACAGCGATGTTTACCTTTTTTACGGTCGGCTGCTTCGGTTCAGGGTGACGGCGGTTTCTGAAAAATGCAACGATGCGTTCAATAAAACGGTTTTCCATCTGAATAAAAATTTCTTCATTCAGCAGTGCCCACACAACACCGACGGCTACGAGTATTTCAAAAACAACAAAGAAAATGCTTAAAGCTGACATGATAAAGTCCTCCAGTCGAACATTTGTTTTTCGTTTGCAATTGCATTGTACAGCATTTTCCTTGCATTGTCAAGACAAATGTTCATGAATTTTTCAATTCACTGTCCTTTTATTTGGACTGATTATCATTATTATGCCATTATTTCCCAATTTCATTATAAAACTTCGGTTTTCGTCTGTCAAGATCTTCGTCAAAAGAACATTTTGTTCGACATTATCCGAACAAAACAGAACAAACTGAAGTCCGTAAAGGATAAAACTGTATGGTCCATTAAATCCATTAAAAATATTTTTATGAAACTACTTTATATTTATTATAATATATGTTATAATAAGTAGTAAAATTAAAAACGTGAAAAAGCAACAAAGGAAAAACGAACAATGATATTTGCAGATATTGAAAAAATCAAAATCAAAGCCGGCGACGGCGGCAACGGTGCCGTTGCATTCCACCGCGAAAAATTTGTGGCATCCGGCGGTCCCGACGGCGGAGACGGCGGCAAGGGCGGCGACATTATTTTCGTTGCCGACAGCCATCTGTCTACTCTTTCGGACTTCCGTTATAAGCGCAAATATGCAGCCGAAAACGGACAGGACGGACAAGGCAACCGCAGAAACGGAAAAAACGGACAAGACCTGATCATCCGCGTTCCCTACGGCACGATTATCCGTGAAGCCGAAAGCGGTGCCGTACTTGCCGATATGTCTGATGACAAGCCTTTTGTGTGTGCCAAAGGCGGCAAAGGCGGTTGGGGCAACACCCATTTTGCAACCGCAACCCGTCAGACTCCCCGTTTTGCCCGTGACGGGTATCCGGGTGAAAGCTGGGAAGTAAGACTGGAACTGAAACTGATTGCAGATGTAGGGCTTCTCGGCTTTCCGAATGTCGGCAAATCCACCCTCATTTCCGTGGTCAGCGAAGCAAAACCCATTATTGCGGACTACCACTTCACGACCATCATTCCCGTGTTGGGTGTTGTACGCATGGGACCCGAAAGCAGTTTCGTCATGGCTGACATCCCCGGTCTGATTGAAGGTGCAGGGGAAGGAATCGGTCTGGGGCATGAATTCTTGAAGCATGTGGAACGTTGCAGAATGCTTGTTCATGTACTTGATGCCGCAGGCAGTGAGGGCAGAGATCCGCTTGACGATTATGAAATCATCAACCGTGAACTGGCCGTATTCAATCCTGACCTTGTGAATTGCCCGCAGATTATGGCACTCAACAAAATCGACCTTGCCGAAGACGAACAGCTCGAAAGACTGCACAAGTTCTTCAATGAAAAAGGGATTCCCTATTTTGATATTATCGCTCCCATTCAGGAGGGTACTAAAGAACTCATCAATGCCGTTGCGGCAAAGTTGCAGACCCTCCCCCCCGTCAAACGCTACGAGCCCGAAACCGTCCCCATTGAAACGATTGCAAAAAAGCAGAACCACGGCTTCAAAATTACGGAACTTGACGGCGTTTATTACGTGGAAGCGGAATGGATCTTAAAAATTCTGAACAAAACCGATATGGAGGACTACGAGTCGCTGCAATACCTGCAGAGAGTGCTTGAAAACAGCGGTGTATTTGATGCACTGCGCAGACGCGGCATTCAGGACGGCGACACGGTTTCGATTTATGACTTTGAATTTGAATTTGTGCCGTAATGAGAATAACGGCAACTGGCGAACCATGAACGGACTTGCCCTCGCATTTGTCGGGGACGGCATTTACGAACTGATGGTACGCACCATGCTGACAAACGGAGTCGAACGTAATGTCAACGATTTGCACAAGGAATGTGTTCGACTTGTGAATGCATCCTATCAGGCAGAAGCTATGGACAGGCTGATGCCGATTCTGACTGAAGAAGAAATCACATTTTACAAACGCGGCAGAAATGCAAAAAGTGCCCACACCCCGAAAAACAAAACGCAGGCACAGTACCACAAGTCAACGGGGTTTGAGTCGCTGTTCGGATATCTGTATCTGAAAGGTGATGTGGACCGTTTACAGGAACTTTTTACGATTATAATTCAAACCGAAAGCGGAGATAAAAGTGAAAGCGAATAAAAAAACCGTTTTTGACACCGTCACGGACGTTCTGTTCTGGATCGCAGGAACATTCCTGTATTCCCTGTCCGTGCAGGTTTTTATAGCACCCAATGCACTTGCCGCAGGCGGTGTGACGGGTATTGCAACCACAATTAACTATCTGTTTCCCGTTATTCCCACAGGTGTGCTGATTTTTGCGTGCAACATTCCGCTGTTTATTATTTCGTGGATGGTGTTCGGCAAAAACTTCATTCTGCGAACCATTATTGCCACCGCCATGAATTCGGTATTCATGGACCTGATTCCGCAGTTCATTCCCGTTTATGAGGGTGAAAAACTCATCTGTGCCCTGTTTGGCGGGGTCCTGTGCGGCATCGGACTCGGACTTGTATTCCGGCACGGTGCAACCACGGGGGGAATGGACATCGCAGCAAGGCTTGTGAGGCTCAAACTGCCGCACATTTCAACGGGGACAATGACCCTGATGCTTGATTTCTGCGTAATCCTGTTTGCAGGACTTTGCTTTAAAAGCATCGACAGCGTGCTGTATTCCGTGATTGTTGTGTTCCTGTCAGGCAAAGCAATGGACTCTGTTATTGCGGGCATGGGGCACGGACGGATGCTGATGATTGTATCGGCACACCCCGAAGAGATCACAAAAGACATCAACAACGAAACCGGCAGAGGGGTTTCAATTCTTCCCGTACAAGGCGGATTCACGAGAGAAGAAAAGAAAATGCTGTTGTGCGTGGTTCGAGCACACGAAGTTACCAAAATCCGAAAGATTGTCAGACGCTATGACGAGCATCCCTTTATCATTATCACCGAATCGAGCGAGGTGCTTGGTCTCGGCTTTAAAGATCACAATGAAACTCTGTAATATTTCAATATAAGGTGACCACATGAAAGAAAAGAAAACACACATCCGAAATTTTTCCATCATTGCCCATATTGACCACGGCAAGTCCACCCTTGCTGACCGCTTGCTTGAAATCACGGGTTCTGTTTCCAAGCGTGAAATGACTCAGCAGGTGCTGGACAATATGGATCTCGAAAAAGAAAGAGGCATCACCATCAAGGCAACTGCCGTGCGCCTTGACTACAAAGCAAAGGACGGAGAAACCTATTCTCTGAACCTCATCGACACCCCCGGCCACGTGGACTTCAACTATGAAGTATCCCGCTCGCTTGCCGCGTGTGAAGGTGCACTGCTGATCGTGGATGCCACACAGGGGGTTGAAGCACAAACCCTTGCCAACACCTATCTTGCCCTTGACAACGACCTCGAACTTGTTCCCGTGATCAACAAGGTGGATCTGCCTGCCGCAGAGCCTGCACGTGTTGCCGCTGAAGTGGAAGACATTATCGGTCTTGACTGCTCGGAAGCACCCCGCATCTCCGCAAAAACAGGCCAGAATGTGGAAGAAGTGCTCGAACAGATCGTGCAGTGCATTCCCTGCCCCGAAGGCGATGACGATGCGCCGTTCAAGGCATTGGTCTTTGACTCGGTTTATGACAACTACAAGGGTGTTATTGTTTATGTGCGTGTTATGGACGGAACATTGCGCGCCGGCGACACCATGCGCATGATGGCAACAGGCGCACAGTTCACGGTCGTGGAAGTCGGCGCCATGCGTGCCATGGGGCTTGAGCCCTGCGATGCACTTCGCGCAGGCGAAGTCGGTTACATAACCGCATCCATCAAAACCGTCCGTGATGCCCGCGTGGGTGACACCATCACAATTGCATCCAACCCCGCCAAAGAGCCGCTGGCAGGCTATCGCAAGGTCAACCCCATGGTATTCTGCGGTATTTATCCTGCGGACGGTGCTGACTACGAAGCACTGCGTGATGCGCTTGAAAAGCTGCAACTCAACGATGCGGCACTCACTTACGAACCCGAAACCAGCGGCGCACTGGGCTTCGGATTCCGTTGCGGATTTTTGGGTCTTTTACATCTTGAAATTATTCAGGAACGACTTGAGCGCGAATACGACCTCGACCTTGTGTCCACCGTTCCGAGCGTTATTTATAAATTCCACCTGACAGACGACACGGTGCTTGAAATCGACAATCCGACCAAGTACCCCGACCCCGCCATGATCGCATGGTCGGAAGAACCCATTGCAGAGGTGCACATTTTCTCACCGCCCGATTATGTAGGCACCATCATGGAGCTGTGCCAGAGCAGACGCGGTATTTTCAAGAACATGGATTATATCACATCCGACCGCGTGGATATCCACTACATTTTGCCGCTGAATGAAATCATCTACGACTTCTTTGATTCCTTAAAATCCCGCACAAAGGGCTACGCTTCGCTTGACTACACCGTCATCGGCTACGAAAAGAGCAATCTTGTCAAGCTCGACGTGCTTCTCAACGGCGACATGGTGGACGCACTGTCTTATATTATTTTCTCGGATTCGGCTTATTCCCGCGCCCGCAAAATTGCCGAAAAGCTAAAAGAGCACATTCCGAGACAAATGTTTGAAATTCCCGTGCAGATCGCCATCGGCGGCAAGGTCATTGCCCGCGAAACCATCAAGGCCATGCGTAAAGACGTTCTTGCAAAATGCTACGGCGGCGACATCACGCGAAAGAAGAAGCTGCTTGAAAAACAGAAAGAGGGTAAAAAGAGAATGCGCTCGTTCGGTACGGTCGAAGTGCCGCAGGAAGCATTCATGGCAATCCTCAAGCTCGACGATCAGTAATGGAAACGCTCGGCCTTTATTTTCACATTCCGTTCTGCAAGTCGAAATGCCCGTACTGTGATTTTTATTCCGTGACGGACAAGACCCTGTTTGCGCCTTACAAAGATGCCCTTTGCGAAGAAATCAAAAGCCTGCGCCGTTGCAGGGATTTCATCGGGACGAATATCAAAAAACGCATTGTTGATACGGTTTATTTCGGCGGCGGAACCCCCTCTTTGTGGGGTGCGGATAATATCATCGCCGTTTTACAGGCTGTGAAAAAAAATTTCCGTCTTGCCTGCAATGCGGAAATTACCGTGGAATGCAATCCGTCCTCGCCTGACCTTGAAGCCTTTTTATTGCAGTGTGCCGAAAACGGAGTCAACCGCATTTCGCTCGGTATGCAGTCGGCGGTAGATAACGAACGCAAGAAGTTGGGCAGAAGCGCCGACCGTGCAAAGATTCTGCATACAATTCAATGTGCAAGAAAAGCGGGCATCGACAACATCAGCCTGGATTTAATCATCGGCATTCCCGACCAAACGGCGGAGAGCTTGCAAGAAAGTCTTGATTTTCTTATTTCCACGGGTGTGCCGCATGCAAGTGTTTATCTTTTGAGCATTGAAGACGGCACATTTTTCGACAAAAATCGCCATAAACTTAATTTGCCCGATGAAGACACGGCGGCGTCATTTTATTTGCAGACAGTCGATTTTCTGAACAAAAACGGACTTTCACAATACGAAGTGTCCAACTTTGCAAAGCCGGGGTTTGAAAGCCGCCACAACAGCCGTTACTGGGAGCAAAAAGAATACCTCGGACTCGGCAGTGCGGCGCATTCCTTTGTAAACGGCAAACGGTTCGGTTTTGACCGCAGTATACAAAATTTTCTGAATGCAATCGAACCCGAAGACATTGGTACGGGTGGCGATTTCAGTGAATTTGTGATGCTTAAAATGCGACTTACAAAGGGCCTGACCTACGCAGATTGCAAAGAAAAATTCGGTTTCGGCATTCCGCCTGCCCTTTTGCAACGGGCACAAAAATATGAAAAACACAAGTTATTGACTATCAACGAAAAAGGGCTGTCATTCACAGCAGAAGGATTTCTGGTTTCCAATGCCGTTTTGTCCGACCTGCTCGACAGCATAGGATAAATATATGAATCTTCTCACATTATTAAAAAGCATATCATACACGGGCAATGTGCATGATTGTGATATCAGGGACATTGTGTATGATTCACGCAAAGCCGCCGAACACACGCTGTTCTGTGCGTTGTGCGGAGCGTACGCGGACGGTCATCAGTATGCAAAAAGTGCCTACGACAGCGGTTGCCGTGTGTTTGCATTAGAACATGAAGTGGCACTGCCCGACGATGCACAGCAGCTCATTTTCGAGGACACCAGAGCCGCCCTCGCCCTGCTCTCATGCAACTTTTTCGGCCATCCCGCCAACGAAATTGCAGTGGTCGGTATCACAGGCACAAAAGGCAAAACCACCGTCACAAACATGCTTCGTTCCGTTTTTGACGGATGCGGCATCAAGAGCGGTGTCATCGGAACCATCGGTGCATTCTGGGGAGACAAATACGAAAAGACCGTCAACACCACCCCCGAATCGTACGAGATTCAGCGTCTTTTGCGCAAAATGGCTGACGACGGTTGCAAGGCGGTCTTTATTGAAATTTCCTCTTTGGGACTCAAACAGCACCGCTCGGACGGCATCAATTTCGATACGGCAGTGTTCACAAATCTCTCCCCCGATCACATCGGCGGCACGGAACATGAAACCTTTGAAGAATACGCCTACTGGAAAAAGCAACTCTTCAAACAGTGCCGTCGCGCGGTGCTCAATGCAGACGATGTATTCTGCAATGAATTCAAAAACGAACTTACCTGCCCCGTTGTCACATTTTCCATGGAAAACAACAACGCAGATTTTACGGCAGATGATATAAAATTTATCCGAACAAACAAACTGAGCATGGGCTTTACCCTGATGCATGACGGCATTTCCGATGCCTGCACAGTCGGCATGCCGGGGCTGTTCTCTGTTTACAATGCACTGACCGCCATTGCGGTTGCACACGGTTTGGGTATTGACAAACAGACGGTGTTCACCGCTCTTGAAAATGCCTGCGTAAAGGGCAGGATGGAACCCGTTGCCGTGGACGGCAATTATGATATTCTGATCGACTATGCACACAACGGTCTTAGTTTCAAGAGTGTGATTGAAACGGTCAAAGCCTACAACCCCACCCGCATGATCGCTCTGTACGGTTGTGTCGGCGGCAGAGCACAGGTCAGAAGAAAAGAAATGGGGATGATTTCGGGTGCACTGTGCGATCTTTCTGTCATATCCACGGACGACCCGCAATATGAAGACCCTGCCGAAATTGCAAAAGAAGTAGCAAGCTACGTGCAGGAAGCAGGCGGTCAATATGTGATCGTTGTTGACCGTGCCGAAGCCATCCGTTATTGCCTTGATAACGCGCAAGACGGTGACATTATTCTGCTTTTAGGCAAAGGCCACGAAGAATACATGAAAGTCAACGGCGAGTCCGTTTTCTTCTCGGAGAGAGCCGTTATCGAAGAATATTTTAACAGAAAATAAGAGGTCATTATGTATACATTCCGAACTGCAACAGACTTGGATGCGTTTGAAGCATTCGTTAAAACGAACGGCGGTCAGTATCTGCAATCCGCGAAATGGCCGCAGGTCAAGCTCGACTGGAAACCCTATTTTTACGCAGGATTCAACGGTGAAGAATGCGTGCTGACGGCACTTATTCTTGAACGCAGTGTTGCCGCCGCCAAACTGTGGTACTGCCCTGCGGGTGCGGTCTGCGACTATAACAACACAAGCTTGCTCAAAGAATTTACCGCTTTTATTTCGGCTGAAATGAAAAAGGCCGGTGTTGCGGCACTGTTTTTTGACCCGTGTGTGACACTCCGCAAAAACGGTGAAACGGACCAAAACGGCATTGCCGTGCATAACAATTTATTGCAGGCAGGATTTCAATTGCAACCCGATGCCGCGGCTTGTATCTACAAAGCACCATGGCAGCTGATGACGGCATTGCGTGACGAAAACGGCACACCATACACAGAAGCACAGATGTTAAAGAAACTCGACAAAGGTGTGCGTTATTCCGTGCGAATCGGTGAACAGCGCGGTCTTTGTTGGCAATCTTTCGGTGCCGAGGAAGCAAAAGAAAATCCGCAGATCCTTGCAGATTTTGCAGACATCATGCGTGACACAGGTGAACGCAACGATTTTCTTGAAAGAAACGAAGACTATGTGCTTCGCCTGATGCAGGTCTTCGGCAAGGAAGAAATGGAACTGACCCTTGTTTACTACGATAAAAACAAAGACGAGCAGTTGCAGAACGAGCGCCTTGCAAAGAAAGAAAAACTGCTCAAGGACCTTGAAACAGCCCCCGAAAAGAAGATCCGCGGAATCAAAGAAGAAATTGAATCCATCGACAAGCAGACAGGTCATTACGAAGAACGAAAAAAGGAAACCGAGAACATCAACAGCGACAAAATTGCCGTTGCAGGCGGCTTGACCGTACACTACAACGGTCTTTCAAGCTGTCTGTTCGGCGGAGCCAAAAATTTACTTCGCAACAATTTCCGCTCAAGCCATTACCTCAACTATATCCGTCTTTGCAAGAGTATGGAACTGGGTAATGAATTCCACGACCTCGGTTATGTATTACCGAAAAAGACCGAGCCGACCGCAAACGGTCTGCTTGCAAAATGCGAACCGAGAGAAGATTTTGAAGGCATTCTCGCATTCAAAAAGAGTTTCGGTGCGGATGAATACGAATACATCGGCGAATATGTTTTAGTCGGCAGCAAAGCTGCCTATCTTGCTTACACAAAACTGATGCCCACTGCAAAAAAGGTAAAAAAGACCGTCTTTGCCGTTCTCAGAAAAGGCAGATAAAAAAACAATATCACCCCCACGAAAACGGAGGTTTTGCCATGGAAAATGCAACATTCAAAAACTTTGCGGTGCGACCCGACAATGCCGACTGGGACATCTTCAGTGCCCGTAAACAACCGCTTTACAGCAAGGAAAATGACACAAGAAGTGTGTTTGAACGCGATTATACCCGTATTCTGCACTCGCTTGCCTACCGCCGTTTAAAGCACAAAACACAGGTGTTTTTCAACATCAGCAATGACCACATCTGCACCCGCATGGAGCATGTGTCGCATGTGGAAAGTGTTGCAACCACCATTTCAAAATCACTGGGGCTGAATACAGATCTTACCCGTGCCATTGCAATGGGGCACGATCTCGGCCATGCCCCGTTCGGACATCAAGGTGAACGCAAACTCGACAAAATCAGCCGTGCAAACTTAGGCACTTCGTTTTTCCATGAAAAAAACGGTCTGCGCTTTGCCGACCACATTGAACTTCTGGAAGATGACTACCGCTTCTGGCGAAACATGAATCTGACCTACGCCGTGCGTGACGGTATCATTTCACACTGCGGTGAAGTGGACGAAAACGGAATTCGCCCCCGTACCAATCTGATCGATCTGAACGATTTTACAGAAGTCGGACAATATCAGCCCGCCACGTGGGAAGGCTGTGTGGTCAAAATTTCAGATAAGATTGCATACCTTGGCAGAGATATAGAGGATGCACTGCGGCTTCATTTTTTGGAGGAAGACGACCTTGCGGAACTCAGCGAGCTTTGCAGAGTCAATTCCAGCAAAGCCATCAATACCACTGCTCTCATTCACGGCATGATTTATGATATCTGTCGCAATTCTTCCCCCGAAGCAGGCATTGCATTGAGCGAAGACGGTGCACACCTGATGAACACGGTCAAAGCGTTCAATATCCGCGCCATCTATCGCAACAAAAAACTGGATCCGTTCATTAAATATTCCGACCTTGTCATTGAAGAAATCTTCAACTTGCTGGCAGACATATTTGACGGTGCGAATACCCTTTCTGCTTTACAGAAAAAGGCACGTGAATATCCCGAAACCTGCGGTGCATTCGCAAACTGGCTGACCAAATATTGCGTTCTTCCGCAGACCCTTTTTGACACTTCGTCGGAAAATACAGTCAAATGCGTAAACGAAAAAATTTACGAAAATCTTGACGATGAAAAAACTTACATACAGGCAATCATTGACTACATTTCGGGCATGACGGACACGTATGCCATCAAATGTTTCAACGAACTCATTACATATTAAAAAGGACTTATTATGGCAAGATTTGCAACCCTTTGTTCTTCAAGCAAAGGCAATTCAACCTATGCAGGAACGGCAGAACACGGCATTCTCATTGATGCAGGCTCAAGTGCAAAGCAACTCGAATTAAGCCTGTCACATCTGCAACTCGATCCCACCAAAATCGATGCAATTTTTGTGACCCATGAGCACACAGATCACGTCAGCGGCATCCGCATACTGGCAAGCCGTTATCAGATTCCCGTTTATGCTTCACCCGGCACTTTCAAAGCACTCACGGGCATGGGCATTTTAAACGGCAAATTCCCCGCTTATGAAATGACAAAGGATGTATGCATCGGAGATATCGGTGTAACGGCGTTCCGCACTTCGCATGATGCGAAAGAAAGCACGGGCTACACCGTTGATCTCGGCGAACGCAGAGTCGGGATATGCACCGACACAGGCATCATGACCAATGAAATTTTACGGCATCTGCAGGATTGTGATCTTGTGCTGCTCGAATCCAACCACGATCCGGACATGCTCGAATTCGGACCGTATCCCCTGCCGTTAAGAAATCGTATCAAATCGAAATGGGGGCATCTTTCCAACGGCACCTGTGCCGAAACAGCGGTGGAGCTGTTAAACAATCTGCGTACACGACGATTTGTTTTAGGGCATTTAAGTCTGGAAAACAACATGCCCGAAAAGGCTTATATTTGCACAAAAACGGCATTTGACAAACTGGGAGCCATTGAAAATCAGGACTACACCCTTTGCGTTGCCCCCGAAAAATGCTGTGAAAAATACATAATCTTCTGAGGTAAATATTTATGTTGCCTGTAACCATTCTGACGATCGGCAGACTCAAAGATCGCTTTTTTGAAGATGCAAGCACGGAATACATGAAATATTTAAAGCAGTTTGCAAAAACGGAAATTGTTGAAATCCCTGCGGCAACATTGCCCGACAATCCTGCACAGTCGCAGATTCAGACAGCTCTCGACAAAGAAGCCGAGCTTCTTTTAAAACGCATTCCCGACAGTGCATTCGTAGCGGCACTGTGCATTGAAGGCAAGCAGTATTCGTCCGAAGACATGGCAGAACTGTTAAAAACTAATCAGCAGACGGGCAAGCCCGTATTCTTCATTATCGGCGGGTCTTACGGTCTTGCAGAAACGGTCAAAAAACGGGCAAACGTACGCCTTTCCATGTCGAGAATGACTTTCCCCCACCGTCTGGCAAGAATCATGCTTTTGGAGCAGATTTACAGAGGATTCACCATCAATGCAGGTAAGACGTATCACAAATGATAAAATCCCGCTGAACCGAATCAGCGGGATTTTTGGTTTTATTGCTGTTTCTTATTCAACATAGTCGCTCACAGACACAAGTCCGTTGAACACACCGATATAGGCATTGCCGTTGGGGCCGATGGTGATGGGACCGTAGCTGTTGTTCCAGTTTCTGCCAAGCCCTGTGAACACGCGGTAAACGGTTTTGCCCGTTTCAAAGTCAACGGCGGTGAAGTACCATGCAACGTCGTTTTCGTCAATGTCTTCGTTCTGAATGCGGGTGTAAAGATACACAAGGCCGCTGCCGACAGACAGCTTCGGAACGACCGTTGCGGCGGCTTCGTCACTGTGCCATGCAACAAATGCATCGGTGCAATCGGCATTCATGTCGATACGGGTCACACCTGCGTGGCTCTGCGGATCGCTGACAAGGAAGCCTGCACCCGTTTCGGAATAGTTGTTTTCAACAATAAAACTTCTGCCATAGGCAATCAGGCTGTTTTCGCTGACGGAATAGCCTTCCTCAAACAGCGGAACATTAACTATTGTTTCACCCGTGATGCGGTCATAAACCACAAGGTTTACACGGCTGTCTGCATTGTCGGTGATGCCGCAAAGTTTGCGGACGGTGCCGTCGGTGCAAGGAACATCCAGGAGAGTCGGGGTTGTGCCGCTGCCCTGATTGATAGCACCCGGCTTGGGTTCGGTACCGCGGTCATATTCGGTTCTCCAAGTGTAAATCGGGTCACCGTTTTCGTCAATATCAAAACGATACATGGCGTGGTCGGAAACAATGTAAACACCGTCTTCGGCAACGGCAAGCGAGTTCTGAATTTCTTCGTTTTCAAGGCGCATCATGTGCACTTCTTCGGTGTCTTTTGCAATGAAACCAACATCGCCGGGACGGGTGATGAACCAGATATTGCCGTCATAATCGGGGATGGCATCGGTAATATATGCCCCTTCTTCAAGGTAGGGCATGAGGTCAAATTCCCATTCAATACCCCATTCGGGTGTATCATCGGAATCGTCAATATAATAAATCTGCACAACATTGTCGGAATTGCCGATGATGGGACGATCCCCTGCAAGCAGGTGGCAATAGGCACCGCCCGATGTGTCGGACGAAATCAGGCTGAAATCAAAGGTCTTGAAAAATTCCTTGGTGGATGCTCTTTGCGGAAGTGTGGTCTGTGCGAGCACTTCGAGGGTATCAGCATCAAGAAGTGACAGCTTAAAGCCTGTCATATTACCGCTGACGGTAATGATTCTGCCCTGGGAGTCAAACATCAGGGTTGCACAAAGACCCCCAAACAGATTCATGGAACGGGATGTGACAACGGGATTGTAACCGATGGGGCCTGCATAGTTGTAGGTACCTGTGTTATAGGAGTTGCCGTGCATGCCGTTTCTGCCTTCTTCTGCAAGAAACGGATGTTGCGGAATAACCTGCTCTTTCAATGTTTTCGGAATGGCGGTTTCGCCGTAGAAAGTCGGCACTTCGTCCGTTCCGATAGGTTTGTGGATCTCATCCCCTGCGGTAAACCAGGCGAGCACACCGCCGATGCCAAGCGCGATTACAAGAAGAATAACAATTGCAATAATACCTTTCTTTTTCATAATACTCTTCCTTTTTCTTCTTTTTCTGCCGTAAAACGGGCATGGAAGTATGATATCACAGTTTTCTCGCATTGTCAAACAAAAAAAGGGGTGCCGAAGCACCCCAAAGCGAACGTATTTATTCTGCTTTCTGAATTGCAGAGAATTCTTCCTCGTCTTTTTTGCTGACATTGTAGATAAATTTCAAAGAAAGGAATGCGATCAGAGAACCGATGGCAAGGAATGCAATGTAAAGGGTTTTGACCCCTTCGCCGAAGCCCTCGGGCTGCACGGCATTTTCGCCTTCCACAAAGCCGATGGCACCAAGACCGAGCGACACAACCGCCTGCCCGATGCCCTGCGAAAGTTTGCGGAAGAAGGAATAGAGAGCATACAAGGAACCTTCTTCGCTCTTGCCGGATTTTCTGTAACTGATTTCAATACAGTCGGCAACGATTGCCCAGACCGTGACCTGGAATGTGCAATTCCCCGCATTGATAGCCATAAGGGCAACAATGTACAGAATCATGCCCGTCATATCGGGAGTCATGGGAACAAACATGAACACAAGACCTGCAACGGCACTCACAAGCGTTGCGACGGTGCAGACGGTCTTTTTGCCGAACTTCTTGGTCAGTTTCCCGATGAACACCATGATAATGACCATCGGAACATAACTGCCGACCATGGCAAGTGAAATCTTGGACGGATCCTTGAAGAAATACTGGAAGACCATGTTGTTCATGGACATGGTGGAGTTAAAAAGGGCTACCTGTGCGACGGTGGCAATGGTGGCACCGACCATAGCACGATTGGTAAAGAAAGATTTAAAAGCAGAGAAGAATGCCTTTGCGCCCGTTGCATTCTCACCCGTTTCGGGACGGACAACACGTTCTTTGACAAGTTTTGTGGTTCCCCAAAGAACGAAGAACGCAATGATCGACAAAACAATGGCAACGGGAAGCAGTGTTTCTCCCTTGAGGTTCTGCACTTCTTCGCCTGCGGCATTGATGTCCTTGGAATACACGATATTCGGCAGAACGATCATGATGACAACGGCGGGCAGTGCCGCACCGATGGAACGGAAGGTGGACAGTGCGGTTCTTTCCTGCGGTTTGTCGGTAATCACAGAATGCAGGGAGCCGTAAGGCACATTGACCATGGTGTAAGCCACCGACCACAGGCAATAAGAAATCAGGCACCATGCATATTTGGCGGCATACGGGAAGTTCTGCACGGGAGCAAAAATCATCACATTGAAAATAACAAGTGTGACACCGCCGAGGATGATCCACGGCATGTACTTACTCTTTTTGCCGATGCGTTTGGTATCGACCATATTGCCGATGAGCACGTCATTGATGGCATCCCACAATTTCGAAATGAGAATAATGGCGGCATAGTCCCCCGTGGAAATGCCGATGTATTGCAGATAGAACAACTGCATGAATGTGGACACAAGCTGGAAAGAGAATCCGCATCCCATATCACCCATGGCATAGCCGAGTTTATCGAGCATACCGAAAGGTCTTACACCGTTTGCGGAAACCGGTTTTTCTTTTTTCATAGTTCCGACTCCTTTTTCTTTTTCTGTTTGCACATTATTTTAATTATACTTGTTATTAAATATACTGTCAAGCCTATTTGTCGATTTGGAAACAAACACATACAGTATTAAAATTTGCCGCAAAAAAAACCCACTGAAAATTCAGTGGGTTAAAGTGACAAAATTGCCTTATGCTTCGTAGACGCTGACCTTTTTGCGGTCCTTGCCGTAACGCTCAAACTTGACTTTACCGTCGATCAGAGCATACAGAGTGTCATCGGAGCCGATGCCGACATTATTGCCGGGATGGATATGCGTACCGCGCTGACGGACGAGGATGGTGCCGGCAAGAACTGCCTGACCGTCGCTTCTCTTCGCGCCGAGTCTCTTGGATTCGGAATCACGACCGTTACGGGTGGAGCCCATTCCCTTTTTATGAGCAAAAAGCTGAATGTTAACCTTAAGCATTGTTATACCTCCGTAGTTATTTTGATAGCTGTGGGATATTCTTCGCAAAGCTGTTCCATGTGAAGACGGAAGCCTTCGAGAATAACCCTTGCACTGTCGTCACCGTTCATTACAGTGCAGTGCAGAAAACCGTCTTTGACTTCGATTTCCGTTTGTGCGTTCACGATTTCGGTCAAGGTGTTGACCGTCAGGTAAGCCGCCGAGGAAACCGCCGCGCAGACAATGTCCGATCCTCTTGCTGCCGTGCCGGAATGACCCTTTACGGTAAAACCGGTTAATCGGTTTTCATGAAGTCGGAAAACGGTGCGGATCATTATGCGTTGATCGCAGTGATTTCAATCTTGGTGTAGGGCTGTCTGTGGCCAAGCTTTCTTTTTTCGTTCTTCTTGGGCTTGTAGGTCATAACGGTAACTTTCTTCTGTTTGCCGTTCTTGAGAGCCTTTGCAGCTACGGTTGCGCCTTCAACATAGGGAGCACCGACCTTGATGCCGTCTTCGGAACCAACAGCAATAACCTTTTCAAAAGTGATTGCTTCCTCAGCCTCAACGTTAAGCTTTTCGATGTAGACGACGTCGCCTGCTTCGACTTTGTACTGCTTACCGCCGGTTTCAATAATTGCGTACATGCTTTTTTTCTCCTTTACAAGACTCGCTACGGCGGGCGGGCAAAAACCACTTGTGCATTCTTTGCAGAATACGCCCTTGATATGCGGCATGAAGAATTCTATCATAACAGCGGCATTTTGTCAATATATTTTTTGCCTTAAATATAACTTTTTTAGACAAGTACAGACTTGCATTTTTGTGCATCTTGCTGTAATATAATATGTAATAAAAGAATTATCCATTAAGGAGGATGCACCATGGCATTCAAAGAAATAAATCCGTTGGATTTTACCGCAAAACCCTTCTCTGACCTTGCCAAAAACTGGGCCCTGCTGTCGGCAGGCAAGGAAGATAAATTCAATTCCATGACCGTCAGTTGGGGTGCTGTAGGTGAACTCTGGGGCAAGCACGTTGTGTTTGTTTTTGTCCGTCCGCAGAGATACACCTATGAATTCTGCGAAAACAACGACTATATGACTTTGAGCATCATGCCCGACGGTTATCAGAAACAACTCGGTGTGTTCGGCAGAAAAAGCGGCAGAGATTGCGACAAATATGCCGAAACAGACCTTACCCCCGCCTTTACCGAACATTCCGCTTATTGCGAAGAAGCACAGAGTGTGTTTGAACTGAAAAAGGTGGCGGCTTTTGATTTTGATCCCGAAACATTCATTGACAAAAGCGTGATTCCCGATTGCTACCCCAACAACGATTTCCACCGCGTGTATGTTGGTGAAATCACCCGTCTGCTTGTGAAAGAATAAGCCATGACGGACGTTAAAAGATGGATGTCGGCATTGCCCGACGAAACACCGCTTTCACAAATCAACATTCCCGGTACGCACAATTCGGCAAGCCGTTTTGTATCTGCTTCGTGGATCACCAAATGCCAGCACACAGACATTTCCCGCCAACTCAACATGGGCGTGCGACTGCTTGACATCCGCATGGAACTGAAAAATAACACCTTTGTGGTGGTGCATGCCATCATCGACTGCCGCAAAAAGAGATTCCCGTTTTCCGAAAAAATCACATGCACGGACGTGCTGAACGATTGCCTTGCTTTCCTCGATAAAAATCCGTCTGAAACAATTCTCGTCAGTGTGAAAGAAGATGACGGACACAACGGTGATGTGTTTTATGAGAAGTTTTATGAGCAGTTCATAGACGGACACAAAGACCGTTGGTTTCTTGAAAACCGTTTTCCGAATTTAAGTGAATGCAGAGGAAAGATAGTACTTCTGCGCCGTTGCGGCTTGGGAAATATGCAGACAGATGAAAGTCAGGGGCTTGATTTTTCGCACTGGCCCGATCAGGGCAACAGAGAGAGCAATGAACCGAAAATCTGCGATATGCACAACGGTCTGACAAAAGCAATCGTGCAGGATCGATATACACATTTTCAAAAAGAAAAGTGGAATGATTGCATTGTCCCTGCCATGGAAAATGCAAAGCCCGATGCAAACACGGCATATCTGCATGCAACAAGCACCGCAGGGGGACTGCTCCCCTTTGTGTCTTCAAGATACATCAACCGCCGACTGTTACCGTATTTAAAAGAAAACAAAAAAGTGCACGGTTGGTTCATGGCGGATTTTATTACGCAAGACATCTGCGACACAATCATTGAAAACAACAAATAAACCTGACAACCGGGACTGCACAAACAGTCCCGGTTATTTTTGTGTTGTAAATTGCGGTTTAGCGGGGAGTTGGTTGTTTGCCGTAGGGAATGCATATTATGCATTCCGCCCCCGTCCTGCCAAGGTGATACGCGCACCTCGGTAGGGGTCAGTGCCTCGACAACCCGTTTTTGGATTTCAAAATTATATCATTTATTGCATCGATTCTGTATTATTTCAAATAATAATGTTTAAATCAATGATTCTTTTACCCTCATGCGGGATGCCGAGGGCGTCATCCCCTACAGGATAAAAAACCAAGTCGGACAGGGTCGGAACGCATACTATGCGTTCCCTACACGCCCCGATAAACCGTAATTTAAGTTTTAATATCTGCCAATCTTATCAAGCGGCAGTGCTTCAAAGTCTTCGGGCAAACTTGCATCGGCAAGAAGCGAATAATCTCCGTTTACCGCATCGGTAAAGAAACTGTCAACTTTGCCAAGATAATAAATATTTTCTCTCGAAACGGTGCTGAAACGGTCCGCCGCTTCCGAAATATTCCCGATGCTTGCCGCATCGTCAAAAATCAGATTGTTTGCCACAATGCTGTTGGCGGGATTGGGAACAAAATCGGGGCTGTCGGTGTTTTCAAAATCATCCGAGAAGGACTTGTACTGCGGGAATGCATTCTGCCACACCGCTGTCTGCCACGGGGAATTGAACAGATGTTGCCACATATCACCGTCTTTGGATGAAGAATGCGTGAACCAACCGTTGTCGATGGCTCCTTCACGTGCACGGGAGTCGTAGCTGACGGCACGATCGCCCGCATTGATGATGATATTGTTGCACACATCCAGATCTCTGCCGCCGCCGAGATGCAGAGCATATTTGGGAATATTGATGAGCAGGTTGCCGTACACGGTCTGCCCGGAAAGGGCATCGTCAAGGTAAATGCCGTCGGGTCTGTGACCGTCCGAGCCGAGGTTATAAATGCAGTTATAGCGGATAACGGTTCCGTACCAGTCCCAACGTCGTCCCGAATAGATAGCACCTGCATCATCGGACAACAGGCAGACATCGTGAATGAGGTTGTATTCAATGATGTGGTTGTTGCCGCTGTAGGTAATCGCTTCGTGCGGGGAATTATACATTTCGTTGTGCGAACAGATATTACCCACACCGTTTAAGGTGACAGCCGGTTGATAGGTCAGATAAATTTCCGACCAGTCGTGGATGTGGTTATTGTCGGCGACGCTGTTGCCGGGGGTCAGGGTTGCAATGTCGCCACCAGTGATGTAAATACCGCCGCGTCCCGTACGGGTGATTTCGTTGTTGACGGCTTTATTGTTATACCCGTTCATGATGATGGCATTGCCTGCCACATTTTTGACAAGACAACCGTCTACATACACATCGTCACCGTTCACATGCACAGCATCGGACCGGGTGCCCTTGATGGTCAGGTTTTCAAACCGCAGATGGCTTGCATCCACCTTGAGGATGTTTTCAAGCGAAAGCGAAATGTCAATGCTTGCATCCTGCATATTTTCGGGGGCATACAGGCAAAGAAGCCCCTTTTCACGGTCAAGATACCATTCCCCTGCGGTGTCGAGTTCTTCAAGGACATTATAGAAATAATAAGGTGCGCCGACCTTTGTGCCGTAAGTGCTTACGAACATGGGAGAAAGAATACCCGTGTCGGCTTCAAAATTGCCGATGAGGGTCGAGCCGTCTGCCCAGTCATATTTCCAGTAGCCCATCATCCACACTTCGTCAAGATTTTTCCAAGAAGCGATTCTTGCGGCAAGGTCTTTGTTCACACGGTAAACATCGGGTTCGGGATTGCGGATATCATCCCAGTTTTCAACGGCGGTCAAAGCACCGTCGCTTTCTCTGCCCAAGCCTGTGGAAACCACTTCTTCCGTGTTCAAAAAGCCTTCATTCGGATAGCGGGCAATGGTCTGACGGATGTCATTGACAAACAGTTCGCAATACAACGGACCGACATAGTCGCCGTCATACTGTGCGGCGGTGTTGTAGGAGCCGATGGCATACAGCTTGCCCCAATCATCCGCTGTCAGAGAATACGGTTCTTTGGTAAGATCCAGCACAAACACCTTTTCTTTAGCGATGTCGGAAAGACGGGAGAAAATTTCCGCATACTGCGAAGCGGGAACAAAATCGGACGGCTGCAAAGTCTGCCCGCCGTTGAGCACAACTTCGCCGTCACCGTAGGCACAATATGTAACGGGACAGTTTTCCGTGCCGCCGTCTTCTTCGGTAAAGACCACGGAAGACACACGGTAGTCCCCTGCCATCAGGCAAACGGTGATACCGTCTTTGCCTGTTTTATCGAGTGCACGAACTGCCTGCTGTGCTTTTTGGATGGTGGCAAAGGGAGCAGACAGAGAACCGTCGTTTTCGTCACTGCCCTTGGGGCTTACATAAAAATCACCTTCACGCAACTGCAATTCCTCCTTTGCAATGGGGTTGACTATGGGTGCCGCCGCTTTGTAATCTCTGTAAACAAAGGCCGTAAGAGTTGAAAACAGCATGGAGTAAATGATCAGTCCGACGGCCGCACCGCCGCCGACCGTCAGCGGGATCTGCACTGCTTTTTTGCCGAATTTTGAAACAAACACGGCAAACAGAATAAACAGATAGACTGCCTGTACCGCCGTTGCGGCATCAATGGCGGTCTGTGCCATCTGCTCTTTGCCGACAATGACATTGATGTAAAAGGTAATGCCCCATTGCAGTGCGGCATAAATGAGAATGCAAGAAATGCTCAAAAGAGCTTGTTTTCCTTTTTTGTAAGGTGCTTTACGCAAGACCTGCCCTGCGCCTGCCAGCAAACCGACACCGAGATAACCGAGTGCAGCATAAAAGCCCAACAATGCAAGATTGTTCCAACGCAGATATTCATAATAAAAACAATACAACGCATAAGCGGAAAGTGCCGTTGCAACAAAACCGAGAATGATCCATATTATTTTTTTATTTTTCATACCGTTTTTCCCCTTTTCAGAATACTTTTACAGCACAAAACACCCGAACAAAGCCGGGTGTTTGCTTTATTTTTCAGAATACAATGGTAAGAGGCATGCTCTGCTGTCCCCATACATCTTCCGCAACCACTTCTGCATAAGCCGCACCGATAGGCTTTGCAAACTTAAATGTGATGCTGTCGGGTCTTTCGGCAAAGTAATACTGCGAGAATTCCCATGCGGCATACAGTTCTTCGCCGGCTTCGTTCTTTACGGAGATACGATAAAGATAAATTTCATTGCCGGCTTCAACGCTTGCCTGCGGCACGGTTACGGTTGCATTGATAAGACCGTTCTTAAAAGCCAAAGCGGCATCCTCTGCAAATACGGGTGCGTTTGCGGCAAGGCTTCTTGCTTCGTGCGAATACTTGGTCTTATTTTCTTCGGTCACATTGTCCACAAGATAGGTGCAAAGGATTTCACCTGCGGTGATGTCGAGCACTTTAACAAGAATGCGATTGTCGGCATCAATTTCAAGAATCAGTGCCTGTGCAACGCTCTTGCTGCCGTCGGGATGAATGGAGTTCACGCCGTCCACACTGAATTCGGCATACGAAAGACCGCAATCACCGATGGCGGTGAAACTGCCCTGCCAGATGCTTCTTGGGTCGTTGGACGGATAGTGGGAATGGCCCGAAATGTCCACCACCTGCGGATATTTGTTAAGTACTTCCGTAAAGTAAGTCACACCCCATCCTTCATGCGTATAACTGCCGAAAACGGTGTCGGTGATGTGCTCATGCTGGAATACAAAAACAGGCTTGTCGGGCGTGTCGGCAACAGCAATGCTGAGCTGCTCGTCGAGCCATTCGATCTGTTCATCCGTATAGTGCTTATCCTCGTCCACACAAGCGGAAACAACAATGAAATGGAAGCCGCCTATAACGGTATGATAATCGGGTTCCTGCCCCGTTACCTGCGTGAACATACCGAGAGAATCTGCCTTGCTGTAGGTGTTGCCGTCATGACTATCCACAGCGGCAAGAGACAGAAGCTGCGTTTCATCACGCAGAACGCTTTCAAAGGTTTTGGCATAAGCGGCATAAGCAAACATGGTGCCGTCATCGGTCAGGTCACCTGCAACCACGACCGCATCGACCGTGTTGTAATCGGCATCCTGCTCAGCAAGCGCATAAGCCTGCTTCATCATTTTGGTAATACGGCGGCAGCCTGTGTCACCGAGGGTGATGACATGGGTGTCACTTGCGGCAACAAAACGCATCACGGGAACAAAATCATCTTCAATATCTTTGGGTGTTGCGGGAGCCACAAACAAACCGAAAAAGGTTGCGAGGGTGGTAAAAATACTCAACACAACAGAAACAAATACCTGCATAAAAATCGCCTCCGTTTTCTTTTTTTTCATATTACCATGTAAAAGGCATGATTGCAATGTTTTATTTTAAATTATTCTTTATATGTTCCATGTAAGGAAGCCAGTCACGGCGGCTGAAAAAGTGAATACCCGACCGCAGATGATAAGAGATGTGCCCGCCGTGCAGGAAGGTGCCGATTTCGGCTTGCGTGTCATTCCCGTCAAAGCCTTTTTTACCGAGCAATTCCCAAGCGGGTGCGGCGGCGGTACAGCAAATTTTTTCACTCCACGGGTCTGCCCACAGATCGTCCTTTGCACAACCCACGCATGCAAAGCGGGGTGCAATACAGGCAAGTGCCATGTGCTGGTCGAGCACTTCAAAGACCGTTTCGGTGGTATATTTATGATGATTCTCACAGAACCAATAGTGGAAATATTTGTGAATATGTTCATACGTTTCGGCATCTGCATGTTTGGTCTGTTCGAGTGCCGTGCCGCCGCAACCCGAACCGTTGATGAGTGCAAAGCGGATTCTTTCATCCTGTGCGGCACACCACATGGCGGTTTTTCCGAGACGGGAATGTCCTGCCACGGCAACATTTTTTTTGTCAATTTCGGGACGGGTCAACAGATAGTCAAGCCCCCCCTGCATGGCATATGCCCACAGGGATATTTTCCCCCAACCCGTGCCGTCGGTCGGACGGTCAAAACAGCCTGCAAGACCGTCTGCGAAATCGGCATCGTCGGACGTGATATCCTTGTAGCAGATTTCGGCAAGGCAGAAACCGTTGTCGATGATTTCTTCGGTCGGACAGTACATATCGTACGGTTCGGGACGGAAATTGATCAGCAGAATCAGCGGATGCACCTTGCCGTCAGTGGGAATAAACAGGTGCATCGGAACGGTGTGGTCGCCTTTGGGTGCGTGGAAAGTCAGTTTCACCGATTCAAGCCTTGCACTGCCGCCCGCACATTTGGGGTTGACTTCGGCAACTTCGGCGGTTACTTTGCATTTTTCGGGTGCAAAGCCGTATTCCTCACGGCACAGTAAATCGAGCAGTTCTTGCCTGCGTTTTGTCCAGTCCTCTGCGGTACAAACGGGTTTGCCGTCAGCAAAACGCAACAATTCGGGTCTGATATTCATGCTTTATCCTCCTTTTGTTTCGGATATACAAGTTCAAATTCTTCACACACAACGGGTGTCTGACGGGTAAAAGACAAGCCGATTGCAGCAAGCTCAGTCTTGAAAAAGTCTTCATGCTCCCGTCGCCAATAAGACAATGAGCCGTCCCCTTCCCCCTCCTTTGCGGCATGCAAAGGGGCTACCTTTTCAAATGCACACACATACACTGCCGTTGTGCAAATCACACAGACTGCATTTTCCTTACTGTCAAGCACCACACTGTATTGTCCCGCTGTCGGCAGGGGGGCTTTTTCGTGTGCATATACTTCATGGAGGGATGAACAAGCCGTCTTTTTACCGCAACGTACAAGTTCTGCCAACAAATCGGCATCCGTACCGAATGCAAATGCATCATAGTCTGTCTGCGGCAGGTTGTTTTCTTTTAAAAATTGTGCAAACATCTCATCTGCTTTCATGTTCTCACCCTTCATATCTCTTATATTATATCAGTTATCTTTTCGTTTTTCCACTGCAAATATAAATGTTGACAAAAAAGTTTTTTATTGTAAAATAAAACTATTAAACAGAAAGGATGTTATTTATGAAACATTCCCTTGCAAGTGCATGGCAAAAAATTGTTGCATTTTTCACCATGATTTTTATGTTTTTCAGCGGACTGTTTGCAGAAAAGGAGCCTGAAAAAATGTATCCCGAAAACAACACAATCGGCACGTATGACGAGCAGACCGCCGATTACAAGCTCAACATTTTGCCCGAACATGAAGTGCATGACATTTCCGATATTCTTTACGGTGTGTTCTTTGAAGACATCAACTTTGCGGCAGATGCAGGCCTTTATGCCGAAAAAATCGCAAACCGTTCCTTTGAATTCACTGCCCTTGCAACCGATGACGAGCTTTTTCATTGGTCTGCCGTGAACGGTGCAAATCTGCAAGTGCTGATTGATGCACCCGATGCACTCAACCGCAACAACACCAATTATCTTGTCATGGAAAACACCGCCGACTCCCCCGCGGGTGCGAAGAACATCGGCTTTATGGAAGGTATGAACCTTGACGAAGGTGCGAAGTACAATTTCTCTGTCTGGGCAAAAGGGCTTGACGGATATGCAGGCAAAGTTTATGCCCGCATCTGCGTGGGTGACGAAGTGATTGACGAAGCTGCGATTGAAAACATCACCGCTGATTGGGCACAGTATGCACTGACCCTCGAAAGTGACGTCACCGCCACCGAAAATGTGTCTGCACAGGTGCTCATCGACAACGGCAAAGTTGCTGTCGATATGGTATCTCTGTTCCCCGTTGACACCTACAAAGGCAGAGAAAACGGTCTGCGCAAAGACCTTTGCGAACTGCTTGAAGAAATGCAACCTAAATTCCTGCGTTTCCCCGGCGGCTGTGTGATTGAAGGCTACACCTGGGAAACCGCTTACCACTGGAAAGACAGCGTGGGTGTGGACGAAAACGGCGATCCGCTTTTGTTCAACAACACCTACGGCGATGTTGCCGCCCGTCTGCAGGGTGAAAACATCTGGACCGACCATTCCGCAACCGAAGACCCCTATCCGTCCTTCATGTCTTACGGTCTGGGCTTCTATGAATATTTTCTGCTGTGCGAAGACCTCGGTGCGGTTGCCGTGCCCGTTCTTAACTGCGGACTGTACTGCCAGATGCGCGGCATGGGTCCCGTGGACATGAATTCGGAAGAATTCGCAAAGTATCTCGACGATATGTTTGACCTCATCGAGTTCTGTCGCGGTGATGAAACCACTCCTTGGGGCAAGGCAAGAATTGCCATGGGGCACACAAAACCCTTTGACCTGCAATACATCTGCATCGGCAACGAAAACGAAGGAATGGATTACTATGAACGATATGTTGCTTTCTTAGAAGCATTCCTTGCCGCAAAGGCAGAAAACCCCGAACTTTATGAAGGCATTGAACTGATTTATTCCGCAGGTGCGGCAGATGCCACCCACGGCGTCAACTACATCGGTTCTTACGCATATGCAAAAGACTATCTTGAAGCACATCCTGACCTTTCCGTCAACGATTTTGCGGGGGCAACCGACCAGCATTATTACAACGATCCCATCTGGTTCCGCCGCAACACCGACTACTACGATGAAAAGAATTATTCGCGTACCGTGGAGGGCATGACCGACACCAACTACGGCGGTGCCATTCAGGTGTTCCTCGGCGAATATGCCGCCCGTTCCAACAGCCTCGAAGCAGCCCTTGCGGAAGCGGCTTACATGACAGGTCTTGAACGCAACGGCGACATCGTGCGCATGGCGGCTTATGCGCCGCTGTTCTCCTCGACCACGGCAAGACACTGGAGCCCAAACCTGATCTGGTATAACAACGCTGACAGTATCGGTTCGATCAGTTACTATGCGCAGAAATTGTTCTCCACCAACGCAGGCACCACACTTCTTGAAAGCACCCTCGACGGTGCGCTGATTGAACAGCCCACGCTTTCGGGCAAAGTCGGTGTCGGCACATGGTACACAAGCGCAAAGTTCGACAATGTAAAAGTCGTTTCCAACGCAGACGGCAAAACCCTCGGCGAAGATGATTTTACGCTCAACACCTTCTGGTGGAACTGGGATGCCGCAACCGACGGCAAATTCAAGGTTGAAGACGGCGCACTGGTGCAGAAGACCACCGAAATGAATTATTCCAACACAGGTTCGGTTGCCTACTTCGGGTCTGCCGACTGGGAAGACTACACCTTCACCGTGGAAGCCACCAAACTCGAAGGCGAAGAAGGCTTCATCATCCCCTTTGCCGTGCAGGATACCAAAAACAATTTCTTCTGGAACATCGGCGGCTGGGGCAATACCGTTTCCTGCCTGCAAAGCATTGAAAACGATGTCAAAACAGGACAAATCATCGGCACCATCCGCGATTTCACAGCCGAAACAGGCAAGACATACGAACTGAAAGTGGTTGTCAGCGGCAGAAATATTCAGTGCTACATCGACGGTGATCTGTATGTTGATTACACCACGGGTTCTTCCTGCGAAGCCGAAGCCTATCAGGTCGTCAGCACCGACGAAACGGGTGACATCATTATAAAACTCGTCAATGTCACCGACAGTCCCCGTACATTTGCCGTCCATATCGACGAAAACACCGCAGTGAACAGCACAGCAACGGCTTACCAGATGTTCCACACCGATCCGACGGTTGAAAACCACATCGGACAGACGGAAAATGTAAAAATTGAAGAAATCACCCTCGAAAACATCACAAACGTATTCAACTACACCGTTCCCTGCTACTCGGCAACAGTTGTACGCATTCAGAGAGTAAAATAAACAAAATCTTTTCATTCCGGGTCTGCGTTTGCAGACCCGGTTTTTTTACAAATTACGGTTTGTCGGGCTCTTATCAATGAAAATTTTCCTCTCAAACACTTGTCGCCCCTGAAAGGGGAGATGTCACGAAGTGACAGAGGGGTTAACCAAGTTTGCACAAATTTGGTCAATAAAGTTTGATGTAGCCGATTG
>JAZUQC010000017.1:0-12698 GCA_045605525.1 Acutalibacteraceae bacterium
CTTTTACCCTCATGCGGGATGCCGAGGGCGTCATCCCCTACAGGATAAAAAACCAAGTCGGACAGGGTCGGAACGCATACTATGCGTTCCCTACACACCCCGACAAACCGCAATTTGTTTTCTTTATCCCACAACTTTCCGTGAAGATCCTTTTTTTATTATGCAGCTGCCAACAATAGCGGTACGGCGGCTTTGATAAGGTTTGTTGCAACGATCGGTGTTGCAGCAGCACTCAACATGCCCGCAACAACGGCAATCAGCACATATCCCACGCTGGCTACCATGATAATCGCGAGGATGATGGCGACGATTTTAACGAATTTTCTGTTCATGTCCTTGAAATTTTTCCTTTCTTACAGACCGAGAACGGCTTCAATGGATGCCTTGTATTCTTCTGTGGTCTTCTTTGCATTTTCCGCATTGTCAGCGGCGACCGAAGCATAAATTTTCAGTTTCGGTTCCGTGCCCGACGGACGTACAATGAGTTTATCTCTGCCCAATGTCAGCACAATGACATTGCTGACGGGAAGGGTAGTCTTTTTGACTTCACCCGTAACAAGGTCTTTGTCGGTACATTCTTTATAGTCCGTTACATTGGTGACGGCAACACCTGCAATAGCGGTTGGTGTGTTGGTGCGAAGCAGATCAAGCATTCCGTTCATTTTAGCCATGCCGTCTGCACCTTCGACATAATAGTTGAACAGGGAATTGAGGTAATAGCCGTGCTTTGCATACAGCTCGTTGAGAACGGCAACGAGCGTCTTACCCTGCTTTTTGTAGTAAGCCGCCATTTCGGCAATGAGCATGGATGCGTTGACGGCATCCTTATCTCTTGTGTGCAGACCCGACAGATAACCGTAACTTTCTTCAAAACCAAGTTCAAAGCGGTCGGCTTCCCCTTTTTCTTCAAGCTGTGTCATCAGTTCACCGATGTATTTGAAACCTGTCAGCAGGTCAAACATTTCGGCACCGTAGGACTTTGCAATCACCGCGGCAAGTTCGGACGAAACAATGGTCTTGATGATCACGGGATTTTTTGCAAGTGTACCTGCTTTCTGTTTGCAGGACAGAATGTACTCAATCAGCAGACAGCCGACTTCGTTGCCCGTCAGAAGTGTATAATCACCGTTGTCAAGCACGGCAATACCCACGCGGTCGCAGTCAGGGTCAGTTGCAAGAAGAATATCCGCTTTGTTTTCGGCGGTCAGTTTGAGTGCTTCTTCAAAAGCCTGCTTGATTTCGGGATTCGGATACGGACAAGTCGGGAAATTGCCGTTCGGCAGTTCCTGCGATGCAACAACCGTCACATCATCGAGTCCGATGTCCTTGAAAATGCGGCGAACAGGTTTGTTGCCGGAACCGTGAAGCGGTGCATAAATGAGTTTCAGATCGCTGTCCTTGCATACACCGGGATTGATCTGGCGGGAGGCAACCGCCTTATAGTAATCTTCAAGAAGACTTTCTGCAATGTATTCGATTTTACCGCTTGCAAGACCTTCTTCCAAAGTAACGGTCTTTACATCGTCAAAAATATCAATGCTGTTGATGTAGCCCAAGGTTTTGTCTGCGGCTTCATCCGTCATCTGATAGCCTCTGGGATCATAGCATTTGTAGCCGTTGTATTTTGCGGGGTTGTGGCTTGCCGTGATCACAATACCCGAACTGCAACCGAGTCTGCGTACTGCCCATGCCACAACGGGGGTCGGGATGAGTTCCTTGAACAGATAAACCTTGATACCGTTAGCCGCAAGCACACAGGCAGCTCGTTGTGCAAACAGATCGGATTTATTTCGTGAGTCATAACCGATGGCAACGCTTGCATTTTCAAAATCTTCGTTGAGGTAATTGGCAAGCCCCTGTGTTGCGGCACCGACCGTGTAGATGTTCATGCGGTTTGTGCCGGCACCCAATATGCCGCGTAAGCCCCCTGTGCCGAATGCAAGAGATTGATAAAAACGCTCAAGAATTTCTTCCTCATTGCCGGCAATCTCATTTAATTCTTTAACAAGATCATTGTCCTGCGTGCATTTTTCTTTCCAGATCGCATATAAAGCATTATAATCGTTCATGGTGCTCTCCTCATACAAAAATTTTTATAATTATTATTATACTCTTTTTTATGCACAATGGCAATTGCTTTTTCTCAAAATTTCAAAAAAAAAGAAAAACCCGGATTATTACCCGGATTTTTCTTTTTGGGGAAGAGAAAATAAAATGAAAAGGAATTGTAGAAATGAAAAAATATGTTTCTGTCACTGCTAATACTATACGGGAACCGGGTTACACTTGTACCATAAAAATGTAAACAAACTGTTAATAAAAAAGTGTACAAATGATTTGAATTGTGTCAAAAATGCAACAATTCCCGCAGGTCTTTCACAGCGGGAATTGTTATTAAACAAGGTCTTTTATTTGTTGCCGAAAAATTATTCGTTGTTTGCAAGATTTGCCTGCGACTGCATTTTCAGGTAAGCGGTGATAAATCCGTCAATGTCGCCGTCCATAACGGCATTGATGTTACCATTTTCAAAACCGGTGCGATGGTCTTTTGCAAGGGTATAGGGCATGAAAACATAGGAACGGATCTGACTGCCCCAACCGATTTCTTTCTGTTCGCCCTTGATATCGGCAATGTTATCAAGATGTTCGCGTTCTTTGATTTCAATGAGTTTGGATTTGAGCATTCTCATTGCAACGTCGCGGTTCTGGAACTGACTGCGTTCCACCTGACAGGAAACGACAATACCCGTCGGCAGATGGGTCAGACGAACAGCGGAAGATGTTTTGTTGACTTTCTGGCCGCCTGCACCGCTGGCACGGTAAACGTCCATCTTGATGTCTTCGGGACGGATTTCAACTTCAATTGTGTCGTCAATTTCGGGCATGACTTCCAGTGAGGCAAAGGAAGTATGTCTGCGGCCTGAGGAATCGAACGGAGAAACACGGACAAGGCGGTGAATGCCCATTTCGCTTTTGAGGTAACCGAAGGCATTTTCGCCTTCAATGAGAACCACAGCGGATTTAAGCCCCGCTTCTTCGCCGTCAAGATAGTCAAGTGTACTTGTCTTGAAGCCGTGGCGTTCCCCCCAGCGATGGTACATGCGGAACAGCATCAGTGCCCAGTCCTGGGCTTCTGTTCCGCCGGCACCTGCATGGAAGGTGAGAATGGCATTGTTATTGTCATACTGACCCGACAGCAGGGTGGACAGGGTCTGTGCATCGAGCTCTTCTTTAACTTTGTCAACATTCTGTGTGCATTCTTCGAGCATGGATTCATCTTCCATTTCATCGCTCATTTCAATGAGAACAAGAGTGTCTTCATAAAGACCTTTGAGGTCGGTGTATTTTTTCAGTTTGGATTTGAGATTGCTGATTCTCTGCAAAACCTTGTTGGAATTTGCAACATCATTCCAGAATGTTTCCTGTGCAGTCTGTTCTTCCAGTTTTGCAATTTCTTCTTCCATTTTTCTGATTCCGAGTGCATCTGCAAGGTCTGCAAGGGGTTTTTCATTTTCAAGCAGTTTCAGTCTTAATTCTTCAAATTGCAGCATTGGTTATATCCTCTCATGTTGTGTTATCGTTTTCAGCTGAATCAAAAGCCGTGCGTATCACATGATAATCCCTCATAAAAATTATTTCCAACTATCTATTATATGAAAGTTTTCCCGTTCTGTCAATCTTTTTTCAAAATCTGTAAATATTTTTAAAAGTTATTGCAAAGTTTAAGTTTATTTATTACAATAATATATTAGAAGATTATACTGTAAAAGGAAGTTTTTTGCTATGCGTTATCTGAATATGCCGTGCAGCTATTGCGGTGAACTCTTTGTTGACGGGGACGATATAGTCACTTGTCCCATCTGCGGAACACCGCAGCACAGAACCTGTTGGATGGAACACGGCTGTTGTGCAAATGAATCTTTGCATGATACAGGGTTTGTATGGAATGCACCGAAGACCGAAGAGCAAAATAAGAAGCAATCTGCTGTCGGCGGGATGGTTGCCAAAGAAAATACCGAACCGATCACACAATGTCCGTTCTGCGGTGCACAGAATTATGCAAATGAACTGTATTGTTCTGCCTGTCATGAGCCGATTCATCCCAATGCCTCCGCAAGAGCCGGCTCTCCGTTGGAGGATGAAGAGCAAAGAGAATTGATGTATCAGGATTTTCGCACCTACGGCGGGTTCAACCCGCAGGAAAAGGTGGATGATATTTCCGTGCAGGAATATGCTTCGTATGTCGGCGGAAAATCGGGCGGTTATGTGCGTCGGTTTATTATGATGAGCCGCAACAGAATCGCATGGAACTGGGCGGCATTCTGGGCTGCCGGCGTGGCTATGATCAGCAGCATTTCTCTCGGCCCCGTCTGGTTTTTCTATCGCAAGCTCAATAAAGTCGGCATCTTGTTTTTGTGCGTTTTGTTTGCATTGGGTGCAATCGGAGCGGCAGTCTGTATCAGTGATCCTGCATATTGGGAATATATGGACAGAACGAAGACCCTGTATTTCGATTCGCTTGCACTTGCACAGCAAGCCGGTGCGGATGTGGCCCAGATTATGGATGATATGACCGCCAATATGACCGTAGCTGTGCAGAAGTATTCCGAAAATTGTTCAAAAATGACGCAAATGTGGTCCTATATTTCAACCGGTATCCATGCTTATGTCTTACCGATTCTATCCGGTTTTTTTGCGACCGGTTTTTATTTCAAGAAAGCAAAAAAGGATATCTTGTCTGTGCGAGAACAGTACGGAGAAAGTCCCGATTATTTGCAAAAACTCAAGCAAAAAGGCAGTGTGTCAATTCCTGCCGCCGTACTGAGTGCTGTTGTTTGCCTTTTGATTTATTTTTTGATGCAATATCTTCCGCTTGTTTTACGAGCCGTCGGCATTGTTTAAGCCGAAAAGGAATATTATGATTGATACCAAAAATTTACCCATCCGTAAAAATCAGGAAATTGAACTGACCGTAACGGGATTCACAGCAGAAGGCAGTGCCGTGGGGCATTATGAAGGCATGGCAGTTTTTGTGGCAGGCGGTGCGGTCGGTGATGTGCTCAAGGTGCTCATCATCAAGGTCAAAAAGACCTATGCCATCGGCAAAATTGTGTCTGTGCTGACACCGTCCCCCGACAGAACCGATGCAAATTGTCCCGTTTTTCCCCGTTGCGGCGGCTGTTCTTTCCGTCATATCACTTATGAATCCGAATGTAAGCACAAGCAGCAACGTGTGCAGGATGCGTTCACAAGACTTGCCCATTTGGATGTGCAGGTCGAGCCGCTTTGTGCAAGTCCCGTGGTGACGGGCTACCGCAATAAGGCGCAGTATCCGGTGGCAATGGAAAACGGACGGCTGAAAACGGGTTTTTATGCCCCTTACAGCCACCGTGTCATTGATTGTCGCTCCTGTGCATTGCAACCGACTGAATTTGCAGATATCCTGCGTACGGTTTCGCGTTGGGCTGAAAAATACAAAATCCCTGCCTATGATGAAAAAACAGGCAAGGGACTGCTTCGGCATGTCTATATCCGCAAAGCCGAAGCCACTGGACAACTGCTTGTCACCCTTGTGGTCAACGGCAACCGCGTTTTCAAAGAAAAAGAACTCATTGCTGCATTGAAGAAAACAAATGAGAATATTGTCGGTGTGTTGCTTAATGAAAACACCGAGGACACAAATGTCATTCTCGGTGAAAAGACCACCGTTCTCGACGGACAAGGCTACATGGAAGACATTCTCTGCGGACTTCGGTTTCGTATTTCACCGCACGCCTTTTATCAGGTCAACCGTAGGCAGGCGGAAAACTTATATGCAAAAGCCGCCGAATTCGCTTTGGGCGATAAAAAAGATCTGCTCATAGACCTGTATTGCGGTACGGGCACAATCGGTCTTACCATGGCAGACCGTTTTGAAAAAGTCATCGGTGTCGAAATCGTCCCGCAAGCAATCGACGATGCAAAAGTCAACGCAAAACTCAATCACATCACCAATGCGGAATTTATCTGCGGTGATGCGGCCAAAGCCGCGCTGGAACTCGAAAACCGCAGTCTGCGTCCTGATTGCGTGCTTGTCGACCCGCCTCGAAAGGGCTGTGATGCTTCGCTCCTGCAAACGCTTGTTCGTATGGCACCCGAACGCATCGTATATGTGTCCTGTGACCCCGCAACCCTTGCCCGTGACTGTGCAATTCTGTCCGAAAGCGGCTATCAGGTGCAAAATGTCGCACCCTATGACATGTTCCCTCGCTGTGCCCATGTGGAAACGGTTTGTCTGCTTACGAAAAAGAAATGATTATTCTGATAACCGGTGCATCGCACGTCGGAAAGACAACGCTTGCACAGAAATTGCTTGAAAAATATAAATATCCGTACCTGTCCGAAGATCACCTGAAAATGGGGCTGATCCGAAGCGGAAATACACATCTCACCCCATTGAGTTGCGATGAGGAATTGACGGCTTACTTGTGGCCGATTGTGCGTGAAATGATCAAAACCGCAATCGAAAATAAACAGAATCTGATTGTCGAAGGCTGTTATGTTCCTTTTGATTGGGAAAATGATTTTACGGACGAATACCGCAAGGAAATCCGCTTTATTTGTCTTGTGATGAGCGAAAATTATATCCGTAATCATTTTGACGACATTAAGCAGTATGCGAATGTCATCGAGCAACGTCTTGACGATTCGGATTGCACCTTGCAAAGTGTTTTGCAGGACAATTCATTCTTCTTGCAAAAGGCAAAAGAACATCATGCGGATGTGGTTTTGATTGATAAGGATTACGAAACGGATCTTGCTGATGTAATATGAACGGGATGTGAAAAACTTGTTTTTTGCATCCTTTTTTTGAAAAAGGAGAGAGAGAAGTGAACCAACAACCCCTGTATATTCTGACCTATGACCACGGCGGCTATGTTCTTTGGAAAGACGAAGTCAAACCCCGTCTTAAAAAACTTGACCAATGGTTGCAGGAATTTCCGAAACTGAAAATCGGACTTGATTACGAATCGTTTGCCTTTGATGAATTCAGCCGATGCGACCCCGAAGTGGTGGAAATGATCGGCGAATTGCTCAAAAAATATCCCGACAGATGCGGGCTGGGGGCTACCACCTACGGCCAGCCGCTGTCGATGTTTATTTCCGAAGAATCCAATGTGCGGCAACTGACTTACAGTGTGCGTGCCAATAAGGATTATTTCGGTGTGGAACCGTCCGTTTACTGCATTTCCGAATTTGCCTTGCACGGGCAGATTCCCCAGTTGATTGCCGGTGTCGGCTATACGGCAGCGATTCTGCGTTCCCATGTTATGGGCTACGGTTATACCAAAACATTCGATGTGCCGTGGGGCAAATGGATCGGCAAAGACGGTACCGAAATGCCGTCCGTGCCGACCTATCACAAGCAGGGAAGAGGCTTCAACTGCACAACGCTCGATAACTGGATTTTGTCCCGTTGGCCGCGCAATGCAGGCTATGAAATTGAAGATTTTCAGGGCAGATTCCAAAAACACACCCCCTTGCTGTGCTCGCGTTATGACGATCTGACGCAGGATATTGAAGAAATCAGCCGTTATACGCAAAACAAAGAAGACTGCGAATATGTTCTTCTTGAAGACCTGCCTGCACTTTACGGCGAAGCAATCGAAATCTTAGAAATGACCGACAATGATTTCCACACCCAGATGCCGTGGGGTTATTGCGGCAATGAAATTTTCAACGGTTGCCGACAGGGCGAGGTCAATGCCCTGCAAGGCGAAAAACTCAACGCATTTTCCGTTCTGCTCGGCGGGGAATCGCATCAGAAAGACAGTGAAGAAGCATGGAAATACATCCTTGCCGCACAGCATCACGATGTCACCATCTGCGGTTTGCTCGATTTGTCAAGACGGTTTATTCCGTCTTCCTTGCAGCATTCCGATTCCGTTATTGCAAAATCGCTTGCCGATCTTGCAAAACACTTTGCACATAAGGACAATGATTCTTTGTTGGCGGTCAATCCGCATTCCTTTGCGGCAGATACATGGGTGCAGATTCCTTGTGACGGCAAAAATGATACCCTTGTGCACATCACTTTGCCCCCGCTGACGGCAAAGAGTTTTGCTCTGCAAGAAACCGAAAACGAAACCACCTCCGATTTTATATATAATGAAAAAGACGGCGAACTGCTGACCCCTGTTTACAAGGTTCGTCTGAATGAAAACGGCATTGTCGGTCTTTGGGACAGAAAAACCGATGCCATGCTGTTCGGCAATGAAAACGGTGCTTTGCTGACCGCGTGGGTGGACGGTGAAGATTGCCGCAGTATCGGCACATGGACGGTCAAAACCACGGCACACTCTGCCGTTTGTGTGCAGGAAGGCAACATCGGTGCGGTGAAGTTCCGTTTTGAAATGCGTTTTTGCGGCAACAGTGCCCGCATTGACTGCAAAACAACATTTGAAATCCACGGCAATAAGGTCGGGCAGGACGGCATCACGCAGGGAAGACCCGCTTCGCTGACCGTGAACGGTCACCACCATGAAGACAAGCTCTGCTTTGTTGCAGACCTCAATCTTAATAACGACCGCAGAATGTTCCGCGATGTGCCGTTTGGCTTTGCCGAATGGGACGGCCAGCTTCGCAAACCCGAAGCCTATTGGTATCCCGATGACCTCATTCTTGTCGATACCCCCGTTTCTGCCGAAGAATCTTTCAATGCAACAACCTATATGTCGGGCACCTATTGGGTGGCTCTGCGTGATGCAAAGCAGGGAATGGCCGTGTTCAACAAGGGCTGTATGGGCAGTGCCGTCAGCGGCAATGAACTGCGCATTCCGCTGTTGTATGCCAATCACTATTTGTGCGGCACAAAAATGTTGGACGGTATTTTTGAGGATGAATTTGCACTTCTTCCGTTCAAGGCAGATACGACCGAAACCGAAATCCACAAGCAGTCCATGCTTTATAACTACCCGCCTGTTGTCACGACTCTTGCAAAGGGGGACGGCGATATAACCGCTTTTACACTTGCCGATTTCACAGACCCCGACAACTCTGTCGTGCTGACCGCCCTGTATCCCGAAAACGGCTGCCTGCTCGCGCGATTCTGCAATTTTGCAGACCACCCCGCCACCGCAGATTACCTCCCGACCGTCGGCAAGGTGACCGCCGAAACCGACCTTCTGGGCAACGAAAACTCCCCCACCGACGGCAAAAATCTCACCTTCCGCCCGTGGGAGATCAAGACACTTAAAATTGTAACGGAATAAAAAACAAATCTCCCTGTGCACGTTTGTTCGCGGGTTTCATTTTTTCAGGTGTTTTTAAATTATTTACAATTCTTCTATTGTTTCCCTGCGGCAGTTGTGCTATAATTCATTGGTGCATTGCAATAAAGTGCAAAAAAGGAGAGGAAACCTATGAAAATCAAAAGAATCGTAAGCATTGTTCTGTGTGCGGCTATGGTTTTGTCGGCATTCTGCATTCCGACTTCCGCCGCAACTTACAAGCCTGCCTACAACACCGACACCCCCGTTGTCATTGTGCACGGCATGAGCCAGAACGACACCTATGTGCTCAACGAAGACGGCACATGGAAAGAAGACGGCAAAGGCGGTTACATCAACGGCTGGCCGCTTGAAATTGATGTGATGGCACTTGTGAAAGAAGCCCTGCCCGAAATGCTCATGTCCATTCTGTTCCGCCGTGATATGGGCCTGACGGAAGCCATGAAAAAAGGCACCTACGAAGCCCTTTATGCGATTCATAAAGACAACAAAGGTAATTATCTCACTCCCGTGGAAGTGCCTTGCTATGAATATCCCATGAGCGAAATGACCGATGAACTCAAGGCATATTATTATAATCTGCTTCCTTTACAAGGACTTGCCGAGATTATCGGTGAAGAAAATATCTATTATTTCGGCTATGACTCCATCGGCGATGTGCAGTATGAAACCGAAAAGCTGAATCACTACATCCACGATGTGGTTTTGCCGCAGTCGGGTGCTGACTCTGTCCGTATCTGCCCGATCAGCCTCGGTGGTACCATTGCGGTCAATTACCTTGACAGATATCCCGAAGATTATGAACTCATTGAACGCATGGTTTTCGTTATCCCCGCACTCAACGGTTCAACCATTATCGGTGACCTGATTGTCGGCGACCTGAGCATTCTCAATGATGATGATATGCTCTATAACAAATTCCTTGTTTCTCTGCTTGGCGACGGCTGGCTGTCTTATCTGCTGAATATCGTTCTTCGTATTTTGCCGACCGATGTTCTCAAATCCGCACTCGGCGGTCTTGCCGAAAGCCTTGTGGAAACCGCCATCGTTCCCACCACCATTCTGTGGGCACTGTGTCCTGCCGAATATTATGAAGAAGGCAGAGCAAAATGGCTTGAAAGCGGCGAATATCCCGAAATTCTCGAAAAAGTCGATGCCTATGACAAGGCTCGTGCAAACTTTGCAGACAATCTTGCCAAATTGCAGGCAACAGGCTGCAAGGTGTTTGACATCGTCTGTTACGGCGGTACCATGTTCCCGCTTTGTGCAGAATATGACACCACCAACGGCGACGGTATCGTCCATGCAACAAGTGCATCCATGGGTGCCGCTTTTGCAGCCCCCGGAGAAGCTTTCCCCGAAGATTATGTTGCCGCAGGCACGTACTGTTCCGACCCGACCCACAACCACATTTCTCCCGACAGAAATGCCGATGCAACCGCGGGTCTGCTGCCTTGCAGAACATGGTACATCAAGAATCAGGCACACGAAAAACTGCCGTTCAATGATGTGGCTCTGAAATTGGCATTCGATATTATGTGCGACGAAAACATCAATGATGTTTATTCCCGTCCCGATGTTTATCCGCAGTTCAACGAAGGAAGACTTACCAATACCGTCAATCTGTATCTTGCCGCTTGGGAAGAAGCCGATAAGTCCACTGTCGGCATTGCACAGACCGCTGCCATTGAAGATGCGGTCAAGGAAGTCAACCGTCAGCTGAACAAAACTGTGGTTGTCACCGCAGAATGGGATGAAGCGGTTGAAAATCTTCGTGCCGAACTTGTGTTTGCAGGTGTGATTGAAGATACGACTCCGTCTGAACTTGAAAACTTCTTCACCCGTTTCATGGCAAGTGTCAACGAAACCGTTAACTCCACGGCTAACTGTTTTAATTCTCTTTTCAAGAAGTAAACAGAAAAAGAGAGTCTGTACATAAAATAAGACCTTAAAAATGAAAGCCTTCCGTGCTATACTCAAAGCATGGAAGGCTTCCTGATTTTTTGAAAAGAGGTTTTTTGAATGCAACAACTGTTGAGTGAAAATTTGAAAAAATTTCGTGTTGCCAAGCATTTAACGCAAGAGCAGGTTGCGGAAACACTGTCTGTCAATCCGCAAACGGTGTCGCGTTGGGAATGCGGTACAACCCTGCCCGATGTGCTGACGCTGCCTTTACTTGCAAAATTGTACGGCGTGACGGTGGATGATTTTTACAAAAAAAATACCGTTGCATATGATAATTATGCACAGCGTCTTGCCGCCGTGTATGAAAAAACAAGAGATCCTGTCGATTTTTTGCAGGCACTGGGCGAGTTTAAAAAGATGATGCATGAAAAGGAACTGTCCGTTGCCGATGAATGGAATGTTGCAATGCTATACTACTTTATGCTCAAGGATTGCAAAGAAAAGGCAATGGAATGGTTTGACCGCATTGTCGAAAACGGTCCGGGAGATGACTTGCACTCTTATTACCGTGCGTGCTCTTGTCGCATTTCTCTTTATTTTGCAATCGGCAAAGGAGAGGCGATCATTGCCATGCAGAATGAATATCTGCAAAAAAACAAAAATGATCCCCGTGCATGGCAACTTTACATTGAAACGCTCATCTATGCAGAAGACTTTGTGCAGGCGTATGATTGTTTTAACGATGCAACCCGTCTGTTTTCCGAAGATTGGATCTTGTATATTTTAGGCGGGGATATTTGCGCCAAGTTGAAAAAGTACGACGAAGCCATGCGGTATTATGATAAGGCTGGTCAGATCGGAACCTATTTCTGCGACGAAAAATACTGCAAAGCATGTCTTTATGAAGACCTCGGTGAAATCGAAAAAGCCGCAAATGAATATATAGAAATTGCACAAATTCTGCAAAGCCGCGGTTTTGATGTGGAAGCGGAGATGGCACAGCAGGAAGCAGACCGATTGATGAAAAAGGAGTCTTAAATTGCGGTTTATCGGGGCGTGTAGGGAACGCATAGTATGCGTTCCGACCCTGTCAAGTCGGAGGCCAAGCGGTCTTAGGAAGACAACCATGCTCAGCAACTCCTTGGCTCACAGAACGACATGGCTTCACCGACTTCCGTATGCCTTGGCGGCTTCGATCAGCTGTTCCTTGGTGATCCAGCCCTTGTTGTAGGCGATTTCCTCGGGGGCGGAAATGGTGATGCCCTGTCTGGTCTGGATAATGCGCACAAAGTCTGCGGCCTCTGCCAAGGAGTCCACGGTGCCGGTGTCCAGCCATGCGTAGCCGCGGCCCAGCGTGACCACGTTCAGCTTGCCCTCTTCCAGATAAATGCGGTTCAGGTCGGTGATCTCCAGTTCCCCGCGGGCGGAGGGCTTCAGTGCCTTGGCGCGCTCGCATACCTTGCGGTCGTAGAAATACAGGCCGGTTACGGCGTAGTTGGACTTGGGGTTCTTGGGCTTTTCTTC
>JAZUQC010000018.1:0-2113 GCA_045605525.1 Acutalibacteraceae bacterium
GTGGATTCGAAAGGGCGTTAAGAAAACAGTCCGGTGGACTGTTTTTAGCCCGTGGGATTGTGCAAAATAAATTAAACAAACAAGCAGCAGAAAGCGAGCACTGCAAAAACTATACCCGCAAACACCACCCTCTCCCACCAAAAAAAGATGATTCATCGGAATCGTCTTTTTTTATCCAAGCGAAGGCTTAGCATGTAATCGCCGTAGGCGTATGTAATCAGCGAAGCTGTATGTAATTTAGTTTGCCCCCTTCGGATTGATTCCATACAACCCTGCGTGTTGATTTTTTCCCGTCACAGCCGCAGCTCGTCTTCTTTTTGCCGTTTTTTGCTGCTTACAAACCACACGGCACCGCCGACGGTGCCGCCGCCGACAACAAGACCTGCAAGCAGAAATACCCACCACAGGCGTATTCCGTTTTCGGATTGTGCCTGTTTTTTTTCATCTTCTGCCGTCGGAGCGGGAGCTTTTTTAACGGCATTGGTCACAATTTCAATATCTTCGGCATGGTTGTCACCGAAATCGTCCTGAAAACGTACCTTGGCAATGCCTTTGAGTTCGCCCTCGGTTTCGGCGGTGACGTTGAAATTGGCATTCACCGTGCCGCTTTGGCCCGCTTCAATGGTCCCTACAAGCACACTGCCCGAGCCGCGCATACCCTCTATTTCAAACGTGACAAGCACATTATTGACCGCCGCACCGCCCATATTCTGCAACGAGAACGACAGCGAAACGGTTTCGCCGATGACACAGGTTTTGGGGAAATCGAGATTGTCCCACACCAAAAGCACCGTCTGCCGCACAGGCAGACGCAGGGTGTCGGAGTTGGAGTAGGCACTGCCGTTTTCGTCCTCGTATTCCACAGAAACGCTTGCATTATGCATCCCTGATTTTGCGGTGTGGGCGGTGTTCACATACAGCTCCCACACATAGCTGCTGCCCGCTTCCAGTTCTTCCAGATACTTCGTACCCATGCCCTCGCAGGCAATGGCATCCGATTGGGGCGAAAAGGTCAGTTTGAGGTTGTAAACATCCTTGTCGGCATGGGTGTTGACGAGGGTAACAGACACTTTTTTGCGTTCTCCCGGATGCAGGGCATCGTCCTGTACAATATAAGAAGCGACCATCAGACGGGGTTGACTGCGGTCTTCGTCTTCTTGTTGCGGGCTGTCGGATTCGTCCGATACAATGTCAAAATAGAAACGCTCGGACACGGTGACGGTCTTGCCGTCGGCGGTCTCTCCCGTGAAGGTAACCGTGCCTGCACGGGCACTGATAATGTAATCATCGGTCGAAAAACGGACATTGCCCGTGGCACTGCCGCCGGCAGGGATGTCTCCGAGGCTGTCCTTGCCGACTGTGCCGGGGCCGTCCACGCTGACGGTCATGGTTACGCCGTACAGTTTGGACTTGCCCGTGTTGAGTACGGAAAAGGAGAAGTCAGCCATGTCGCCCGACACCACTTCACCCGGCACACCGACAGAACCGACTTCCATTTCGCTTTTGTTGCTGACGGTCAGGCGGAGTGTGTCTTCGGCAGAGCCGTCCGAGCCGTCGGGATTCGTGAATGACACACGCACACTTGCTGTGTGTGCTCCGTCCGAAGCGTTGGCGGCAATGTGCACGGGCAGTTCCCACACATACTCGTCGTTGGCTTCAAGGACGGCAATATACTGTGTGCCCGTGCCGACGGGGGTAATGGCGCCTGACGATTCGGCAAAGGTCAGTTTGCAGTATTTTGCATCCGCCGTTTCGCTTTGATTTTTAAGGGTGATGTACACCGTTGCCTTGCCGCCCGCGGAAAGCCCTTTTTCGAACACGGTGCAGGAAGTGACCATGAGTTGTGCACTGTCATACTCCGATGCGGCAGCAGGAACGGAGAAAAGAAAAAGAAAGAGGATAAGAAAAGAAAGTTTTTTCATAAATGTATACCTTTCAATTGCGGTTTATCGGGGCACGTAGGGAACGCATAGTATGCGTTCCGACCCTGTCCGACTTGGTTTTTTATCCTGTAGGGGATGACGCCCTCGGCATCCCGCATGAGGGTAAAAGAATCATTGATTTGAACATTATTATTTGAAATAATACATAATCGATGCAATAAATGATATAA
>JAZUQC010000019.1:0-2376 GCA_045605525.1 Acutalibacteraceae bacterium
GGCAAGGGAATAAAAAACAAGAGACCGCCTTTTTTGCGGTCTCCTTTATATTGGGAAAATACGGTGTTTTTGCACTTTTGCAATATTTAAAAAGTGCAATTATTCCGCAAGCGGTTTTCGGTAAATGTAAAGTGCAAAGGAGATGTCGGTTGCAAGCTGCGGCACTTGCTGCAGCTTTGCAATGCCCTCACTGGGGGTGTGGTAAAAATAGGGTGTCATTTTGAACATCGAAAAGATATCTTCGTTGTTATCCAACACAATTCTGCCGTCTGCGTGCCGTTTTTCCGTAAAGGGGAGCTCTGTACGCGGCGGTTTTTCGTCGTTTTTGTAAGGATTTTCATACAGAATCTCTTTCATCTGCCACAAATGGTTTTCGCCTGCAACGGCAGTCACGAGGATGCCACCGGGCTTTAATACACGCATGAATTCCGTTTCGTCAAAGGGAGCAAACAGGTGAAATGCAAAGTCAATGCTGTTATCCGGCACGGGGATGTGAAACAGATTTGCAACCACATAGGTGTTGCCGCTTTTGCGTTTGGCGGCAAGGCGGATCATCTCTTTGGAAAGGTCAAAGCCGATGATGTCCGATTTCGGGTGTCTTTGTCTGAGGGTTGCGGAATAGTAACCCTCACCGCAGCAGATGTCGAGAATGCTTGCATCTTCCTTGCAATGCGAAGTAAAGATTTCGTCCACTGCATCGAGTAAAGTGTCAAAATATCCTTTGCTTAAAAACGCACGGCGCGAGAGTGCCATGTCCTTGTTGTCGCCCATGTCGCTGCCCTTTTTGTGGTTGCCTGCAAGCAGGTTGAGGTAGCCCTCCTTTGCAAAATCAAAGCAATGGTTGTTCTCGCAACGCACGGAATTGCCGTTGCGACATAATGCTTGCGAACAGACGGGACATAAAAGTGTCATGACACGGACCTCCTTTTTTTTGAACTGCGTGTATTTTAACATAAAAAGCAGGGATTTACAATCATTTGTTTTTGTGTTATCATGTGTCGAAAAAACCTTTTCTTTCTCTTTTTTGTGTGATATAATTAACTTATCAAAGCTGCAACGGAGTGTTTGTATGACAGAAATATATTACCTCAACGGCGACACTTTACCCACCATCCCCACACCGCATGATTGCGTAATTGACAAAGTGGATATTGATGAAGAGTATGTTGTTTTTACATTTGAACAAAACATAAATTACCATGATTCGATACAGGCGATCAAGCCCAATGTAAAATCGCTTGTGATGAAATTTCACCTTGCGGATTCGTGTTTGGACATTTATGAACGCCGCAAACCCAATCGCATTTTCGCAAAAAACGGATATTACAGAGCGATAGACACGGCAGCATTTTTGAAAATTGCGGAATCGGATTGCAGATTGGAATATCTTTATCATTATGTTGCATATCAGTCGCTGATTGTGGAGCTGTGTGCCAAAACAACGATCCGCCTTGAATTGACGACGGATCGGGTTGAATTTTATTGGACATAAAATAAGCCAAGGAGAATTGTATGCGCAAGGAGCAAATAAACGGCATTGCCGTACCGTATGAAAAGCCAACAGACGAGCTTGCCTCCATGCTGAAAACAACTGACATGGATGTGTTTGCGGTTGTCTGTGAAGCCTTGTCTTACAAAACGAATGAAAAGGCTTTTGCGGTGCTGAACAGTCATACAACAAATGAAGATAAAAACAAAAGACTCTGCGTTCTGAAAACCATTTTCAGGCATCCGTTGGCAGTGCAGGAAAAAGCCTTTCTCGAAGAATCGCTTTTGTCCGACGATATTTTATTTGCACAAAATGCGTTGCAAATCGTGAGTGAATTGCAAACGGATGTATCTGATGAACTGATTTTGTCGGCGATAACAAAGCATTTTGCGGAATTATATTGCACATACTTGTATGCCTTAAAAAATCTGCGAAGGAGTGAAGAAAATTTTTCGCAGTTGATTTCTTTTTTCAAAAAAGCGCAGAAGTGCGGACAAAAAGAGGTGCTGGCAGAAATTCTGATTGAAAAATATAGCTCCGCACAGGCACAGACTTTGGCTTGCTTGTTTGCGGAAGATCGGTTTGAGAAGATAAGAAAGTTGAAAGACAAAATATGAAAAAAGCACATCGGAAGGTGTGCTTTTTGTTTTGCGTGATGACAGGCAAATTGCGGTTTGTCGGGGAAGTTGGTTGTTTGCCGTAGGGAATGCATATTATGCATTCCGACCCCGTCCTGCCAAGGTGATACGCGCACCTCGGTAGGGGTCGGCGCCTCGACGACCCGTTTTTGGATTTCAAAATTATATCATTTATTGCATCGATTATGTATTATTTCAAATAGTAATGTTCAAATCAATGATTCTTTTACCCTCATGCGGGATGCCGAG
>JAZUQC010000020.1:0-7685 GCA_045605525.1 Acutalibacteraceae bacterium
GCATTATATAATATAGACAAACCCTATATTGTTCACAAAACAAAGGATTTGATGCGGTAATTGAGGTTATCCGGACAGATGAAGAATTGCTTCGATTGGTTATTGAAAAACTAAAAACTGCTAATAATATATAGCGTATCACACGGGTAAACCAATCGACAAAATCGATTTTATTAGCAGTTTACCGTTTTTATTAGCAATTTGGGGGTATATTACCTTATGGCAATTAGCAATTATTTTGCTAATAAATAAATCATCGATGCAAGAGAATTGAACCTAAAATTGCAATAAGCAAAATTTATTAGCAGAAAACTTTAAAAAATCACAACAAAATACGAAAAAGCAAAAACGCTGAAAGCTTGATATTTCAAGGCTTACAGCGTTTTTTTATGGCGCGCCCGAGGGGATTCGAACCTCCGACCTACCGCTTAGGAGATACCGAGGGAAATACGAACGATATCCCTTGTAATACCTAAAAATCCCCTATTGTCAGGGAATTTTTAAGGTTAAAGTGTTATCTTGTGTTACGTCGTTACCGCTGTTTTTGTATTGTTTTACCGTGTTTGATTAGCAAGCAATTAGCAAGAATGATTAATTTAGGGTGGAGATAATATTCCTACGAAAGTATACCATTTAACTTCTGTTCACTCGGTTTATTATTGTGTACTGCTTTTTGTTCTCTTTGGTTTTACCAACTCTCCAATCATTGCACCGCCGATGGTAAGAACTGCACCTATAATCTGTAACGGTAGCATTGTTTCTTTCAAGAATGCTACCGAGAACAACACTGCGGACAACGGCTCTAAATATCCGCAGATAGCCACCGTCTGTACGTTCAATTTGCCGATTGAAGAAAAGTAAAAATAGCATCCAATGCCCGTATTCAACAGACCGAGTATAAAGATCGGCACTATACTCGTTGGTGCAATCTGCATAGCGTAACCTTGCTTTAATCCCACAAATATCGCTACTGTTAGAAATGCTATAGTAAGCTGCAACGTGGAATTTTCAAGTCCAACAATATCCTTTGCCTTTTTGTTGCAGATAACCATAAAGGCATACATAACGGCAGAGAGCAAACCGCAGGCAATGCCGAACAGATCACCCTTACCGTCAAAGGCGTTCCCATTTATAAGTATAACGCCTATTACCACCGCAAGAAAGCCGAGCACTTTATTTGCGGTAAGTTTTTCCTTGAACAGCAAAGGCGATAAAGCCATTACGATAACCGGACCGCAGTAATATAAAAGTGAAGCGATGCTGACACCGATCCGAGCGTATGCCTCGTATAGAAACATCCAACTCGTTCCCATTGCTACGCCTGATATGGCAAGGAATAAAAATTGCACTTTGTGTTTGTAAAAAGTCAGTTTGCCGCCGCTAATAAAGAATAATGCGATCAATAGAATACTGCCTATCAGAGTGCGAAGCAGTACAATATTCTGACTGCTCAAATCAATAAAACTCGCAACAATGCCGTTTGAGCCAAACAGAAGCAGAGCAAATATGTATTTAAAAAATGCCTTATTATTCATACGATACCTCTTGTATTTGAACTGAAAATAGTATATCATAATATCAAACATAACAAAAGCGAATGTTTGTAATGTTCAAAATCACAATTCGGAATAGGTACTCTTTATGGATATGAATTTGCAAAAATATCTCTCGTTTGTAAAAACGGTAGAATACGGCAGCTTTACAAAAGCGGCGGAGATATTAAACTACACACAATCGGGCATCAGCAGAATGATAGCAGATCTTGAAAATGAATGGGGTGTAACGCTTCTTGAACGAAGCAAGTACGGTGTTAAGCCTACAAGTGACGGAATGAAGTTGTTACCATACGCACAAAACCTCTGTGCCGATTTTGATAAGCTGAAAATGCAGGTGGATGAACTGAATGGTCTGCAATCGGGACTTATCCGCATTGGTACATTTTCAAGCGTGGCTACTCATTGGTTGCCGAACATTATAAAAGAATTTCAAAAGGACTACCCCAACATCGACTATGAACTTCTGCTCGGTGACTATACCGAGATTGAAGAATGGATACACACGGGCAGAGTAGATTGTGGATTTTTGCGTTTACCGACACACCCCGATTTTGAAACCATCTTTTTAGAAAAAGATAGGTTGATGGCGATTATTCCCGAAAACCACCCACTAAAGGACAGCGAAAAATTTCCCGTAGCTGCTCTTTGTGATGAGCCATTTATGCTTCTTGAAAAGGGTGCAAAGGCAGAAATTTCAGAAATATTTGAGCGTAATAATCTAACTCCAAATGTTAAATTTACCACTTGGGACGATTATGCTGTAATGTCTATGGTGGAAAGCGGACTTGGCATTGCGATACTCCCCGAACTGATCTTAAAAAGAGTACCATATAGAATTATCGCAAAAGAGCTTGACGTTCCGGCATATCGCAATATCGGACTTGCTTTGAGAGATAAGAAAACCGCTTCACTTGCGGTGAAACGGTTTATTGAATATTTGCAGTATAGATAATTGCTGATATACTAAAAAATATGGATGGAACATACGCCTGTGCAAATTAGCAGGATTTTGCCAAAAATTCGATTAGCAGGCGATTAGCAAAACACCGATTTTTTGCTAATCGCCTGCTAATCGGGATATGTTAAAAGTTTGATTCTGTTTTACTCCCTAAAAATAAAAAACTCACTCAAGATAATGAGTGAGAAATAAAAAGTAAAAGTGCCGAGAAACCTTGATTTCTCGGCACTTTTTGGCACGCTTGCCCGGATTCGAACCGGGGGCGTTCCGCTTAGGAGTTTGGGAGGTGGATGGCATTTTAAGCTCATAAAAGCCCTAAAAATCCCACTGTTTCTTGCTTCTTCATTTATTATGCTGTTATTCTTTTACCAAGAAAAACAATAAAATATTATCTTATTTTATCTGTTCATTTTAGCAAGCAATTAGCAAAGTCCCCCAAAAAGGAAAACGACAGTATGTTATTGCAGTAACATACTGTCGTAATTATTCTAATAATTGATGTATCCGTCTTTAAAAAACAATCTTACAACCTTATTGCTGAATTTTTGGGGATTTCTTCCAACAACAATTGAAGCGACAATAAACGCTACCCAAATTAACAACATAAACAAAAACAAAGCAACAATCGGCCAACTTTCTTGTCTATATAATTGACTTTCTTCTTCAAAGCTTAAAAGATAACTATCATTATACTTAATCGCTTTTATTGAATAAAAATCTTCCTCATCATCAGGTGTAACCTCTTTAGAATATGTTGTTACCTTCGATTCTCCGTTGCAAATTGATTTTATTCCTTGGATATTAATTTGTTCAGCGGCATATGAAATTTTATAAATATTATCATCCGCAGAAGTTAATATCACTTCATCTTCTTTTACATCGCAAGATATAAAGGTTACTGTTTGTTCAACAGTATTATTCGCATTTTTAGGTATGTAAATATCATAAACCAAAAATACAATAAATCCCACTAATAGAACAGACACCATACCATATACAACATAAAACCCTGCTACATCTCTTACATGTCCGTTAAAAATATCATTCTTGGTTTTCGTTATCTTGGGTAGGCTTTGTCCGTTATGGAGAGTTCTGTATTTCTTTTTAACAAGGTTAATAAAATCTTTTCCGCCTATAGAAAATTCGTCAACCATAACTCTTCGTTTGCCAACATAAATGTATGTTTCGTGCATATTTTCCTTTATAGCGGTAACCTGGTCATAAGACACTTTTCTTTTGATACCAAAGAAAGTTTTTGCAACAAAACTGTCTTCATCATAGGATATTCTGCAGTTCATAAAAGCGATTATTAATGTGGCACCAAGCAAGGAAAAAACAAGAAAAACAATTGGCACCCATACATCCTCATCAGAAAAAGCAGTAATTATTGCAGGAACTAAAAAAATAGAAGAAGTTATAGCACCTAAAATCGCAAAGAATTTAGGTAAATGTACTTTTCCTTTTTCTGCCGTTTTGGGTTTACGTAAAAAAGCAAAAACACCGTTTACAATAATCGGTATAAGAGCAAACGTTAATGCACGAATTATAAACTCCACAATAACACCGCCTTTACAAAATAAGATTTATTACAAATATTATATCACATTAAAAATATCGAAATCAAGTATTCTTCCCATTGATTGATAGCGTTTGATATATGGATAAAACAACCGCCTTTTTAATTAGCAGAACTTCGTCAAAAATCACATTAGCAGGAAATTAGCAAAACGTCATTTTTCGTGCTAATTTTCATTAGCAAACCGTCCACCTTGAAGGTGGATGTTATTTTATTGTAATTTAAGTTAATTTCATTAGCAAAAGAATTCTTGCTAATGGATTTTTGAGCTTTTGAAAAGAAATCCTAAAACAACAAAGAGCCGAAAACCCTTGTAAAATAAAGGTTTTTCGGCTCTTTGTTGGCACCCCCTGCGAGAATCGAACTCACATCTAATCCTTAGGAGGGATTTATTCTATCCATTGAACTAAGGAGGCTTTTATAGAAAATTTAGTATTATTTAGTACGAGAATAACATCCTGTCGTTTGCATTTAGCCAAAAGGCGGATGCTCTGACGAATTCATAGGAGGGGGCTGTTATATCCATTTAACTATGGAGGCGGATCACTGCATACTATAGCAGAATTTTATCCGTTTGTCAATTCTTGTGATACAACAGGGCAGGAGAAAAAATCCCGCCCTGTTTTGAGTTATGATTTTTTGAGCAGCAGGGTATAGGTTTCACTGCTGAAGTAATTGCCCGCTGTAATGCGGATGTAATAATCGCCCGCTTTCAGGCGGTAGTAAGCACTTGCCTGCTCTTGATTCCAGTTAACGGGCAGGTCGTTGCGTACCGCACCTGTGCTGTCGGTCAGCGGCAAGCCTTTTTCATCCATGGGGGTGAACACATTGCCGTCTGCATCGGTCAGGGTTACCAACCAGCCCAAGCGGTCGAGATTGACCTGTGCATGGCTGAATGTCAGGCAGATGTCGCCATCGGCGGGAACATGCACAACAAACCAGTCTGTGTCCGTTTCAAGGCCTGTCTGTGTCAGCGAGCCCTTGACGGGTCTGCCGATGACCGCTTCGCTTGCCTTGCCGGCGGTGTTGTTGGGTTCTGCTTCAAAGCCCGTGTCGCTTGTGTGGGTGATTTCCACAGTGTACGGCTCGCCCGAGAAATAGCGGTTATCGCTGTCGATGCACACGTAATAACGTCCTGCGGCAACACCGAGCTCGGGGGAGATATTGACGGTATCCATCCAATTGGAAACGAACGAGTGCAGCACTTGTCCGTCTGCATTGAGAATGGAAATATTCCAGCCGTCGTTGTCTTCTTCAAGGGCGGCATGGCGGAATGTTACCTGCAGGGATCCTGCTTTGGTGAGGTCAACCGCATAATAGTCAAGGTCAATGCCCTGTGCACGGTTGTTCATCATACCGTTGTAAACAACACCTGCTTGTATGGGTGTTGCGGCGGCAAAGGTGTCATTGCTTTCCTGTTCAAACAGATCCGCCTGTACGCAATCGACCTTCACGGAATAATCCTGTGTGCTGTGTACTCTGCCCTTGATGCAGATAAAATAAATTCCTTCGGCAAGACCGACCTTTTCACCCGTGACACTGCCCTCGGCAATGGCGGCATTGTTGAAGCTCAAAGGATTTAAAGCCGCATCATACAGTGTGATCTGCCAACCGACGGAAATCATATCCATCGCCGCATGGGTGAAGGTGTAGTGGGCATAGCCGTCATAGGGCATTCGGAACAGATACCAGTCTTCATCGGTATCTGTTGCGGTTTCATATTTGGAAGAAGCACCTTTCATAGCATAACCCGCATACAGTTCTGTGTATCGTGCGGGGGTGTCGTTGGGTTCGCTTTCGCGGTCATGTTCGGCTGTGAACTCGGCAAGTACGGTCACATCGTCCCTGCTGAACGTGCCGTTTTGTGCAAGAATAAGTCTGTAAGTGCCGGGCTGTACGCCGATGGCGGCAGAGGTGACCGTATCGGTCGCCACATTGGAAGGCAGGATGTTGAGTCTGCGGTAGGCAGTTGAATTGCTTTTGCCCACGAGGTCATATTCTTCGTAAAGGGTGAGCTTCCATCCGATATCGCTGAACGGCCCGTTGGACGGATACCCCAGTGTGCAGCGGATGTAGCCGCGTTCGGTGACGGTGAGAACATACACCACACCTGTACCGTCCGAAGGCAGAGAGGTCGTGACCTGTGCACCGAAGCGAAGCGGACGAACAGTGGTTTCGCCTGTGTTTTCGGGCTGTATCGCATCTGCAACCGGCAACGGAGTGCGTTGTGTTGCTTCTTGTGTACTCGGGTGTTCCGAGGTCACAATGGCGGTCGGTGTCTGCATGGGACTGATTTGCGGTTTTTCTGTCGGGGCGGGAGAGAGGGGTGCCGTTTCGGCTTGTGCCGTTGTGTCTGTTTGTGTGGTCGGTATGGCGGAAATTCCCTTGTCGGTTGCGGGTTCAGCAGGCAGGGTTGCTTGTGCTGTGAAGATTTCGGCAGGGGGTGCGGGAAAAACGGCAGAAGTGTTGTTTGCTGCCTTTTGCACCTGTGTGACGGTATAGGAGCGTGCACCGTCATAGTCCGACGGCGATTTTGTCTTTACGGATTGCGGTGACAACCGTACGGCAAGCAGAATGACTGTCCATACGCACATGGCAACGCAAAGAATCTGACGAAGCACCGATCCACGCTTCACGACACACACTCCTTTCGTTGTTTATAATATATGGGTATCCTTAATTTTAACATATAAAAAGGCCTGTTGCAAGAAGCAAAAGAAGGAAAATAAAGGCAGAGAAAGCTCTGTTTGTGAAATCCCGCTTTGTTTAGGGCTGACAGCAGAAACGGAATTCCGGTTGCGGGAACGGGATTACCGCCTTGTGTTCATCGACACTTCACCCGTGCGTACAATCAGTTCACCCAGACCGTACAGTACAAGGATGCTGACGAAAGACAAAAACGGACCGATAACGGCAATGCCGATGCCGATGACAAGCATTGCCTGTGTGCCGCCGAAAACGGCAAGGCAGATACCGAAAATGAGGGTCAAAAGCATCCCGACAAAGCCGATTCCCTTGGCACCTGTACGCAGAATGGGGCCGATGCGTTCAAGTCCCTGAGCCTTTTGAATGGCGGCACGGTCGCTCTGTGCGGTGTTTGTACCGCCTTTGTTTGCGTTTGAATTGGTGTTAACCGCATTCTGATGTTCTCTTGCGGCAAACAGGGCTTCATTGAGGTTGCCGTTTTCAAGCGATTCCTGTTTCCATGAAGCCAGAATGTTGTCGCGATCCTGCATGCTGGTGGCTGCCCAGTCGTAGTTGCCTTTGTAGGTCATGCCGTTTTCGCAGAACGGACAAGCCATTTCCTCTCTGGCATCGCGTTCGTCGTTGGCACGGCACGAACCGCATTTTTCACAATAGAAAAACTTTTTTGTCATAGTATCACCTTATATAGTAAGATTTTCGGGGATTACAGAAAGGGGTAAATTACGGTTTGGTGGGCTCTTATCAATGAAAATTTTCCTCTCAAACCCTTGTCGCCCCTGAAAGGGGAGATGTCACGAAGTGACAGAGGGGTTAACCAAGTTTGCACAAATTTGGTCAATAAAGTTTGATGTAGCCGATTGAACCCCTCTGTCTGCTAACGCAGACATCT
>JAZUQC010000021.1:0-33312 GCA_045605525.1 Acutalibacteraceae bacterium
GGAAGGTCAGTTCAAACTTATCTGTAAGATATTTAATTCCGCTGTGAACAAGCTCATCATCAACATAAATATCAAATGTACCTTCAGGTCTATATGTACCGGAGTTGTCCTGAATATACAAACCGCCTGTGGTGCTATAAATTTTAGGATTGATTACTTTAGGTTCAACAACAATTTTGAAAGTAAGCTCTGTATCTTCATAATGTTCGCTGTCGTCAGGAGCGGTTGCTGTAACGGTATATGTGCCGTTTGCACAAAGCTGTGATGAAAGGTCGCCCATAGCAAAATATACATATTCAGGACCCTTAACATAAGGTCTGAGAAGCCTTGAAACATCGTTGAACTTTGTGCCGTAAGGAACGGTAATTTCGGGAACTACTTCATTGCCGTCAGCGTCAACAAATTTGATTTGTCCCTTGTTGACGGTTACGGGGATTCTGAAATTACAAGGTAAAGCTTCTTCACTGTTTTCTGGAGTAAACACTACATCTAACTCAAATGTTCCAACACTAGGAACAGTATTTAAAAGGTGCTCGTTTGAAAATGAAAATACACCATTAATTTCAGTTGTTGTTCCATCGTCATTTTCTATAACGGCTTTGCCACCTTTGATTTCAACATCTGCCCATGTAATAGACGGATTATAGTTGAATGTTTCGATGATTGGAAGTTCACTAATTACTGAAAGCGGAATTTCTTTATAAACTTCAACCCAAAGATTTCTTGTAACTGTGACATATCTTATACTACCAGCTACAAATTTGGCTTCGTAATATCCACTTTCACTTACAACAGTGTTCGGATTTGACCATTTCCATGTTGCTTTTTTAGCATATGTTTCATCGGCATCATAAGGGTTAACCATTGCGCCGTCAGAAATTGTAATTGTTGAAAGAGTTACACCTGCATCAACCGTTCCATTAACAACGGGAGGTTTTGATTCATCGGCTAACACAGGAGTTGCCTTATGAACGGTAAAAGTAGTCTTACTATAGTACTTTGTAAAGCCTTTGTATGTAGCAGTATCATCAGGAACAAACTTTATATCAGCTTCATAGCCTTCCATAGCTTCTTCTGCAGTTGCGGCAGGATCAACATGTTCAAAGTGTCCGGGCACTTCAACACCTTCATAAACAACCTTACCACCGACAAGATTAATTTTACTTAATGGTTCGCCATAATAAATTTCTCCTTCAGCAGTAGGCCACTCTGTAACATGTGTTGCTTTCAATGCTATTTGTGTAGCCGCACTTGCATACATAGGCACAACTGATAACATCATCATAAGTGCCAATAAAAGGGATAATAATTTCTTTGTTTTCATATTTTCGTTTTCCTTTCTTGAAATAAATTGTTACTCCCTCGTTTGTTTTTTGCTCTCTCCGTGAGGGAGATAATTGCGACCTTTCGCCGCAGACGGAGGGAGTATTGAATTGTTATCCAGCCGCTATCATCTCCTTTGCAAAAATGAAAAATTGACTTATGGTAATTCGAATCTATCACAAGAAAAAGCAAAAAAGAAGAGGTTTTGAATAACTGTCGAGTTAAAACCGATAAGTGCAAGCCTTTCGGCCCTTCGCAAAGTTGAAAACGGTTGATTATAATGATATAATTATAAAGACAGAACAATACATAAATGCAAAATTAATCGAGGTGAAAGCAATGAAAACCGCCGTAATTGACGATGATATTTTTATCTATAATCAGGTTAAAGAGCTAATCGCATCCTTTTTCGTCAGCGAAGAACGGATACAGGCTAATGAGCCTTTATATTTTGCTGACGGCATTGAGTTTTTAGAATATATGGAAAGAGACGAAAAGGCTGATATTATCTTTCTTGACATTGAAATGGCTCAGTCCAACGGTATTGATATTGCAAAAAGATGCAGAGAAATAATGCCTGATATAATAATTATCTTTGTGTCCTCTCACAGAGAATGTGTCTTTGACACTTTTCGCTGCGAAGCTCTGCACTTTATTGTGAAGCCCATTGATAAGGATGACTTTAACGAGGCTTTTCGCAGAGCTGTTCATAAATACAACTCGGCTAATTGCTTTTTACCTCTGAAATGGCAACACGAAAGAGCTAATGTTTCCATTCAGGATATTCTTTATGTTGAGTCTTACAGGGGGCATCTGATTATACACACCCTTAAAGAGCCTTTTGAAGTGGTGGGAAACCTGAAGGATATTTTCGCCTTTCTTGAGCCTCACGGGTTTATGCGTATTCATCACGGTTACATTGTGAATATGCAGCATATCCGCCGTTTTAATTCAGACAGCATTCTTCTTGTAAACGGTGAAAATGTGCAGATGAGTATCAGAAAACGCAACGAAGCACTCAGTACCTATGACGGATTTTTACAGAAATGGAAGTGGTGAAATGGAACATTATCTTGTAAATTTTTTTGGTGATTTGTTTGCTCTGCTTGTTATTTTTCAGTATCTTTCCACTGTAAATAAAAAAATAAATTACCCTAAAATTTTGCAGTTTGGCGTAGGAACACTTTGCTTTGGGATTATTTATATCGGCTCAAATTTTGTGTTCAGACAATCAACTGCCATCTTTTTATTTATGTTAGTGGCTTTTTTTATGCTTAATTGGCTTTACAAAAGCAAATGGTACATGAAAATTCTGCACTCTGTTGTTTTATATATCATTATGGCAATACCGGAATTTTTTGTCGGTATGCTTTTAACGTTTTTAGAAATTGACTTGACATATGCCCAAGAAAATATTTATATCTACACAATCTGCAATTTTACCTCAAAGCTTCTTTCGTTCTTTGTTGTCAGACTTATAAAACTGTTTTTTAAGAAAAACTATATTATTGATACTAAAGGAATGGTTTTTCTTATTCCTTTACCAATAGCTACAATTCTTCTGCTTGCATTATTGTTAAAGAACTGCTTCATCATAGATGACACATATCATCAGATACTCGCCCTTGTTTCATCCGTTGTTCTCGTCTTTGCCAACCTTTCAATTTTCTTCTTTATTGACCGTATGAATGACTACACGGAAAACAAAACAGACCTGATGCTTTATGAGAGAGAATATAAATCTCAAAAGCTCTATCTTGACTCCTTGCAGGAGCACCTGAGCGAAACAAGAGCCTTTCGCCACGATACCAAAAACAATATGCTCGCTCTCATTGGTCTTATGAACGCCGGCGAACACGAAAAAGCTCTGACAGAAATGAAACGGAGCCTTAATATTCTTGATGAGTCAGGCAGTGATATTGTCAACACAAATCATCCGATTATAGATGCTCTTTTGCAAAACAAGCTGCGTGAAAACAAGCCAAAAGGTATTTTTGTAAGACCCATTATAAAGCTGACTGACGAGCTGCTTGTCAATGAGGTTGATATGGGAATACTGCTGGGCAATATTGTTGACAATGCCATTGAAGCCACCGACCGCCTTGAAAAAGAAAAGAGAATTCCTATTGAAGTGAGAATTCTGTCCCTTGACGGAATTGTGTCAATCAATGTGCAGAACGCTGTTGACCACGAGGTTGATACAGAAAGTCTTCACACAATCAAGAAAGACAAGCTCATGCACGGTCACGGCGTGAAGCAAATAAAAAAGACCGTTGCAAGGTACGACGGTACGGCAGAGTTCTCTTGTAAGAACAATGTTTTCACAGTCAAAACCACAATGGTCAACAGACCGAGAAGATAATAAAACTCAGCTACCAAAGGAGAAATCCTGAGGTAGCTGTAATAATATGAAATAATAATTGCCTCGTTGGATTGCAGTTAATCTGCTTAACCACGAGGCTTTTGTTGTTATAGTGCATAAACTATATGCAGTCTTACTTGTGCATTTCGACAAAGTTCGATATTTTTTTGAAAAACGGTGTTACTTTTTCCGCTTAACCACACTTTATCTATATAAGACAAATTTTATTTTAAGGAAAAGTAACTATGGAAGTGAAAGAAATCGGACAACCAAAAACAAAAGAGGAAATAACGGAGCTGCTGTCAGATAACGATCTGGCGTGCATCCCGATTACATATTACGGCTGCGAAGGCTTGTTTGTACCCGTAAGCGACAGTGGAAACTGCGACCTTTCTCCCGGCATCCCGGTGACCACCTGCAGTAAGGACATTTGCATAGTCTATCCCCACGAGATAGTGTACATTGCCATTGAGGGCAGAAAATCTGTGATGTACCTGACGGACAGAAAACTCGAAACCTACCACCCAATAGAGCATTGGAAAACCGTCCTCGATGAAAACTCCTTTGCCCAACCTCATTATAGCTACATAGTCAACCTGAATTATGTGACGGAAGTGACAAAGGATTTCGTCAAGGTAAAATATGGGGATAAGGAAGAGCTGGTTTATACTTCGTTAAGGAAGATTGGTGCGTTTAGGAAGGCTGTGGTGGAGTTTGGAGAAAAATAAGCATTTTTGTCGAAAAATGGAGCGTTTTTGCAAACTCCATTGAAATAAGTTTTAAGAAAAATCACAATGTAAATATATAATTTAACAGACTATTTTTATAAGTCAGGGCGCTTTTAGTGAAATTGAATCTTTCGATACTAGGAAACAAGTTCGTTTGTAAAATAGTTCTTTGCTAATTATGTTTTATAATTATTTTGGAGGTTAAAATATGAAAGTATTAGTTTTATATTCTTGGGAAGAAAATGCAGCTTATGCGCAAAAATGGGCGATGGCGTTGTGCAAAGAATTAGATAGTTATGAAAATGTTTATGCAAGTTGCGATATGCTTTTCGCTCCAAAGAGTGATATAAAAGCTGAATTAAAACAAAAAATTTTAGAAACCGATAAAATCCTTGTTGTTGTCACAAATAGTTATAATTATAAGATTGAAAATAATATAGGGATGGTTTCCTATGAAGAACAGATATATAAAACTGTTATTAGTGAAAATACTTCCAATGATAAGATTTTATTTTTATTAAAAAACAAAAATGTGTCTTTACCTAATAATTGGGATTCCTATAACCGAATTGATGTATCAAGATTAAACGCAACTGAATTTTTCGAGATGACAAACTCAGAGAGAAAAAATATTTTTGAAGACATTATACGTTTTTGTTTTTCTGTGCCGAAATTTAAATTACACAAAAAAAGAAGAAATAAGGCTATACCCACTCCTCAAACAGTTAAAAGTTTTAATCAGTTATTTTCATCTTATTATGCCGACAGAGAAAAAAAGAAAACACTCTACAGACAAGAAAATGATCTGATAAAATATATCAAAAAGAATCTTGAGCAAGATACTTTTGTGTATCAATACATAAAAGCAGGATTATCCGCAGATGCAAATTTTAATGATCGTTTAACACCAGAATTATTTATAAAGTATTTTTGGGTTAAGGGAGATCCAGCTAAAGAACTTCAATACAATAGTATAATTAAAAATCTCTTTTCATCAGATCACCATAATATGTTGTGTATTCAGTCAGATGGCGGTAGTGGAAAAAGTACTTTTATACATACTTTAGGGCATAAGGATGAACATAAAATTAGTAAGAATGATATTTATAATAGTATCATTATTGATTTGTCAAACTATAATGAAAACACTGTAACAAAGGAAGATTTGCTGTTTCAGTTGTTAAAAAAGAAATATAGACAGATGTCCAGGAACGATGAACCTGGAAACGATTATTATCAAAAATGGAGAAGCAATTTTATAGAAAGAGCAGAGAAACTAAAAGAAGTCGCTTTTGATGGAATTAAAATTTTCAAATTAAGAAACTTTCAAGAGAAACTAAATGCTTTTTTAAATGTCATTATCCCAACTAACAATATTGAAGATTGGTATATCGGCTATTCTAGTAGGCTATCAAACGCCAAAGAGGGCGAAGATGTAAACATTTTATTTATAATTTTATTGATTACATATTTGTTAGTGTTAGACAGCAAACCAAAACCACACAACAAAAAAGAGCATTATACTATTGTGTTTGACAACATTGAAACTTATGATAATGGCGAAACAGCAAAATACATAGCAAATTATATCGAAAGTTGTCATGCATTTATAAAAAAAGTATTCTTGGAAATAGGCGAGTCAGACAGTTTCTTTATGAAATTCACATTCGTAACAGTAGTTAGAACTTCTACATTAATCCATTTTGGAAATACCCAAAGTGAATTGTGGGGAGCTGGAAAATACATCAAGCACATAAGTTTCTTTGATTTTACAATTGAAGCTTTGTTAAAAAAGATGGTTTTTCTAAAAAAGATAGATGGTTACGAAAATAGCAAATTATATAAAAAACTATATTTGATGTTATCTATAATTATGCCTCAAAGACAACTCAATAATTGCTTGGAAAATCCTGAAGAATATGATCCTAGATACAATCACTTCACAACGCATCGTCTTCTTCCTTTGTTTAATAATAATTTTAGACGAGCAATGGGTTACTTGTCAAAGTCTATATTGTCAGAAGATAATTATCCAATAGTGGCAAAAAGAATAAATGAAATAGAAAATAGAAGTGATATTTTTTATGACTTTTCAATACACGGATTAAGGATGAAGATTTTCAGGGATATTTTTCATGAATTTCAAGATAATGGATATTTTGAAATTATGGGGTTTTCAAGCGATATAAGCACCAATGATTGTAGTTTGACTCGAATGATTCTCGCTTATTTATACTGGGATGAATTAATCAGTTTGACAGATACAAATCAAAACGAATACGATGGTGCATTGCTGAAGGATTTAATTTTTAAACTAAGTAAATATAGAAAATCCTGCGACGTAGCAAAAGCACTGTATGGATTAAGTCTGTTTGCTAATAGATTGCCAGAGAAAAAAGAAGCCCTAAATGCATGGGGAAACTTGATTACCTATAAATCATTAAATATTGATTTGGATGAAAGCGATTTCCAAAAACTAATTGATCAATATATCTCAAATCAAAATAAGACAGAAATTACTATTGGAAACGACAAAATTGATATTTCATCGGTATATGTAAAACTCTCTGATGCCGGAATGTGTTTTGCACAACATTATATAAGAAATTTTGAATTCCTTGTATGTAGAAACTCTATTAAAAATGATAGTTCCTTGTTCTTTGTTGATAAAGATATAGCAATAAAACAAATTGATAGCATAATAAAAGTTTTAGAAAACTGTATAAATAGGATAATTACACCTAGTAAAGATTTTTGCTGTTTATGGAAAGATGAGGGTTGTAATTGTGATCTTGATAAAAACAAACTATTTTCTTGTAATCTGTTTTTACGATATCAAGAGTGTATAGATCTTATTCGTGAAAATATATGGTATATTGATAGATATAGAATAGTATACTACATAAAATATCAAGATAGTGATTACAATATTACTTTGGTGAAAAAGCTTAGTGAATTATATGGTTTGTATAGCAAAACTGTTGAAAATATGAGGGTTGATAATAAGAATGAGCTTTTGCTTTTACAATTTATTAAAAGGTGGACTTATCCAAACAACACTCAATATTTCGATATTTTATCTGAAGAACAAAGAAATTCAAGTAGAATAGATGTTATGAGACCTATTCAATCGTATTTTTCTTGTCAAAGAGAAGATATAAACAAGTCATTAGAGTTTATTAAGCAATATCCCAAGGTAACATTTTATGAGGCTCTTCAAAATATATATGCAAAAGATGTCTGACAATATTAAAAAATTAAAGGAGGAAAAATTATGTGCACGAACAATCAGGATGAAATTAATAATAAAATAGCTTATCTGCAGATGATTCAAGAACCAATAAATAGAACATCAACAATTTCTGCAATATTTAAGGGATTCGCCGCAACAATAGTTGCAGGTATTGCTACATTATCTTATGTGGATATTAGTTTAGTTGTTTTAGGGTTATCATTCCTACCGGTTATAGCATTTTGCATATTGGATATTTATTATCTTAAAATTGAAAAAAAGTATAGGCATTTGTTTGAAAAAGTTGCAAAAAATAAAGTGCCAATAAACTTTTTAATGGATATAAATATATGTGAGAATGAAAAGAAAGAAGCCCATTTAACAAACTGGGAATGTATAAAATCACCCTCAATATATTTGTTTTACCCATTAATGATAAGTATACTTATAGTAATATTTGTTTTAAAGTGTTGCTGTAAAATATAAATATTGTGGACATTAACAACAATTTGCGATGGTAACCGAATCAATATAATTATTTAAAGATTAAGGTGAATAAAATGATATCAATATTTGAAGAAGGCGTATTCAGTAAATATTCCTGTAGAAGTCTCAACGAATCAACTGGACCTGTATTAGCTCATTCGCAATTTACAAAAAGTATAACTACTGTGTTTATTTCCCATAAACATGATGATCTTGAAGAACTGAAAGGTTTATTGGGTTTTTTGGAGCAAACATACAACGTGAAGGTATATATAGATAGTAAAGATGCAACTATGCCAAAAATAACTTCAGGTGATACGGCACTTAACTTGAAAGAAAGAATTAAAAAATGTGACAAGTTTATTTTGCTTGCAACAAATGGAGCTATTGAATCAAAATGGTGCAATTGGGAGTTAGGATATGGAGATGCTCAAAAATACAAAGACCATATCGCCTTATTTCCTATAAAGCCTAAAAATAGTTTAGATATATCGTACAAAGGTTCAGAGTATATGGACATTTATCCACATATTACATATTACTATGGGACTGAGCTTTACAAGGATGGTACACCAATTCCCAAAGGTTATTATGTCAGAACTAAGGAAAACAACGGATATATAATCACTCCACTTACAACTTGGTTTTCAAGAAGATAATAAAATCATCCTTCAGCTCTAAAAGTGAAAAATATCTTCTAAGATTAAAACTAATAAAATAACCAATGTGTTATAGACATATGGATTCGTTTGTGGTGTCGGCAAAAACCGACACCATATTTTCTTTTTCGAAAAAGTTCTTGACAAGTGAACGAATGTTCAGTATAATAGTAAATTGGTAAATAATGTATTTACCCCACAACTGAATACAAACTGAAACACATATTTATTTACTTATTGGATTTATGCCGACACATATTATCTGACCGAAAAAGTATAGTCCGATACTCGGTTAGCAATATACGGACAATCAGAGCTTAAACTTTAAGCCGTTACATAGTTTCAGTGCAAACTGTGCGAGAGGATGAGATGTCCTCCCGCTATTTGTGCTGTCTATGTGACGGCTTTTTTGTTGTGCAATTTTAACAAAAATAAAAAAGTTTTCAAATTTGCTTTATTTTTTGCCTTTCTAAACCCTTACCCCTTGAGAGGGTAAAAACAATCAAAACTAAGATGTTAGTTTTATGCAATATCACAAACTTTCAGTTTTCTGAAAAAAGTTTCAGAAAAAGTCGTTTTTTCAGGCTTACTAAATGCCTACCAATTAGAAGGGTGTGTTTTTGTGCAACGATAGAAAATTTCAATTTTTTGAAAAAAGTTTTGAAAAAACGTACAAAAATCGGCGTTTTAAAAGTCACCCCTTGAGGGATGTTTTTCTCTCGTGCACCTTGACAACTGAATGACCGTCCGAAAGTGATACTACGCCAAGACCTCGTATGAGCGAGCGTGAAGACGTTGCGGTGAGATTCCGGGGCAGGAACTATTTCGGGTGAAACGGCAAAAAGAGGCTTTTGATATGTGGTTAATGGAATTACCCTACCAACAAAATAAATCTCATTACAGACGAAAAAATCATTAAAAATCAACCCGAAAGGCTACAGTAAAAAAGGAGTGTGATAGTTATTCCAAGAATAACAAAAAGCAAAAAATTCGAATGGAGCTTGTTCCTGAACGAACGAAACAGAATCTGTTATAACGAGCTCTGCAAAAGATGTGTCAACAGCTGCAAACAGAGTTTCAGAGCTGTGGTTATATCCTGCAACTATGTATCAAAAAGGAGTGTGAAAGATAGTGGATAACGAAGCCTTCTTCAAAATGCCGAAGGTGTTATTTACGGATAAATACAAAGGTTTATCTGCCGAAGCAAAGCTGCTTTATGGCTTGATGCTCGACAGGATGCAGTTATCTGCAATAAACGGTTGGTGTGATAAAAACGGTGAGGTCTTTATCTTTTACACCATTGTCGAAACAAGTGAAGTACTCGGCTGTGGTCATGACAAAGCAACAAAGCTACAGCGTGAGCTTGTAAAACATAATCTGCTCTGTCGCAAATATCAAGGCAAAGGTAAACCTGCGAAACTCTATGTTTTACCTATACCGAAAACACGCATCAGGGCTCCGTAAAACTCGCAAGTAATAATACTGAGTACAGTAAGACTTAAAGTTATATACTAGCCGAAAAAAGAAAATATATCTTTAATTTAGTTAGTAGTAACTTTAAGTATATAAGGCGCCTTGGTTGAAAGCAAAATGCTGATGAAACGATGCATTTCTTCTTCGGCTCGTTAAATATTTTAAGAATCAGGAACATTTTTGTGATACTCATTCCCATTACTATTAGGGGCAGTTTTGATATATAAAAACTGCCCCCACAAATGTGAGGGCAAGGACTATAGTTATATTATAAATTACAATATTTTAGTTTTAAGCACTAAATTAGATGCATCTTTGTATCCAAGTTTTCCATAGAAATGGTTATGCAAATCATCATTTACTGACTGTAACTGAATGAGCATTGCACCTTCTTTTTTGACGCACTCTTCTAACTGTTTCATAAATACAGTTCCGTAACCTTTGTTTTGCAACTGCGTAGTAACAACAATTTCAATCAAATCATATGCAAAACAATCATCATATTGCTCGAAATAGCCAATAGCAAATGCAACGATACCGTTTTTGTTTTCCCAAATTAAGCAATATGAATCCTCACGGCTCCAGACTTGATGAATGCGTTTATATGTAGTTTCAGTTGTCCATTCAGCATCTTCTTTATTGTTATAGTATTCAATATAAAGTGGAACAACATTATTTATATCTTCCTCAGACATTTTCCTGAATGTGGTTTTGATTTTTCCAAACATAATTTATCCTCGTATATTATTTTATCTGTTATCTTCAAATTTTACAGTTGAAGGGTATTTGCCTTCAGTCATCTGTGATTTTACTTTTGCTACCTGCTCTATATCAATGTCATATATATTTGCGATAGCTAAAGCATAATAAATGATGTCAAATAATTCTTCATCAACCGTACCTGAAATATCATTGCTGTTATCGGCTTTTAATCCTTTTCGCATAGCACGAGATAATTCCCCGACCTCTTCAGATAGTTTCAAGAAATAATCTTTCAATAGTTCAGGATGAAAGTCCTTTTCTTTAATATAAGTCTGTAAGTATTTAATTGTAGTTTTACCATCCATAAATATTTACCTCACTCGATAATCTTATTATTATGATTATACCACACACCCACCAAACAAATCAACCTGAATACATATCCTCGTACTTTAAGTTTCAGTACGAGGATTTTTTTATGCAAAATTTTTAAGTAAAGGAAGTGAAAAAATGCTTTAGTAAACCAACCGAAAAAAATCAAAAAATGCGTGGCATAAGTCTTAGCAAGCACTGGATTTGTGCATACAAATCCCACTTGTTAGGGGCTGCCCTAAAACCCGAAAGACAGGAGGTGAGAAAATGAAACTCACAAAAACCATATTTTTGTATCTGAATGAGAAAGAAATTGAAATGCTGACAAAGGATGCTGAAAGAGCAAATATGAGCAGGTCTCGGTATATCAGGCATCAGATTGATAATGCCAAAATGAAGCCCACTTTGGATATGGCCTACGAGAAATATATCAATCTGCTTGAGCCCATATGTGACAAGCTGAGTATTGTATCAAAAAGAGTGTGGCAAACAAAGATGCTTGATACAGTAATGCTTCGTGAAGTTCTTAAAAGCACAAATGAAATTATGCCCGAAATCATAAAAGCAAAGGAGGTGGCACGGTGCGTACAAGAGCGAGAAGAATCGCAGTTAGAGTAAGTGAAGAGCAGTATAACAAAATATGTCGTTTGACAGACAGAAGCTTCTTTACTAAGGAGCAAGTGCTGAGGGATATTATTTTCGGCTACCCGATTCAGGAAGACAGAAAGCCTGAATGTATGGAGTTTATTCTGAAGCTCCGTGGAATTGCAAGCACCTTAAACAATCTTTTCAGAAACTACGGCTTATCAGATTTACCAATCGGTAAGGAAATGAAGCAGACCGCTGATGCGGTTGAGTGTACAGAGAATCTAATTGAAGATTGTATTTTTATCACAAGAAAGAAAAGGAGAATTAAATGAATAAAGAAGAAAATTTTATTAACACCCTGTTTGAGAAAACAGAAGAATCAGAGGCAGTAAAGCCTCAGACGACAGAAATCATAAAGATGCCTATGAGCAGTATTGTTCCCAATTTTAAGAATCCGTACAAGTGCCGTGAGGAGGATATGAAGCCGTTGGAGGATAGCATCCGTGAAAACGGTATTATTCAACCCCTTATGGTACGAAAGGATGATAAGGCTGATGTGTATGAAATCATATCAGGACACAGACGTTTCCTTGTAGCAACAAGGCTTAAGCTGTCAGAGGTGCCGGTGGTGGTTTTAGATATCACAAAGGAAGAAGCAGATATTATCCTTGTTGACAGTAATCTGTACCGTGAGCATATTCTGCCATCGGAAAAAGCCTTTGCGTACAAGATGAAAATGGATGCCATTAAAAGGCAAGGCAAACGAACAGATTTAACTTCGGACCAAGTCGGACCGAAGTTATCTGCAGATGAAATATCCGATACCGACAGTGCTTCGCAGGTAAAAAGATATATTCGCCTTACTAACCTGATTCCAAGGCTTCTTGCTTTGGTAGATAGCGGTAAAATCGCACTTGGTCCTGCTGTTGAGCTTTCATATCTTAGCCAAGGCCAGCAGAACTTTTTGGCTGAAGCTATTGAGAAAGAGCTTGCTACACCGTCTCTTGCACAGGCTCAGAAATTGAAGAAGCTGGAACAAGAGGGAAATCTTGATGTCGCTACAATTCTTAGTATGGTTAAACAGCCAAAACCTAATCAAGTTGTCACGGTTAAAATTCCCGATGATAAAATCAGCAAATATCTGAAGCCTACTGCTACTGTAAAGGAAAAAGAAGATTTTCTTGTGAAGGCTGTTGAGTATTACGGGAAGCATCTTATGAGGCAGAAAGATAGAGGTGCTAGATAATGAAAAAGCTTAAAGATTTTTACGGTCTGATTGGTGAGGAGGAATATGTAATTGACGGTGTCTGTTACAAGGTTTCTTCCAAGTTTGCACCCGTGAATATCTGTAAGATTGAAAACACCATAAGTGACAAAGCACAAAAATATGTTGGCAGTGATTTTGCACATTTGACAAATACCGATGATAGAAATACAATGAATGCAGAATATGTATGTTTGACTGCCGGGAAGGAGGATTAATGCAGTCCAAAGCAAATATCGGAATTACGGCTATCTATTGCCGACTGTCAAGAGATGACGGTACGGAAACAGAGAGTAATTCAATCGGTAACCAAAAGAAAATGCTGACACAAAAGGCAAAGGAATTAGGTTTAACAAACACCAAGTATTATGTTGATGACGGCTATACGGGTACAAATTTCAACAGACCTGCTTTTCAGGAGCTTCTTGACGATATTGAAATGGGATATATCTCAGTTGTTATCGTAAAAGACCTTTCCCGTTTGGGCAGAGATTATGTTACAGTCGGTCATTACACAGACAACTATTTCCCCGAGCATAACGTAAGGTTTATTGCTGTTAATGATATGGTTGACAGTGATGAGGGTGAAAACGAAATCGCACCCTTCAAGAATGTTATGAATGAAATGTATGCGAGAGACATCAGTCGTAAAGTCAGGAGTGCTCACCGTATTCGTGGCAATATGGGCGAACCATTATCTCAACCACCTTACGGATATATGAAAAGTCCTGAAAACAAGAAGAAGTGGATAATCGATACCGAAGCTGCTGAGGTTGTAAGAGACATTTACAGAATGTGCCTTGACGGTATGGGTAATGAAGCTATTGCAGGAGAATTGCAAAGGCGAGAGATTCTTATCCCCATGGCATATTGGCAAAGCAAAGGCTTGAACCGTGGCGGTAAGAAAACTCAGCCGAATCCGTATAAGTGGTGTAAAACTACTGTCCAAAAGATATTGGCACAGCAAGAATACTGCGGTGATGTTATCAACTTCAAAACCTATTCAAAAAACTTCAAGAACAAAACCCGTATTGATAATCCCGTGGAGAATTGGAAAATCTTCAGGGATGTTCACGAGCCAATCATTGACCGAGACACTTGGGAAATGGTACAGAAGCATACAGCAAGAACAAAACGCAGAGCGCCCAAGAAAGAAAATGCAAGAAAGCATATCTTCAGCGGTCTTATCCGTTGTGCGGATTGCGGCAGTAATATGAGTTATCATACCAATACCGTCAACAAGAATATTCATTATTTCAGTTGCAGTAACTATGTAAAAGATACCCGTGGTACTTGTCAGGCAAGACACTATATCCGTGCAGATGCTCTTGAACAGATAGTCATCTTTGAGCTTAAACGCCTTGCGATAATGCTTCAAATGGATGAGCCGTTACTTGTTGATATCCTCGAAAAGAAAACAAACAAGGATTTCTATGACGAGAAAAAGCATCTTGAGGAGCAGTTGCAGAAAGCAATAGTCCGTCAACAGTCAGTTGCTTCTCTTTATGAGAAACTGTATGAGGACAATGCAACAGGCAAGGTTACGGATGAATGGTTCACTCATATGTCCCATAAGTATGAGGTTGAGAGAACAGAACTGAAGGTCAGGATATTTAACCTGAGAGAAAAGGTTGCAAATATGCAGACAGTTCAGCACAGCAAGGATATGTTTATCGGTGCAGTAAGAAAGTTCCTTGATATGGACACAATCACAGCACCACTCATTCACGAGCTCATCGACCATATTGATGTGTATGAGGCAGAGGGCAAGGGTAAGAACAAGACACAGAGAGTAGTAATTCACTACAACTTTGTAGGCTATCTTGAAATACCTGAATCAGACACACCTTGCTTCACAGCGGATACCCGTCAGGGAATAGCAATAGGTTATATTGCAAACCCAACAGAAAAGTCAGCATAACAAAAAGTCGCACTCCGAAAGGAATGCGACGATACATAAAAATTATATCAAACTATATACAAAACTCTATTTTAAGCAAAAAAATTGAGTATTCACAGGTCAAATCCCTTATGAATACTCAAACTGGTGCGAGAGACGGGACTTGAACCCGTACGTAAAAACACACGCCCCTCAAACGTGCGCGTCTGCCTATTCCGCCACTCTCGCGTACCGTTTGTTCTCTTTCGAACAGTGAGGATTATAGCAGACTGGAACACGTTTGTCAAGCCTTTTTTTGCAATTTTTTTTAGTTTTTTTACTTTTATTTTATTTTTACTTATTTGATATCAATGCTGACACCTTTTGATGCGGATTCGTAAATTGCATCAATGATCTTCATCAGTTCTTCGCCGTCTTCACCCGTTGCTCTGCAGGGAGCGTTACCGAGAACGGCATTGACAAATCCTGCAATTTCTGCATTGAATGCACCTGTGAAATCAAAGCCGTTTCTGCCCGTAGGTGCCATATTGACAAACTTACCTGCAAAATCGGTATAAATTTCAACATTGTCGTCCATCTTGATGCCTGCTTTTGTTCCGAACAGGTCAACTTCGCCGTGATCTTCCGGAATATTGAGATTGAACGATGCTTCCAACTGCAGCGTGAAACCGTTTTCAAAGCGAATCAGAGCCGAAACAAAATCTTCCACATTATAGGGATGTTCATCAAGATCAGCAACCGCCCATGCCGCCTGTCCTCCGTTTGCACGGTTCGGGCCGAGGTTGTCGTAAGCGCAACCGAAAGCGGAAACAGGCTTCGGATTGCCTGCAAGGTAACGGGCAAGGTCTATGACATGCACACCGAGGTCAATCAGAGGACCGCCGCCCGAAAAACGCTTGTCCTTGAACCAACCGCCGGGACAACCGCTACGGCGCAGATACTGTGCTTTGGCATAATAAATATCACCGATCATACCTGCGTTCTTAAAATCGAGCACCGTGTCTGCATCTCTGCCGAAACGGCGGACAAAACCGACCTGCAGAAGTTTGCCGTTGCGTTCTGCGGCTTCGTTCATTTCGCGTGCTTCCTGTGCGTTCATAGCCATGGGCTTTTCGCAAATGACATTTGCACCGCCGTCCAGAGCAACTATTGTGCATTCCTTGTGTGCAGAGTTCCATGTACACACACTGACACAGTCAAGTTTTTCATTTGCCATCATTTCACGGCAATCGGTATACCAACGCGGAATGCCGTAACGGGCTGCATATTTTTTTACCTTTTCTTCATCAATATCACAGCAAGCAACCACTTCACACAGTTCGGGTAATTCTTTGTAGCCTTCCGTGTGGCATTGGCTGATACCGCCTGTTCCAATGATACCGACTTTCAATTTTTCCATTTTTACTCGTCCTTTCCGTCTGAAATTATTTCTATAGTATTATCGTTACAAGAAAATACAAGCGTACCCATAATATCCGTTCGGTAAACATCCGTATTTGCTTGTCGGAAACGATCCAACGCCTCTTCACCGGGATGATTATAGCGATTATTTTCACCACAGGAAATAACCGCAATATCGGGCGTGGTCTGTGCTATAAAGTTGGCACTGTTGGAGTTATTACTGCCGTGATGTGCGGCCTGCAGAATATCACAATCCAACAACACATCGCTTGCAATCAATTCACTTTCCGTCACACTGCCGATATCACCAGTCAACAAAACCGATGTATTCTCAAAGTCAGCACGCAGAACAACGGAAGTTTCGTTTTCATCCGTCTTTGCACTTTTATCTTGCAGAACCGATATCTGCATACCGTCAAATGAATATTGCAGATCTGTCTCGGCGGTTGTTACGGTTGCTCCGTTGAGAAGCAGTTGCGATGAAAATTCATATTCCGCCTGTGAATCGGTATTTTCGCCCGAACTGCCGTTCAACAGAACTTCATCAACAGCCATTTTCTGCAAAACAACGATCAGTCCGCCGATATGATCGGAATGACGGTGTGTTGCAACCAGCAGATCGAGTTTTTCAACACCGTGATGTTTCAGATAAGAAACGATGTCATATCCGTATTCATATTCCCCGCCGTCCACAAGCACGGCACTTTCTCCGCACAGCAACAAGGTGCATGCCCCTTGTCCGACATCAAGAAAATGAACTTCCATTCCGTTCGGGGGGTAATCGTCCACCCAATCCGAAAAACCGGGTGCATCGGTTTCTCCTTTTATGTAATAGTAAAGCGTGCCGCCCAGCAGAAACAAAAACACAAACAGGTACAGAAGCGGTTTTTTGAGTTTATCTGCAACGCTTCTTCTTGTTGGCATAAGAAGACTCCTTGTTGTTCGGTTTGTTTCTGTTTTGCTGATTCTGCGGCTGTTTATGGAATTTCGGATCATACACCAGGCATTCCGCCCCCGTGCCGATCAGGTCTGTCCGCCCTGCTTTTCGCAAAGCCTGCACAACCAAAGATTTCTTTTCGGGAATCCAGAAATTGAGCAAAGCACGTTGCATTGCCTTATCATGCGGGTCCTTTGCAACATACACCTTTTCCATTGTATAAGGATCAAGCTCCGTATAGAACATTGCCGTTGAGATTGTACCCGGGGTCGGATAAAAATCCTGTACCTGTTCGGGACGCATGCGTTCTTTCTTTAAAAACAGTGCCAATTCAACCGCATCCTGCAAGGTGCATCCCGGATGGGACGACATCAGATACGGCACAAGATACTGCTCTTTACCGATTTTATTTGTTATTTTAAAATACTTTTTGGCAAATGCTTTGAACACCTCGGAATGCGGTTTACCCATTTTATCAAGCACTGCATCACAGGTGTGCTCAGGTGCCACCTTCAATTGACCGCTGACATGATTTTCAACAAGCGAACGGAAAAAAGCATCATTCTTGTCTGCCATCAGGTAATCAAAACGAATGCCCGAACGGATGAAAATCTTTTTGACTCCCGGGATTTGCCTTGCTTTATTTAATAATGATAAATAATCACTGTGATCTGCCTTGAGGTTCGGACAAGGGGTCGGGGCAAGACATTTTTTGCCTTTGCACAAGCCTTTTTCTTTTTGCAAATCACAAGCGGGATGCCTGAAATTGGCGGTCGGACCGCCGATGTCATGGATATAGCCTTTAAAACCGTCCTGCTTTGTCAGCAGTTCCACTTCCTTGAGTACGGATTCATGGCTTCGGGTGCTGATAAACCTGCCCTGATGGAAAGCCAGTGAGCAGAAGTTGCAACCGCCGAAGCAACCGCGGTTATGTGCAACGGAAAACTGCACTTCCTGAAATCCCGGCACACCGCCGCGAGTATCATAAGACGGATGCCATGCACGCATATACGGCAAAGCATATACCGCATCCATTTCCTCTGTTGTCAGCGGCAAAGACGGCGGATTTTGCACAAGCATCTGTTTTCCGTGTTTTTGTTTTATGAGCTTGCCGCGGATATGATCCTGTTCGTCCTGCTGAATCCGTGCGGCAACGGCATATTCTTTTTTATTCGATTTTACATTTTCAAACGACGGACATTCCGCACCGACATACGGTGTTTCACTTGTCGGACAGACATAACAGGTACCGCGAACATCACGAATTGTGGACACCGCCTCCCCGTTACGAAGTCGTACGGCGATTTCCGTAATGGAATGTTCCCCCATGCCGAATGAAAGCAGGTCGGCAGCGGAAGAAATGAGAATACTCGGTATGACTTCGTCTTTCCAATAGTCATAGTGCGCAAAACGGCGCAAAGAGGCTTCCAGACCGCCGATTATAATGGGAATATCATCAAAGAGCGAACGGATCTTTTTGCAATAGACTTCAACCGCATAATCAGGTCTTTTGCCTGCAACACCGCCCGGTGTATAGGCATCTTCACTGCGTTTTTTCTTTGCCGCAGTGTAGTGTGCAACCATGGAATCAATATTCCCCGATGAGACAAGAAACCCCAGTTCGGGTCTGCCGAACTGCAGAAAATCACGGTCAGATTTCCAATCAGGCTGACTTAAAAATGCAACACGAAAGCCCTCATTTTCGAGGACTCTCGTGATAATTGCCGCACCGAAACTGGGATGGTCAACATACGCATCGCCGCTGACATAGACAAAGTCAACGGCATCCCATCCCCGCTCGAGCATTTCTTGTTTTGTGGTCGGTAAAAACATATTATTCATCTGCATTCACATCGGGTTCAAACGGTACATTCTCTGCCGTTTCTGTTGCAGGAGCATCGGAAGAACTTGCCTGCATTTCATACCACTGTGCCTTGGTCAGCAATACCTTGCGCGGTTTACTGCCTTCGCTCGGCCCGACAATACCTCTTTCTTCAAGCACATCCATCAGACTACCCGCCTTGGAATAGCCCAGACGAAGATGTCTTTGCAAAGAAGAAACAGATGCTTTTTCGGGCGTTCCTACAAACAGTTCGATTGCTTTCTGCACAAGTTCTTCGTATGCTTCGTCCACTGCTTCCCCTGCACCTGCAGACATGGAAGCACCGCCTTTTTTCTTTTCCTGTACAGCGTTGCGTTCAATTTCCTGCTGTACATCGTCACTGTAATTGGTAGTCCCCTGCCCTTTTATAAAGTTGACAACATTAAAAATATCATCATTGGATAAGAAGGCCCCCTGCACACGCATGGGCTTGGGCACCCCGACAGGATAGTAAAGCATGTCACCGTATCCCATCAATTTTTCCGCACCTGCGGCATCAATGATGGTACGTGAGTCTACCTGCGAGGACACCGACAACGCAATACGGCTGGGAATATTTGCTTTGATAACACCTGTAATAACATCAACAGACGGTCTTTGGGTGGCAATAACAAGGTGCATGCCTGCCGCACGTGCCATCTGTGCAAGACGTTGAATGGAGTCTTCCACTTCAGAAGGAGCGACGGTCATAAGGTCGGACAATTCGTCGATAAAAATAACGATCTGCGGCATCTTTTTCATGCCTTCATTTTCGTCGCACATCTGATTGTATGCACCGATATCACGGGCACCGCTTGTGTTAAGTGTTTTATAACGGCTGAGCATTTCCGTAACAGCCCACGCAAGTGCACCTGCCGCCTTTCGCGGGTCTGACACAACAGGAACAAGCAGATGCGGAATGCCGTTATAAATGGAAAATTCAACCTGTTTTGGGTCAATGAGTAACAGTTTGACTTCATCAGGTGTTGCATTATAAAGAAGGCTACAGATCATTGTATTCATACAGACAGATTTACCGGAGCCGGTCGTACCTGCGACAAGCAAGTGCGGCATTTTGGCAATATCACAACAAATGACATTACCGGCAATATCCTTACCGAGTCCCGCATTGAGTTTGCTGGACGATTTGCGGTAATCCTTTGTATCAATGATTTCGCGGAATGAAATAACCTGTCTGGATTTATTCGGCACTTCGATACCGATTGCCGCTTTATTCGGAATCGGTGCTTCAATACGAAGACCTGCGGGGGCCGCCAGATGCAATGCAAGGTCATCCGAAAGGCTGACAAAACGGCTGATTTTAACACCCGGTGCGGGCGAAAGTTCATATCTTGTAACCGTGGGGCCGGGAACGATTGCCTGAATACTGGCAGCCACATTGAAACTTTTGAGTGCGGCAATGAGTTTTTCGCCATTGCCCTGCAATTCCGCTTCGTTGTTGACATTTGCCTGCTGTTTCGGCTTGGAAAGAATATCAATGGGCGGCAACTCATAGACTACGGCTGTTTCCTCCGAACTTTCGAGAGCTGCATCCAGCTCTTGTCTTGCCGCCGCTTTTTCAGCTTCGCTCAACGCTTCAACGGGTTCCGCTTTCTCTGTTGCCTTTTTTACGGATTCAGGTGCCGGGATATTTTCCGTCTGCTCCTGTGCTGTACGCACGGCGGGGGCAAACGGCGTATTGATGATTGGAGGTACAGTTTTTACCTGCTCCTGTGGCTGCGGCGTTGTAAAAATATCTGCAATTTCAGAATCAGCCACCGCAAAAAGATCGGGAATCGGCTGATATCTTGCCGCATCCTGTTCCTTGACAGGTGCTGTGTCTCTTTCAAATTCTTCAATCAAAGCTTTGGTGCTTGCTGCCGTAACAGGGCTCTTTGCCGGTTGCTCAAAATCGTTATCGGTCGACTGCGATATATTTTTACTGCCTCTTGTGTGGCGGGAAACATCTGTTGTTACAGATTTTTTTTGATTTCTCTTTTCTTCAGCTGCAACCTCGCGGGGCGTTCTTTCACGGGATTCTCGTTCTCTTGTATGGCGGTCTTCCGCTTCGCGTTCTTTTTTCTCCAATGTGTTTTCATGATTGCGTCTGATCAGATAAGCCAATTGTTCCATGGGGTGTTCAAGTTTCTGATATATACGTTGCGGGGTCAGGCTGAACAGCAGCATGATGTCCGCAACAAGCAACAAGCACAACAAGACATTGGCAAGAATGCGGTTTTGCCCGAGTGCAAAAAGTGCACCGCCGACAACAGCGGAAAACAACCCGCTTGCCGTTACAAAGAATGTCTGACTGCCTGTCCACAGTCCGCTCAAGATATCAACAAGCGATTCACCGAATGAAACACCGGGATGTGCCTGTGTGCTGACAAAACTGATCGCTCCGATCAGCAGTGCCCCGACGAAAAGCCAGATCGATTTGATGCGGTAGCTGAATTTGTCCCGTCCCGCAATGCCCATAACGGCACGGAACAGACAAAGGAACGGAGTTATAAATGCATTCAGCCCCAGAATTCCGAAATAGCAACTGCGCAATTTATTCCATGGGGTCATGAAGCCGCCGTTGACAAAAGTGAGCAACAGCAACAGGATGCCAAGCAAAAGCATCAATATGTAAATAAAAGATTCCTGTGCAACAATATCAAATAAAGTCTTCTGCTTTTTCTTTTTAGTATTTTTCCGCGAGCCGCCTTTTTTTGCATTTGTTTTCTTTTTTGCCGCAGTGGATCTTGTGGCGGAAGCATTATTTTTCTGTGTGGTTTTCTTTGTTTGCTGTGCCAAAATGTGTTCTCCTTTTTTGTAGTCCCGATAATGATGATATTATGTAAAACAAAAGGCTCGCCTCTTGTTTTTATTCTTCTTTGCCTGTCATGTTTTCAAGTGCTGAAAGTGCCTCGCCCAGAGAGCCCACAGCATCTATCAGACCTTCGCGTACGGCACGTTCGCCGTTGAGCACCGTTCCGAGATCCATAACCAATTCCCCCGAATGCAACATCAGTTCGCGAAAACGATCGGCATCAACAGCGGAATTTTCAGTAACAAATCCGACAATGCGTTCCTGAATATTCTGAAAATAATTCAATTGTTGCTGTACACCGAGTACGGTTCCGCTCATGCGGACAGGGTGTAAAGTCATGGTTGCGGTTTTTGCAATAAAGGACTTTTTAGCGGAAACCGCCAAGGGTACACCGATCGAATGACCGCCGCCAAGCACAAGAGAAACCGTAGGCTTACGCATTCCTGCGATCAATTCGGCAATCGCAAGCCCCGCTTCAATATCCCCACCTACGGTGTTAAGGATAATCAAAAGTCCGTCTATTTCCTCTTTTTCTTCAATTGCAACCAATTTCGGAATCAAATGCTCGTATTTTGTTGTTTTATTCTGTGCAGGAAGAATATAATGACCTTCTATCTGACCGATAATGGTCAGGCAGTAAAAAGTCTTTCCGTTTTTCTTAAAAATAACGGCACCGTCTGAATCCGTAACCGACTCGGGAGCATCTTCCGTCCCCTGCGATTCATTCATCACTGTGAAATCTTCTGCAGAAAATGAAGCATCTGCACGATGCATAACAATCACCTCATCATCATTATAGGCGAGATTTAGGCGATTATAATGAAGTATAACATAAATATTATTTTTTTTCAAGTTTTATTTAAATATTTAATATGAGTTGACATCTTTAAGTTAAAGTAATATAATAATGGGTGATATTTTTAAGGAGGCAAATAATATGGGACTGACACTTGCACAAAAAATCATCAGCAGTCACCTTGTTTGCGGCGAAATGATCCCCGGTTCGGAAATCGGACTGCGCATTGACCAGACGCTGACACAGGACGCAACCGGCACCATGGCTTATCTTCAATTCGAAGCGATGGGCATTGAACGAGTAAAAACAGAGCTTTCGGTTGCTTATATAGATCACAACACACTGCAAAACGGCTTTGAAAATGCAGACGATCACAGATTCATTCAGACAGTTGCCTACAAACGCGGCATTCGCTTTTCGCGTCCCGGCAACGGCATCTGCCATCAGGTGCATCTTGAACGCTTCGGTATTCCCGGCAAAACATTGCTCGGCTCCGACAGCCATACCCCTACAGGCGGCGGCATCGGCATGCTTGCCATGGGTGCAGGCGGTCTTGACGTTGCGGTTGCAATGGGCGGCGGCACATACTACATTCCCATGCCGAAAATTGTCAAAGTAAACCTTACAGGCAAACTCAGTCCTTGGGTTGCCGCAAAAGATGTTATTCTTGAAGTACTTCGCATCATGTCCGTCAAGGGCGGCGTGGGCAAGATCATTGAATATGCGGGCGAAGGTGTTAAAACACTGTCCGTTCCCGAGAGAGCAACCATCACAAATATGGGTGCAGAATTGGGTGCCACAACATCTATCTTCCCGTCCGATGAAATCACCAAAGCATTCCTCAGAGCACAAAGACGTGAAGAAGTTTATGTGCCGCTGTCGGCAGACGATGATGCTGTTTATGATGAAGAAATCAATATTGATCTTTCTGCACTTCGTCCCATGGCTGCCATGCCGCACATGCCCGACAATGTGAAGACCGTCGAAGAAATCGGTCAGCTGAAGATTGACCAGGTCTGCATCGGCTCGTGCACCAACTCTTCCCTGTTTGATATGCTTAAAGTTGCGGCTATCCTCAAGGGTAAGACCGTGCATCCGTCCGTCAGTCTGTCCATTGCACCCGGCTCCAAGCAGGTTCTCAATATGCTTGCCGCCAACGGTGCACTGGCTGATATGATTGATGCAGGTGCAAGAATTCTTGAAAGTGCATGCGGGCCGTGCATCGGTATGGGACAATCCCCCAACTCGGCAGGTATTTCGCTTCGTACTTTCAACAGAAACTTCCTGGGCCGCTCCGGTACGGCTGATGCAGGTGTTTATCTTGTAAGCCCCGAAGTGGCTGCTCTTTCTGCGATCAACGGTTATCTGTCCGACCCGACCACACTCGGCGATATGCCCGAAATCAATATGCCCGAATACTTCACAATCAATGACAACATGGTAGCACTTCCGAGTTCTGCCGATACATACAAAGATTGCGAAATCATTTACGGCCCGAACATCAAAGAAGTTCCCACCGGCAAGGCACTGGAAGAAAGCATCGAAAGCAAAGTGCTTCTGAAAGTCGGCGACAATATCACTACCGACCACATTATGCCCGCCGGTGCAAAAATTCTGCCCTACCGCTCCAATGTGCCGCACCTGTCGCAGTTCTGCTTCGCGGTTTGCGATGAATCTTTTGCCGCACGTTGCAAAGAAGAAAAATCCGGCATCATCATCGGCGGCGCAAACTACGGGCAGGGTTCTTCCCGTGAACATGCGGCACTTGTTCCGCTGTATCTCGGCATCCGTGCCGTTGTCGCGGTTTCCTTTGCAAGAATGCACAAGGCAAACCTCATCAACTCCGGCATTCTGCCTCTGACATTTGTGAATGCAGAAGACTACGACCGCATTGCACAGGGTGATGAAATTGTTCTGCAGAACATCCGCACTTCGGTTGCAGAAAACACCAATGCAATTCTTATCAATAAAACCAAGAATGAACAGTATGAACTGACCACCGATTTCTCTGAAAGACAGAAAGACATTCTTGCCGCAGGCGGTCTGCTCAACTACACTGCAAACCTCGGAAAGGAATAAAATTTATGTATACAAAGGAAATTGAAGCCGCTGCCGAACACTTCAAAAAGTTGTTGGCAGAGCAGCTCGAAAGAAACGAAAACATCAAATCCGTCAAGGATTTTACGAATTACGAAGCACTTGACACCATCGTAATCGGCGTCTGCGGCGGCGACGGCATCGGCCCGATCATCACTAAAGAAGCCGCACGCGTGCTTGAATTCCTTCTGAAAAAGGATGTTGAAGCAGGCAAAATCGAGTTTCGTGTCATTGAGGGATTGACCATTGAAAACCGTATTGCACACATGAAAGCCATTCCCGATGATGTGCTTGCCGAACTCAAGAAGTGCCATGTAATTCTGAAAGGTCCGACCACCACACCGCAGGCAGGTGACGGTCTTCCCAATATTGAAAGTGCAAACGTTGCCATGAGAAAGGCTCTTGACCTGTTTGCAAATGTGCGTCCCGTTAAAGTGCCCGAAGAGGGCATTGACTGGACCTTCTTCCGTGAAAACACGGAAGGTGCTTATGCAGTCGGCTCCAAAGGTGTTCACGTGACGGATGAACTTGCCATGGACTTTGTTGTTACCACCACCGAAGGCACAGAACGCGTTGCAAGACTTGCTTACGATTATGCAAAACGCAACGGCAAAGACCGTGTTTCCATTATTCAAAAGGCAAACGTCATCAAAACCACCGACGGCAAATTCCTCAACCTTTGCCGCGAAATCGGCAAAGAATATCCCGATATCATCACCGATGAATGGTATATTGACATTATGACGGCAAAGCTGATTGACAAAAAACGCCGTACAGACTTCAAAGTTTTTGTTCTGCCCAACCTTTACGGTGACATCATTACCGACGAAGCCGCCGAATTCCAGGGCGGTGTCGGCACGGCAGGCAGTGCAAACCTCGGCAAGCAGTATGCGATGTTTGAAGCCATTCACGGTTCGGCACCGCGTATGGTCAAAGAAGGCAGAGCACAGTATGCCGATCCCTGCTCCATGCTTCGTGCCGCCGTTATGCTTCTTTCCCACATCGGCAAACAGGAAGAAAGTGATGCCCTTGAAAAGGCACTTGACATCTGTATGGCTCCCGATGCCGCAATGAAGATCACAGGCCGTGCAGACGGTTGCACCTGCGAAGAATTCGGCAACTATGTTATGCAGACCCTGACTTCCCTGCAATAAAACAAAGAAAGGTGATTCCTTTGAAGGATTCCGCTAAAATATCCCCCTCGGTCATTCGCCGACTGCCCCGCTACTACCGTTTTTTGCGTGACCTTGAGAATGAAGGCATTTCCCGCATTTCATCCAAAGCATTGTCCGAAAAAATGGGAGTGACCGCATCACAGATCCGACAGGATCTGAACTGCTTCGGCGGATTCGGACAGCAGGGCTACGGCTATAATATTTCAGATTTAAAAAGCGAGATCGCAAGCATTCTCGGCATCGGCCACACCTGCAAGATCATTCTCATCGGTGCAGGTAACCTCGGCCGTGCCGTTGCAACGCACATGCCCTTTGAAGCACTCGGCTTTGAACTGGCAGCCATTTTTGATGCCGCTTCCCTGTTTTCGGGACTGAAAATCAAAGATCTGCCCATTCGTTCCATGGACAATCTGAATGATTTCTGCAGGTTGCACAAACCGCAGGCCGCCATTCTCTGTGTTCCCGACGACAGTGCTAAAGAACTGGTCGCCCGTCTTTCATCCTTGGGCATTCATTCATTCTGGAATTTCACGCATTATGATATTTCCAAGGACCATCCCGATGCCATTGTTGAAAATGTGCATCTCAGCGACAGTCTGATGACGCTTTCCTATCAGATCAAATGCAGTCTTTGACAGAGGAACTTTTGTATGATTAAAATTGTCGGCAAGAAAGTAATTGATCTGATAGCTTATCAGCAAGGCATTCTGTTTGTGCTCAAAGAACAGACACCGGACGGTCAATATAAAGCCTCTTTTTACAGTTTTGATGCAAAATCAAAATCCATTGCCACGGTTACAAAAAATGCTTACCTGATGACCAAATTCGGCCCGTCTTTTGCAAAAATCACGGAATGCTTGGATGACTACATTTCCTGCGAAGCACAGAGGCTTAAAGACGGCAGAGTGTGCATTGTGTATCCCGGCGGCGAGATCGGTATTTTTGCCGACGACGGCGAATTACTGCATACGGAAAGATTGCAATACAACGGAAATGCAGTGCGCAGTCTTGCTTATGACGGAACATACCTTTGGTTTGCGGTACCCGATGCAAATGCGGTGGTGCGTTATCATTGCGACAAATACCGTATTGATATGCGGCTGGGCAATACCGAAAATACTTCCTTTGCCACCCCATTTTGCGTTTTCGCAACCAAGGATTCTTTGTTTGTGTGCAGCAAGACCAGCAAATGTGTTCTTGCTGTTTCCTTGCAGGATTTCTCGATCACTCCGTATCAGGCATTTGAAGAAGCGGTTCTGCAATATCTGCAAATCAATGAAGATTGCTTTGTGGTTTTACCCTCGGGCATATATTTATTACAATAAGAAAGGATGTTCACCATGGCAGTCCATTACATTGAAAATGACTTTATCCGCGTTGGCGTAAAAGAACACGGCGCGGAGCTGACAAGCGTTGTTTCCAAGAAAACAGGCTTTGAATACATCTGGCAGGGTGATGAATCCGTCTGGTACGGTCAGTCCCCCATTCTGTTTCCCATTGTCGGCAGACTGATTGACGACAAATACACACTGGGCGGCACGGAATACACCATGCCCAAGCATGGCTTTGCAAGAAAGTCCGATTTTTCTCTGCTTTCCAAGGATGAAGACACCATGACTTTCATTCTCAGCGAAAACAGTGCAACAAAAGCCATTTATCCCTTTGATTTTGACCTGATTGTGACTTATACAATTGAAGACAACACCCTGCGTGTTTCGCATGATGTTGTCAATAAAAATGAAAACACCATGTACTTCTCCCTCGGTGCACATCCCGCATTCAACTGTGCAATCGGCGATGTTCTTCGTTTTGATGAAAAAGAAACACTCAGCACCGAAAAAATTGACCTTGTGCATTCGCTTCGTCTTCCCGATCGCACGCCCATTCTCAATGATGAAACCGACATTGTGATCACAAAAGATATTTTCAACGAAGATGCACTCATTCTCAGCGGCATCAAGTCTGAAAAGGTTACTCTTTGCAGTAACAAGCACGACCGCACGGTCACTTTCAACCTCGGAAATGCACCCTATCTCGGCATCTGGGCAAAGCCCGCAGCACCGTATGTTTGCATTGAACCCTGGTGCGGTGTCAATGACGACACAAACAAAGTGGCAGACTTCTCGCAGAAGGTTGCCATTCAGAGTCTGCCCGCCGATGAAGTTTTCAACTTCACATGGGAAGCAGTATTCTCGGAATAATCCCCCGCTTTTACCATATAAATAATGGTATCGGGAATTGACAATACATTGCGTTGTATGTTAAAATACAAATAAGATGAGGTGAAAAAATTGGACGAAAATTACAATCCCGAATTTATTTCCGTTTCCGATGAAAACGGTGACGAATATGTTTTTGAAGTTCTGGACAGACTGTATACCGATGACGGCAAAGAGTATGTTGCCGTAGTCCCCGCCGACGAAGAGGAGGACGATGATGCCGTCAGCAACATCGAATTGATCATTCTTGAGTCCACTATGGACGAAAACGGCGATGCGTTCCTGTCGCAGATCGACGATGATGACACATACGATGCCATCGAAGAACTGTTCATCGAAAGACTCTCCGAGTTCTACGATATTGACGAAGAAGAATAAAATTGAAGCTTTATCACCCTGCGTTGTTCGAGTAGTTGCGGTCAATACTAACCCAACACTCATAATTTAGGGAGCTTGACTCCGGCTGCGGATTGCAGACCTCCCGACTTTATGTCGGACGAAGGGAGCGCGAAACAGAAGGGCGGCACCCAACCTGCTATTCTTGCAGGTTAGAATTACCGCACGACGGCAATGTGGGGCACTTATGCAAAAGAAATCACCATAACGCGGGCGTTATGGTGATTTTTATTTTACTATTGAAAGATAATTTCTTGTGCGGTTCCTTTTTTTTATTCGTCCTGCTCTCTGATATTTTTCAGTCCTGTTTCAAAATCCAACAACTCATCCCCATCAACAACAAGCGCAGCAACGGGAAAAACATATCCGTCACCAAAATATTTCGGTGCTGTTGTAATGGACACATTCATTCCGACTGATAATTTTTGTTCAATATTTTTCTGTTGCAATACTTTTAAATTCTCACCGAAGACTTTAAATGCGTTGTCGTCAAGTTTTTCACTTAAATCAGTAAGAGCAATATGCAACACTGTTCGCTCATCATTAAACGAAAGATAGGATACAGTACCCGTTACGGTGATGTAATTGCTTTCATCCTTGATATATTGTTCTTGACTAATATCATTTTTGTAACAGAAACAGAAAATAACAAATCCGATTAAAACAACAGCAATGCTCAAAACAATATAATTCTTCTTCATCTTATAACACTCCTGTTTTCCAAAATAACATAATTTTTGTATTTTTTATTCTGCCAATTCTGCAACACAATTGTCTTCGTCTGCCGCAGTTATGCGAACAGGCAAGGCTTTGCCGCATAAGTTTTCTCTTCCGACAACCTGCACGGGGGTGTAATTGGCGGTAAAGCCCTGCTGGATGCCGTTTTTCGGCGTTTCAAAAAGCACTTCAACGGTTTTGCCGATTTGCGAAAGCAGGAACTGCTGACGGATTTTGTTACAGACCTGCGTTAATTCCCTTGCACGAGCTTCGCGTATTTTTTTCTCTACCCTGCCGTCAAACTGCACGGCTCTTGTTCCGCTTCGCTCCGAAAAGGGAAAAACATGCACCTTTTCAAAACCGATCTGTTTGACAAATTCGATGGTCTGAAGAAAATCTTCTTCGGTTTCACCGGGAAAACCCGTGATGATGTCCGTTGTGATGACGGCATCCGCAAACTGCACACGAATCTGTTCACAAAGATTTGCATATTCCGCGCTTGTGTAATGGCGGTTCATGCGTTTCAGAACGGCATCACTGCCGCTTTGCAAAGACAAATGGAACTGCGGACAGAATTTATCGCAATCCGCAAAACGGGATAACTGCATCCCCGTCATTTTATCGGGTTCAAGTGAACCTAAACGGATGCGGTCAATGCCGTCAATGCTTTGTGCAAGCGTGACCGCATCGGCAAGATCACAGCCGATGTCTGCCCCGTAAACGGAAAGGTCAATCCCTGTCAGCACCACTTCCCTGTAGCCTTTTGATGCGAGTGTTTTCAATTCCGCTTCAATATCTTCCAATTTTCTCGAACGGGATCTGCCTCGTGCATAAGGAATAATGCAATAAGAACAAAAACGGTTACAGCCGTCCTGAATCTTTATAAAAGCTCTTGTGTGCCCCGAAAAGTCATCAATTGCAAATTCGGTATAGGTTTCATTTTTTTCGTGATCTTCGACAGCGATCACTCTTTTTCCCGTCTGCAAAAACGAGAAAATCAATTCAACAATTTTTATATTGGAACGGTTTCCCGTTACAATGTCTGCAACCGTTTGTGCGGCTTCTTCGGGGAATGCCTGCGGATAACAGCCCGTCAGAACCAGCACGGAGTCTGGATTGTCTTTGCGGATACGATTGAGAGCCTGCCTCGTTTTGCGGGAACTTTCCGCCGTTACGGTACAGGAATTGACGATATAAATATCGACATCGGTGTCTGCCAACGGGGATTTTGCAAGCAAACAGCGTATTTGCTCGGATTCATATTGATTGACTTTGCAACCTAAAGTATAAAAACGGACATTCATGTTGTTCACCACATACGTGTAATAAATAAGGATTATATTATACAACACTTTTCACCGCAAATCAATCTGAAGCGGTATTTTTTATTGTACAGGTGAATAGAATTGATTGAATAATTTTGTCCGGAGGGTATTATGAAGAAAAAACTTACAGCCATCTTATTGGCACTGTGCATTCTGTGGGGTTTTGTTGTGCCCGTTTTTGCGGATCAGACCTCGGTTGCAGACATGACTGAAACAGAAGAACTTGCAGTCGATGAAAACATGATCTATTCGCAGGAAGCACAAGCCGTGGAATTTACACAGCAGATCAAAGCCAAGTCTGCCGTGCTGATGGATGCGGATTCAGGGAAAGTTCTGCTTGCACTCAATGAAAACGAAGCGGTTTATCCTGCTTCCGTTACCAAAATCATGTCGTTACTTCTCATCTGCGAAGCCATTGACAGCGGCAAAATTGCACTCGGTGACAGCGTGACGGTCAGTGAAACAGCCGCTTCCCGCGGCGGCTCACAGATCTGGCTTGAACCCGGAGAGACCATGACCGTAAACGATCTGCTCAAAGCCACTGCCGTTTACAGTGCAAACGATGCCTGCACAGCACTCGGTGAACACATTGCGGGCAGTGACGAAGCCTTTGTGCAACAGATGAATGAAAAAGCCGCACAGTTGGGGATGACAAACACGACCTTTGAAAACTGCACGGGGCTTGATGATACCGCAAGCAATCATCTGACCACCGCTTACGATGTGGCACTGATGTCACAGGCATTGTTGCAGTATCCGTTTATCACGGATTACACAACAATATGGATGGATACTTTGCGCAACGGTGAAACGGAAATTGTGAACACCAACAAGCTCATTCGTTTTTACAACGGTGCAACAGGATTAAAAACAGGCACCACCGAAAAAGCAGGCTGTTGCGTTTCGGCAAGTGCAACACGCAACGGGCTGAATCTGATTGCCGTGGTGATGGGTTCCGAAAACAGTTCCGACCGTTTTGAATCCGCAAAATCCATGCTCAACTGGGGATTTGCCAATTATGAGAATTATACCCCTGTTCTGGATGATTCCCTGATTACCGAAGTGGCGGTTCTGCACGGCAAAGAACGTGTGATCCGTCCCGTTTTTGCAGAAGATGTGAAGGGTGTTTTGCTGAAAAAAGGCACAAGCGAAAGCGTGACACAAAAGGTGGAACTCGTCAGTGAAATTGAAGCCCCCGTGGAAAAAGGACAGCAACTCGGAACACTTACCGTGTTTGCGGCTGAGGAAGTGATTGCACAGATTCCGCTGGTTGCCGAGACGGAAGTAGAAAAACTCGGCTTCTTTTCTTCCCTTTGGCTGCTTCTTTGCTCGCTCGGCAAAGAAAAAGCAGAGTGATTAGCGATTGACACAAACAAAGAACAGTGTTATAATAATGCCAAAAATGATAAGGATGGTTTGTTATGGAAATCAGAATTTTTGAAAATGCAAACGAACTGGCTCTTGCTGCCGCTGATATTTTTGCTGCACAGATCAAAAAGAACCCTGCAAGTGTGCTCGGTCTTGCAACGGGCGCATCCCCCGTGCCGACTTATAATCGTCTGATTGAAATGTACAAAGCAGGCGAAATCAGCTTTGCAGACATCCGCACATTCAACCTTGATGAATACTGCGACCTGCCCAAGGATGACAAAAACAGCTACTACACATTCATGCATGAAAATCTTTTCAATGCTGTGGATATCAAAGAAGAAAATGTGCATATTCTGGACGGCAACGCAGAAGATGCAGAAAAGGAAGCCGCCGATTTTGATGCTGCAATCGTTGCAGCAGGCGGAATTGACATTCAGCTTCTGGGCATCGGCAACAACGGCCACATCGGCTTCAATGAACCCGCTGACGAATTCACAACGGGCACATTCAAAGTCAAACTGACCGACAGCACCCTGCAGGCAAACAGCCGTTATTTTGACGAAAATCCCATGCCGCATTATGCACTGACCATGGGTGTCGGCTCCATCATGGCAGCAAAGAAAATCGTTCTGATTGCAACAGGCCCCGCAAAGGCACAGGCCATTCACGACACGGTCAAGGGCGAAGTAACCGCGTCTGTTCCCGCTTCCATTCTGCAGAACCACGCAGACTGCGTACTGCTTCTTGACAAAGCCGCCGCTTCCCTGCTGTAAAACTGAAAAAATATCTTTCATCGGTGCGAAAATTCAACCCGCACCGATGTTTTTTATTCTGTAAAATAAATAATAAAAATAAATGAAAATTTTTCAAAAAAAGACTTGACAACACCCCCTTCGGTGTGTATAATAGCTTTGCGTTTAGAGGAATGGTGTAACGGTAGCACGACAGACTCTGACTCTGTTTGTTGGGGTTCGAATCCCTATTCCTCTGCCAAATAAAGAAAACATCAACGATAGGTGGTGTTTTTTTTATTTCGTGTTGATAATAGGGATTCGAAGGACGAGCGGTACAGAGAAACAATCCGGTGGATTGTTTCGACCGCGAGCGACCAAG
>JAZUQC010000022.1:0-19813 GCA_045605525.1 Acutalibacteraceae bacterium
GAACCCCTCTGTCTGCTAACGCAGACATCTTTTTCTCCGAAAACGGGAACCCCTTTGTCAGCTTCGCTGACATTTCCCCTAACAGGGGAATAACCTTTCAGGGGCGACAAGGGTGGAGGAGGGCGGTCTGTGCGTAACCGCTACTCCCCGACAAACCGCAATTTGTTTTCTTCATCCCACAACTTTCCGTGAAGATCCAAATAAAAAGGCGGTCGCAGAATACATAAAAATCAGCTGTGAGAAGATTGTACACACGACCAAATAAGCATAAAAGAATATAGTGCCCCGTTTACGGATAACCCGAATAAGTAAGCAAAAATAAACAGCCGCACGGGAGCGGCTGCTTAAAATAGTAATGCGGTGCTAAAATTCAGAACCCCTTGCAGGGGCCAACCCATCGGTTTTAGCGGTGGGGATGATTCAGTTTTTATCGGAGTCCTTTTCTCTGTCCCGTCTGAGACGGTCAAAAGGTTTTTCTTCTTCTTTCTCGGTTTCTTCTTTCGGCAGAATTTCGATTTTGACAGCACAGATTCTGCGTTCTTCCACTTCCGTTACCGTGAAATGCAGATTTTCGAAATCGAACATTTCTCCGCCGACGGGAAGGTTTTTAAGCTGATACAGAACAAATCCTGCAACAGTGTCATAATCGCCTTCCGGGATTTTGACACCGACAAGATCGTCAAGCTCGTCAATGGACGTGCTGCCGTCTACATCGAATGTTGTTTCATTGATCTGGTTGATCTCTTCTTCTTCGTCAAAGTCGTATTCATCGCGGATGTTGCCGACAATGGATTCAAGCAGGTCTTCCAGTGTTACAATACCTGCCGTTCCGCCGTATTCATCCACCACAATGGCGATCTGAATACGTTGGTCTGTCATTTCACGGAAAAGACCGCCGCAAGGCTTGCTTTCGGGAACGAAAAATGCCTCACGCATGACCTGACGGGGGGTGATGCCCTCAGGCAGTGAGCCTGCAATGTATTTGATAAGATCCTTGACATACAGAACACCGATGATGGAGTCAAGATCGTCTTCATATACGGGGATACGTGAATAGCCGCTTTCAACCAGTGTTTTACGCAGAAATTCATCCAGCGGCTCATCTGCATTTACACAGGTCAAATCTACGCGGTGGGTCATGATATCTGCTGCGTTAATGTCATCAAATTCAAAAATATTGTTGATCATGTCGCGTTGCAGGTCTTCAATAACACCTTTTTCTTCGCCGACATCGACCATCATTTTGATTTCTTCTTCCGTTACCTCTTCTTCGTCCGCATTCGGGTCAACGCCGAATACACGGGCTACAAGGTTGGTGGAAAAAGCAAGCACTTTTACAAAAGGTTTGGTAATTTTCGCAATCACAAGCAGAATGCCGATGACTTTGAAAGACACTTTTTCTGCATAGATCATACCGATTCTTTTGGGGGCAAGCTCACCCAACACGAGCGAGAAATACGAAATGACAATGGTGATCAGAATCATCAAAACGCTTTCAATCAGCGAGGGGCTGAGTGTCGGCAATAAGGACTCCACAAACGGACTTAACAGCGGTACAAAGGAAGATGCCGCCGTAGCACTGGTCAGAAAGCCTGCCAATGTAACACCGATCTGAATGGTGGACAGAAACTGAGAAGAATTTTCGGTCAGTTTGCAAACCTGTTTTGCTTTTTTGTTGCCGTCTTCCGCCATGCGTTGTATTTTTGTGTCGTTGAGCGAAATAATGGCAATCTCCGACATTGCAAAAAACGCATTGACCAGAATCAGAATGAACAAAACAATGATTTTTGACAGAATTTCTCCGCCGACTCCTGATGAAACTGCATCGGCAGTTGCATCAGCCGATGCTGCAAGCAAATGCCACGATCGTATGGGAACGTCCACGTTTGTATCTCCTTTATAAAAAAGAATATTTGGCTTCAGTATATCCAATAATGCACATTTTGTCAATACTTACTTTAAAATGTGTGCAATTATTCAAAAATAATTAAAATATTTCTCGCCAATACCTGCGTTTATTTTCGGACAGTCTGCTATATAATGATGATGGGTGATACATTTGAAAAAACATTTCAACTCTTATGAACAATATTGCAGTGTGCTTGAAAAGAATATTATTATGCAGGTAACGGTTTTTCATAACGGAACAAAAAGTACGATCTGTACAAATCTGCCGAATTGTAACAAAATCGGCGGTTGCAAAAATGCCGTTCTGCGCCGTTTGTGGGAAGCCGTGGGAATAGATTGACAAAAAAACAAAAATAGGGTATACTCAATCCATATTTGTAAAAAAGGATGGGTTTTGTATGGAAATTCTCAACCTGAAACCGGCTCTTAAGGAAATTATCTGGGGCGGCAACCGCATGAAAGACGGCTTCGGTTTTCAGACCGAAGCGGATAATATTGCAGAAGCATGGATGCTGTCTGCCCATAAGGACGGCCCGAGTGTTGTCGTCGGCGGTGAAGATGACGGCCTGACACTCATTGAAGCCGTTGAAAAACACGGTAAAGACAAACTCGGTACAAAGTGTGCGGAGCTTCCCGATTTTCCGTTGCTTGTTAAATTCATTGATGCACGTGACAGACTGTCTGTGCAGGTGCATCCCGAAAATGAATATGCACGCCGCGTCGAAAACGAAAACGGCAAAACCGAAGCATGGTATATCCTTGATTGCGACGAGGGGGCTGAACTGATTTACGGTTTTAACGGCGATCTTACAAAAGACGAATGCCGTACCGCCATTGAGCAGGGAACACTGCTTGAAAAATGCAACCGCGTTCCCGTCAAGCCCGGCGATGTCTGCTTTATTCCTGCCGGCACATTGCATGCCATCGGTGCAGGCATTCTGCTTGCGGAAGTGCAACAGAGTTCCAATGTAACCTACCGCGTGTTTGACTATAACCGCGTCGGCAAGGACGGAAAACAGAGAGAATTGCATGTCGATAAGGCACTGGATGTTGTGCATCTGAATAAACCCGAACGCGATTTTTCCGCACAGGGTGAAGTTGAAAACATTGACGGCGGCACAAAACAGTTACTCGCTTCGTGCGAATATTTCTCCATGACCGCACTTGTGCTTGACGGAGAAACCGTCCGCAATGCTGACGAATCCTCTTTCGTAAGTCTGCTTGTCACTGACGGCAAAGGCACACTTTCCGATGAAAAACAGACTATTGCACTGCAAAAGGGATCCTGTATTTTTGTGCCCGCAAACCACGGCAATTTTACATTGCAGGGAAGTATGAAAATCGTAGAAATCAGAGTATAAAAAATGTCACTTCTTACCGTATCCGAATTAAGAATGTCGTTTGCACACAGAGATGTCCTCACGGACGTCTCTTTTGAGGTTGCCAAAAATGACCGCATCGGCCTCATCGGCAGAAACGGAAGCGGCAAAACAACACTTTTCAGGGTTCTGACCGGCGAGCATGAACCCACGGGCGGCAGTTTTTATTTTGCCAAGGGTACGCAGGTCGGCTTTGTTGAACAGCATGCCTGCCGCGACAGCAGCCGCAGTGTGTATGAAGAAATGCTCACCGTTTTCTCCGATCTTTCACACATGGAAGTGCTGTTGGAAGAACTGCATACCGCACTTGAAAATGCCGAGGGGAATACCGATGAACTCATTGCCAAACAGGCACAGCTGACCGAAGAATACCAGAACAAAGGCGGACTTACCTATAAAGCAAGGGCGCGTTCCTGCCTTGTCGGTTTAGGTTTCCCCGAAAGTGAGCATACATTGCCTGTTACTGCCCTCAGCGGCGGTCAGCGCACCAAACTCAGCCTCGGCAAACTGCTTCTGAGCGAACCACATCTTTTGTTATTGGACGAGCCGACCAACCACCTCGACATTGCCAGTGTGGAATGGCTTGAAGACTATATGCTCAAATACAAGGGAGCTGCAATCATCATCTCCCATGACCGTTATTTCCTCGACCGTGTCACCGACCGCACCATTGAAATCACCAACGGTACGGCACGTTGCGGCAAGGGCGGGTATTCGCTGTATATGAAGCTCAAAGCCGAAACCATGGAAAGCCAACGCCGTGAATACGAGCGTATTTCCAAGGAAATCGAGCGAATTGAAGGTATCATTGTACAGCAAAAGCAGTTTAATCAGAAACGCAACTACATAACCATTGCAAGTAAAGAAAAAGAAATTGAACATCTTCGTGCACAATTGCCCGAAATGCCCCCGCCGCAATCCAACCTGAAACTGCGTCTGACTGCATCCTGCCGCACGGGCGACGATGTGCTGATGGCAAAGGGACTTAAAAAGAGCTTTGGTACGCACACACTGTTCGAAGATGTTTCCATGAATATCTACCGCGAAGACCGTGTATTCCTGCTCGGTCCCAACGGTTGCGGCAAAACCACACTGTTGCGGGTTCTGACGGGAAGGCTGCCGCACGATGCAGGCTATGCCTATTTCGGTGCCAATGTCAAAATCGGCTATTTCGATCAGAATCAGACGGGGCTCAATTCCGACCGTACGATTCTTATGGAAGTCTATGAACGATTCCCGCAACTGACTGTATCTGAAATCCGCGGTTATCTCGGTGTGTTCCTGTTCAAAGGCGATGAAATCGAAAAGAAAATGAGCGAACTTTCGGGCGGCGAACGTGCGAGAGTGGCTTTGCTGTTGCTCATACTTTCAAAGCCGAATCTGCTGATTCTGGACGAGCCGACCAACCATCTTGACATTCAATCCCGTGAAGTGTTTGAAGATGCTTTGGCGGAATATGACGGTACCATTCTCGCTGTATCGCATGACCGTTATTTTGTCAACCGCATTGCAAACAAAATCATGGCTTTCAACGGCACGTCCGTTATTCCCATGGAAGGTAATTACGACACCTATGCACAGCGCGTTCATGAAACCGCTGTTGTGAAAAAGGAAACAGCCGCCGCCGAAAAAAAGCCCAATGAATATAAACAGCGAAAAGAACTCGAAAGTCAGGCACGCAAGAAAAAGACCCGCATCAGCCGTCTTGAAACTGCCATTGCCGAAACGGAAGCCAGAAAGACGGAAATTGAAGAACAACTCAACGATCCTGCACTTGCCGCCGACTATGAACGGATTCTGAAACTGACTGCTGATCTGCAGACTGTAACGGAAGAACTCGAAAGCCTGTTTGAAGAGTGGATGCTGCTCAATGACGAGGCGGAATAAAAAAATTGAAAATTTAAGAAAAAAAGACTTGACTTTTGCCACCTGATGGGTTATAATACCTCTCGCAGTTGAGAAATGCGCGTTTAGCTCAGTTGGTAGAGCACTCGCTTGACGTGCGAGTGGTCAGCGGTTCAAGTCCGTTAACGCGCACCAAAAAAAGAAAGCACTTCGCAAAAAGTGCTTTCTTTTTTTGTGTTTGTGTCCGCAGGACACAACATCGTTTTGAAACGAAGTTTCAAATATCGTTTCGAGCAAAGCGAGAACAAAGGGCTTGTATCAGCGGCACAAAACGATATGATGCTTCCCATCAACGATATTGACCTTACGGTCAAACGATATTGCGACTTTGTCGCAAACGATATAACGGACTTGAAGTGAAATTAAAACACCTGCAAGCTACCTTTTTTGGTTCGCTTGCAGGTGTTTTGTTATTGCACAGCAATGGTAATAATCAATGCCACGATGCCTGTCAGCACGGCGGCGAGGGTAACAAGCCCGCTGACTTCCTGTTTGGAAAAGGGCAGTTCCTTTCCTTTATGTTTTTTGATCAGATTCTGCAAAAAGTTGATTGCCGTGAACAGCAGAAAAACAATGATATTGAAAAGAATAACCATCGGGCCGGTCTGGAACCCGATGCAAACGGCAGTGAAAAATCCTGCAAGGAAACAGAAAATACCCGTTGCAACCGAACAGATGACCACACTCTTGAAACTTTTGCACAGGCGCATTGCGGCAAGGGCAGGGAAAATGATAAGACCCGAAATCATAATGGATCCCATCATTTTCATGCCTACAACCACCGTTACGGCGGTCAACACCGCAATCAGCGATCTGTAAACGGATGCATTGATACCCGCGGAGCCTGCAAAGGCTTCGTCGAATGTGATTGCAAAAATGCGGTTGTAGAACACAACAAACAGCACGAGCACCGCAATCGAAACCAGAATGCTGAACAGCAGATCTGTGTTGCTGATGGTGAAAATACCCGCCGAACCGAACAGGGAAGTGCAGATTTCCTGATAGCGTTGGTTTGAAAAATTATACAGCAGACTGCCGAATGCGACAGCCCCCGTGGACAACACAGCAATGGCGGTATCGCCGTGGATTTTGCTGTTTTCACCCGTGCGAAGCAGGAAAAATGCAGCAATCACAACAATGGGCAATGTGATATGATAGGCAGCTCCCGTGGCACCGAGCACGGTTGCAATGGCAAGTGCACCGAAGCCCGTGTGTGAAAGTCCGTCACCGATCATGGAGAATCGTTTGAGTACCAGCGTAACACCGAGCAGAGAACAGCAAAGACAGACAAGAAGTCCCACCGCAAGAGCCTTGAGAATGATGGGCAACATAAAGTCGCTTGTCAGATAATATGAAAGAGGCTTGTAATCAATGGAGGAAATTAAGGTACCGATCATTCTCCCACCCCCCAGAAGCGTTTGGCTTTGCCGGAGTTGATGTATTCGTCCGATGTGCCGTAAAACAAGACACGATGATCCATGTGCAGAATATGGGTGGCATCGGTCAGGGAGGTGTCAATATCATGTGAAATGATAATGACGGTAATGCCTTGTTCGCGGTTGAGTTTGTTGACAATGCCGTACAGTTCTTCGGTTACAAGCTTGTCCAGCCCCGCTGTCGGTTCATCCAGCAACAAAAGTTTTGTGGATGCACACAAGGCTCTTGCAAGCAAAACACGTTGCAGCTGTCCGCCTGAAAGCTCCGAACAGGAATGTTTTTCAATGTCGGTAAGACCGAGCATCTGCAACACTTCATCGGCTTTCTGCTTGTCCTTTTTTGAATAAAACAGACTTCTTGTGCCCGAAAGCACAACTTCACGTACCGATGCGGGAAAGTTTTTCTGAATCACGGTTGCCTGCGGCAGATAACCGACCTGTTTTGCGGTTAAGTCCTCACCGTATATAATTTGCCCGTCTGCGGGTTTGATAAGCCCTGCAAGGGCTTTGATGAGGGTGCTTTTGCCCGATCCGTTTCTGCCGAGAATGCACAGATAATCTCCTGCATTTACGTCAAATGTGATGTCGGTAGCCACCGTTGCCCCGTCATAAGCAAGGGATACGTTTTTGCATGATAATAACGGCATCAGGACAGCGCCTCCTTCAGAACGGGGATGTTACGAAGCATCAGATCAACATACGTTATGCCGTTGTCAAAGTCTTCCTGTGAAATATTATGATAAGAATGGAATTCATATTTTTTACAGCCCGTTTGTTCGACAATACGGTCTGCAGTTATCATTTTTGAAAATTCAAGATGCAACACGCAGGGAATGTTGTTGTCTTCAATGGTGTTGATGAGTGTATCAAGGGTTGCTGCGGAAACTTCCGTATTGCCTGCACAACTGCCGAATGCCGCCGTGTGGGAAAGACCGAAATAATCGCAGAAATATACAAACGGAAAACGGTCTTCAAAAACAAGCATTTTGTTGTGGGCATTGCTCACAATTTCCTGCATTTGCGCTTCACAGGAACGGATACTGGCAGTGTATTCGGTTGCATTGGTGCGGAATGTGTCGGCATGGGCGGGATAAAGGACGCAAAGTTCTTCGCAGATGTCTTCAATCAAACGGATTGCGTTTGCAGGGGATGTCCACACGTGCTCGTCATATTCACCGTCTTCGTCATGTTCTGCGTGGTTGTGGTTATGGTCTTCAAGTGCCTCGGGCATGGCAAGCAGATCTGCATGCTCCATCATGGAAAATGCAGTGAAACGACTTGTGTCGAGGTTGCCGCTTCTGAATTGTTCATCGGCCCACGCATCGGTCGGACCGCCTGTGTAAATGAACAATTTGCAGTTTTGCACAGCGGCAAGATCATCGAGCGTCGGCGAAAAACCGTGGGCTTCACCGCCGGGCGTAATCAGCATTTTGATTTTAAGCGTTTCACCCGCAATCGCTCTTGCAAAATCATAAGCGGGAAACACAGTGGTGACGATATCATATTGTTCACTTTCCGTCTGCGTGTCAGTGCAGGCGGACATGACTGTTACAGACACACATAGCAGGATTGCCGCCACGGCACAAAGAAATTTTTTCACAAAAAAAGACTCCTGACAAAGTAAAATTGAAAATAATCTTCCGACAATTAAATAACTTATTTATTATATATGAGTTTAATGAAAAATTCAACATCTTTTTACATCCCTCTTGCTATTTTTGTTAAAATAAGTAAAATAAAACCGTATGTTACTAAAGGGGTGCTTTTGATTTGGATAAAAATACACTAATAAAGAAAGTAAAAGCTCTTGCAATGCCGGATGGATCATACTGTGTGCTTGCAGGTGGAGCAATGCTGTTTTACGGATTGCGTGAGCAGACAAGTGATATTGACCTGCATGTGAATGAGGCCGCATTTTTACATCTTAAGACAACACAGGAACTTATTTTGTTAGACAAAGAACGCCGTCATTATGCGATCGGGGAGGATATTGAACTGTATGTGACCCCGCAGGAAGATATTGTTTTTATCCACTGTGACGGCATCTGTATTCAGACGCCGCAGGCAGTGTTGGAATTGAAAAAACGCCTGCATCGCGAAAAGGATGAAAAAGATATTCTTGCGTTGCAATTATATATCAAGGGTGAATAAATAATCATAAAAAAGAATAAAAATTCAAAAATGCGATTTTATGTTTTTCAGCAACATAACAGCAAAGTAATGTATGGTATGTTTTGGCAGTTGAAAATGATAAAATCACATTGACTTTGTTTTATTATTATGTTATTATTAAAAATAGGTTTTTACGCCTGAAGATGCCTAATTGTATAAAGGGGTTTAATTATGAGAGACTTAAAAAGCTATGAGCCGTTTTTCGGCGAATGGTACATTGAACGTCCGATTTATGAAAATGAAATCGGCGGTATATATGAAATCCGCAAAAAGGACTCTGATGAGCCGTCCAAGGCCCTGAAAGTTATCCGCATGCCCGATCCCGGTTTGGATCCTGAGGGAAATTATGCGGAAAAACTGCAGGTGGATTATGTTGCCGAAATCGAAATGATGCAGGCACTCAAAGACCACATCAATGTAACTGCGTATGAAGAATACGAAGTTCTTTCCCGCGGGGATGAACCCGGTTGGGATATTGTTATCCGCATGGAAATGGTCACACCCGTGCCCGAATATATCCGCTCCAATCCCTTTACCATCGGAGATGCGGTTCTGTTGGGTTGTGATGTGTGTTCCATGCTCGAATTCTGCCATCCGCATGATATTGTACATCGCAATATCTGTCCGCAGAATATTTTTGTTTCAACAGACGGCGTATTCAAGGTCGGTGATTTTGCAATTGAAGATCCCAACGGCAATTTACTGTCCACCTTGACTGATATTGATGCAAATTGCTATATGGCACCTGAAGTCTATTACGGGGAAGATCCTGTTCCGTCTTCGGATATTTATTCTTTGGGGCTCTTGCTTTACGGTTTGCTCAACAATAACCGTCTGCCCTTTATGCCGCCTTATCCGCAGCCGTTGGCATTGTCCGATACCGTTCTTGCCAATGAAAAGCGGTTCCACGGTGAGCCGTTACCACCTCCCGAAAATGCAGGAGAGGCCCTTTCGGCTATTATTCTCAAAGCATGTTCTCCCGAGATTGAGGACCGTTATGCTTCTGCCGCCGAAATGAAAGATGCTCTCAATGCGGTGCTGTATTCTCAAGCGGAAGAATCCGGCGAAGATGCCGAAGCGGTAACGCCCGTTGAACAGTCCGAAAACGCGGAAAATGTTTATGTGCCTGAAACAAACTATGAACAGCAAACAACCGGCGAACCTGCCATTGCTGTTGACAGCGTGAAAGAAGTCAAGAAAAAACGTGACCGACTGACCACGGTGCTGACCGTGATTGCTGTTTTGGCTGTGGTTGCACTTTCGGCATTCGGTGTCAAGTTTTTCCTGAATGATGATCCCGTCATCGGACAGCCGGAGCCGAGCGATCAGGTTTCCGATGCGAGTGATACAGCTCCGTCTGAACAGCCGAGTGAAGAGGCAACCAAAGCTGAAGAAATAATACCGTCCCTTGTCGGTATGAATGCAAATGATGCGGAAATTTTGCTGAAAGATCTCGGTTTCCGGGTCTTGAAACGCAATATCAGCAGTGACGTAATGGCAAAAGACTTTGTTGCGGGACAATCTCCCGTTGCAAATACCGAAGCACCCCGTGGCTCGGTGGTTACTATCACTGTCAGCCTCGGCAAGCAGGAAGGCACTGTCACGGGGGTCACGCTCGACAAGTCTGTTGCCACCGTTGCTGTCGGGCAGAAGATCACACTGACCGCACGCATCACACCTGTGGATGCAAAGAATCCCACCGTTGCATGGAGCACTTCTGTGCCCGGTATCGCAACCGTCACTTCCGACGGTGTGGTTTCGGGTGTTGCGGAAGGCACTTGCATTATTACCGCCACCACCGTGGACGGCAATAAAACCGCCTCCTGCACGGTTGCCGTTGTTGCCGCAACGGATGTGACTGTTCCCAATATGGTCGGTCAGAATCAGACCGTTGCCAAAGACACGCTTACATCCCTCGGTCTGAATGTTTCCATCGTTGAACAGCACCATGATACCGTGCCGGAAAAGACGGTTATCTCGCAGAGTCTTGTTGCAGGTGCAACCGCTAAAACAGGCGATGCAATCACGCTTGTTGTCAGCCTCGGTAAGAATGCCGCAACAACCACACCCACCAATCCGAGCACGGGGAACAACACTGTTGCTGTGACAGGGATTACAGTATCTCCGACAGCTGTTTCCCTGAGTGTCGGCGGTACCCGCACACTGACGGCATCTGTTTCTCCTTCCAATGCAACCAATAAGACCGTTAACTGGACTTCATCCAATACAAGCGTTGCCACGGTTTCCAACGGTGTTGTCACCGCAAAGGGGGTCGGTTCTGCAACGATCGTTGCCACAACTGCCGACGGCGGAAAAACAGCCTATTGCACAGTGTCTGTCACCGCTTCTTCCGTTGCCGTAACAGGTGTTACCATGTCCAGAACAAGTGCAAGTCTGAATGTCGGCGAAACGGTTTCGTTGAGTGCAACCGTTGCACCTTCCAATGCAACCGATAAGACCGTTACATGGTCTTCATCCAATACAAAAGTTGCCACCGTTTCGGGCGGTACGGTTACTGCCAAAGCGGCAGGTACTGCTACAATCACCGCGACTGCAGGCGGAAAGACCGCAACCTGCACCGTAACGGTTACCGATAAGAATGCAACTGTGTCCAACGTGGTCGGCAAAACAGAAGCCGCCGCAAAGACTGCACTTGAAAATGCAGGCTTTAAGGTCAGCATTTCTTACGATTACAGCGGAACGGGCACCAACGGCAATGTTATGACACAGTTCCCGTCTGCAGGCAGTGTTGCCGAAAAAGGCAGTACGGTGTATCTGACCGTCAGCCGTGTTTATGTCAGCATCACCGTTCTTTGTGATGAAGGCGGTACGGTTACGGGCAGTGATATGTATGTGCCCGGCACCACCGTCACCATTACCGCAACCCCCGAAAGAGGCTATAAGTTTGTAAAATGGAGTGACGGCAATACCCAGGCGACCCGCACCATTACCGTCGGTAATACATCTGCCGTCTATACAGCCGTTTTTGAAAAAATTACCGAAGAGTAAAAACCTAAAGGAGGGTTCTTTGTGAAAAAAGCAATTGCTTTGTTGTTGAGTCTGATGATTTTCACCGCTTGCTGTTTCGGCGTTTCTGCAACTGAAACCGAAAAAGACCGTCTGCTTGCGGCAGATGATTATCTGCTGCTGGATGCACTGTACCGTGCACAGGGCGTTGCTTCTGACGGAGAATACCTCTTTTTCGGCTCCAATGAGTTCGTTTTTCAGTGCAGCGATATTCTGAAAACCACCTTCGCAGGGGATGCAGTCAACATCAATCCCGATGCCATTCCGTTTGAAGCAAAAATGGACGGCTGTTTCCATGTCGGCGGTATTGATTACCACGACGGCAAGATTTATGCCGCCATCGAGGATTCGGGGTACTACAATCCGTACATTGCCGTGTTTGATGCCGAAAGCCTTGCTTTGCTGTCTTATAAGCGTTTGCCGATCGCGGTTACCGCAGATGGTCAGCCGATTGAGCAGAAAGACGATGTCAATTTCGAAAACGGTGATATCCGTATGCACATGGACGGTGTTCCGTGGGTAGCCGTAGACCATGAAAGAAATGTGTTCTACACAGCAGAATGGAGCGAAGCGGATCGCTTGAATGTGTTCAGCCTTGACACTTTTGAATTTGCCGGTTTTTTGGAACTGACAAATATGGACGGTGAAAACGTGACCCTGCACCGCTGTCAGGGGGCGGATGTTTACGGCAATGTACTGTATGTATCCTGCGATATCGGTGCCGAACAGCCGTTTTTTGCCATTGATCTTGACACAGGTGTGATGACACATCTGTTTGACCGCAATCTCGGTGACGAAGCGGAAGCAGAAGGCATGTGTGTTGTAACAACAAAAGACGGTGTCCGTTTTGTTTCACAGTATTATGCGGGTATCAAAGTGGTTGTTTGCACATATGATGTTTCTGACCTTGTAAATCCTGCCGAAAAAGTAAAAGAACCTGTTCAGCTTAACCTTGCAGAAAAAATTATTGCTTTTATCAAAACCGTCTTTTTTGGTTTGGTCAATATGCTGTCGGTGACTTTGAACAAAGCCGCCTGACACTTCTGAAAGAGGAGAATCTTTGTTATGTATGATTTTCACGGTCGAAAAGTTCTTGTAATCGGACTTGCAAGAAGCGGCCTTGCTGCAATAGACCTGCTTGATAAACTCGGTGCAGACATTACCTTGTCTGAAATGCGCGAGGAAAGTGCAATCAAAGAAGCCGCAGACCTGCGTGCGAAGGGCGTGCACATTGTAGGGCAGACACCCGATGTTTTTGAAGAGAATTATGACCTTGTTATTAAAAATCCGGGCATACCCTCCTCAAAACCGTTTGTAAAGCAGTTGCGAGCCCGCTCAATTCCCGTCATTACCGAAATTGAACTTGCTTTTATGGTTGCAAAACCGCAGCATTATCTTGCGGTGACGGGCACAAACGGCAAAACAACAACCGCCACACTGCTGGGGGAAATCGTCAAAGCGGCTTATCCCGACAAAACCCATGTAACGGGTAATATCGGCATTCCGCTGTGCCGTACGGTTCTCGATTATAATCTGCTCGAAAATGAAGGACATTATATTATTCTTGAAATTTCCAATTTTCAGCTTGTTGATATTGTGCAGTTTCATCCGCAAGCGGCCGTGATCCTCAATCTCACTCCCGACCATGTGGATGTTATGGGGTCTTTGCAGAATTACTATGAATCCAAAACCCGTGTTTACCGTCGCATGACCGAAGATGAACTGTTCATCCGAAATACGGATGATTCGGAAGTTGTGGATTATTGCGGCATGTATCCCGTGCCCTGCAAAACGCTCGATATGAGTCTGCAAAACGAAGCAGTTTTTTATCATCTTGCTGACGGTTGGATGTGGGCAGGCGAAGAAAAGATTCTGCCGCTGGATGAAATCAAAATTGTTGGTATGCACAATGTGCAGAATTGTATGGCTGCAGCGGCACTGGCAAGAGCCGCAGGGGTTGCCGACGAAATCATCCGCCGTGTCATTTCTGAATTCAGGGGTGTGGAACACCGCATTGAATTTGTGCGCGAACTGGGCGGTGTACGCTATTACAACGATTCCAAGGGTACAAATCCCGATGCAACTATTACCGCACTCAAAGCTTTCACACAGCCTGTGGTGCTGCTTGTAGGCGGTTTCGAAAAAGGTCTTGCCATGGATGAAGTCAAAAAGCACATCGGTAATGTCAAAAAAGTAATCGGTTTCGGTGCTTGCGGTGCAAGACTTGTCAATGAGTTGGTCGGTTGTGATGGTATTGTGGTTGAAACCATGGATGAAGCCCTGCAGCAGGCACAAAAAATAGCACAGCCGGGCGATGTTGTATTGCTTTCTCCGACAACCAGTTCTTTTGATCAGTTTTCCTGTTATGAGGAACGTGGCGAGGTTTTTGTGAAGCTCGTCAACGAATTAGAGGTATAAAATTGAAAAAGAAACAACCCATCGGCGTGTTCGATTCGGGGCTTGGCGGATTGACTGTCGTCAAAAGCCTGATTGAACAGATGCCGAATGAAGATATTATCTATTTCGGTGATACCGCACGTGTACCGTACGGCAGCAGAAGTTGCGAAACCATTCAGACCTATGCTTGTCAGGATGTCGACTTTTTGTTGCAATATGATGTCAAGGCCGTGGTCATTGCCTGCAATACGGCAGATGCCATGGCACGCAAACTGATTGAACAGCGTTATCATCTGCCTGTTGTCGGTGTGGTCGGTCCTGCCGCACAAAAGGCAGTCAAGGTGTCAGTAAATAAAAAAATCGGTGTTATCTGCACCCGTGCAACCGAAAAAAGCGGTGCGTATGCGTCGGCGGCAAAGGCCGTCGATCCGGCTGTTCAGGTGTTCACTCGTGCCTGTCCGCTGTTGGTTCCTTTGGTAGAAAACGGCAGATTTGCAAAGGGGGACAGAGTCGTGCAGATCATTCTGGACGAATATCTTGAACCTTTGCACCGTGAAAAAATTGATACCCTTGTGCTCGGTTGCACGCACTACCCGCTTTTGAAGGATGCCGTGGCACAGTGCTTGCCTGAAACGGAAATCATCTGTTCAGGGGAAGCATCCACCGATACACTGCGTGATCTGCTTTCTGCGAATGATCTGTTGAATGATTCAGCCGAAGCGGGTGTACATCGTTATTTTGTCAGTGACGATGCCGCAGGTTTTACAGAAAATGCAGAATTGTTTCTGGGCAGATCGCTGGACGGTGCGGTACAGTGTGTGCAAATTTAAAATGTATTCCGCAGGTTTTTCCTGTTTGGATATAAATTATTTTCGGAGGTTATTTTATGAAAACCAAAATTTCAGTTCTTCTGGTTGCTGTTATCCTTGTTTGTACTCTTGCATTTGCCGCCTGTTCGGCTGAAGAAAAGATCATCGGTACCTGGACTTCTCAGCAGACCACACTCGGTGTTGTAACCGAATCTTCCATCGTTTTTAATGAAGACGGCACCGGTTCTGTTTCCGGCTTGTTAGGTCTTACAGGCAATATGACCTATGTGATCAATGAAAACATCATGACCGTTACGTACAACATCTTCGGTGTTGAATCGACAAAAAATTACACATTCGAAATCAAAGGTGACACACTGACACTGACAGAGGATGCGACCACGGTTACCTACACACGTGCCGCTTAAAGCCAAAAGAAAAACGCAGTCGGAAAAACCGGCTGCATTTTTGCTATTTTAATAAATATAAAATAAACAACAAACGGAATTATTTGTTGCCGCAGTTTAGTGAGAGAGAGAGAGATTATGAGTAAATATAAATGGATGAAAATTGACACCCCGTCGATTATGTTTTCATGCCTTTCAACAAAAAAATGGGGCAGAACATTCCGATTGGCGGTTGTGTTGCGGGAGAATATTGTTGATGCGAAGATTTTGGAAAAGGCTGTTTCGGATCTGCGTGACAGATTTCCGCATTATTTTTCGAAACTGAAAAAAGGCTTTTTCTGGAACTATCTGGAACAAACGGACGGATTGCCCGAAATTCGTCCTGAAAATGGTTGCCAGGGGGAGCCTGTTGTTCTGCGAAAGGATGACCGCCCCGATTTTCGTGTTGTACATACTGAAAACAAAATTGCACTTGAGATCGCACACTATATAACGGACGGCAACGGTGCTCTGACTTTTTTGCTTGCACTGATCCAACGCTACCTTGAATTATCGCAGGATCTGCCGAGTGAATTGCGAAAAGGAATTCTGTATTGGAAGGAATCCCCCACCGAAAAAGAAATTTCGGATGATTTTCTTCGGTACGGCGATTTTGACGGCGAAAAAGAAAAAGCCGAAATCCATGATGTTCACCGCCTGCCCGCTGTTTATGAAAAAAATTATCTGCGGCTGACATATCTTGCAATGTCCGCACAACAGTTACAAGCGGCCGCCCGTGCTTTGCAACTGACCATGACGGAATTTATGACTGCCGTATATATGCTTGCCGTGATCCAAACGGCTGAAAAACCGATTCAAAACAGCATCGGGGTCGATATTGCCGTCAATCTGCGTGCTTTTTTTGAATCCGAAACACTTAGGAATTTTGTATACCAGGTCAGTGTGCTTTTGCCCGTGAACGGCAGACAGAACTGGACGATTGAAGAAATTGCCGAAGTGATCCGCGGACAGATCCGCTCTCATCTGACACAGTCTGAATTGCAATCCATTCTGAAAGGGTTTGCGGGACTTGCAAAAAATCCCGTTGTCCGCCTTGTGCCGAATTTCATCAAAACACCTGTGTTGCGTATTTTGCAGGCAAGATCCCATTCGGATGAAACTACAATTATAACCAATCTCGGTAAGGTTGATATAACGCAGGACATTGCTCAATACATTGAACATATTGAGTTTGTTAACGGGGACACAAGCGGATACGGCTTGCCGTCTACCTACTCAAGTGTAAGTTTTAATGATCATTTTGTATTTTGTATTTCATCGTGTAATCATGATGATCGTATCGTGCTTGCGATGGAACAGCTTCTGCAGGAAGCGGGGATTGTGTTGACGGATCGTTACACAACCCAAACACATTGGAATGCTTGTGATGTTCAAAAAGAAAAAGATGCAAGCAAGCATTTTTCGCTTGAAAAATGCAAAGCGTATTTTCATTTCTGATTGAATTATGGTATAATATAATCGTATTAAACAATAAAGGGTTGATTTTATGTTACAGTTTTCTTGCCTGTCCTGCGGCAGTGCCTTGAATACAGAAACAGGCACGTCTGTTTGTGAATGTGTCAACTGCGGTGTTGTGCAGGCAACACCTGTTTTGCTCAACCCTGAAATGCTCTCTCTTTACACAAAAGCGTGCGATTGTCTTCGCGACGGAAACACGGTTTCGGCATTTCGTATGTGTGAAGAAATAACATCCGTTTTTCCTGAAAGTGCCTGCTCGCATTGGTTGGCTGTGCTTGCACAGTACGGAGTGGAATATGTCCGTCTGGCAGATTCCGCAAGCCCGCGTGCCGAAAGCGGTCTGCTGAATGTATTGCCTGTTCGCTCCTGTTTGCATTATGTGGCGGCACAGGCAAGTGCAGACACGGAGCTGAGTTCTTTTCTTGATGAAACGGCGGCAATTATTGATGAACAACAGAATCGTCTTCGTCAGGCGGCATTGCAGTCGCAGGTGTTTGATGTGTTTATTACCTGCAACCCCGCAGGAGATGACAGCATTTCGCAAACGGATCGCAAGGTTGCCGTGCAATTATATCACCGCCTTGTTAAAAACGGTTTGCGTGTATATTTGCGTGGTGTGTGCGGTGAAACGGATGAAGCATCCGTTTTTTCTGCCCTGCATTCTGCAAAAGTGATGTTTCTTGTGGGGGGTACTTCGCAGATTTTACTGCACCATGAGCTGCAACGTGACTGGGCACGGTATTTGCAGATTTCATGCGATACAGACCGCGGACAGCTGATTATTCTGCATGACCGTATGCCCGAAGATGAGTTGCCTGAAATTTTATCATCATATAAGCATTGTTATTACAGAAACGGCGGCAGTGTTGCTGCATTCGTTCGTCTTGCCACGGAATCGGCAAGAAATTTTGCACAAAATGAAGATGTGCAATCCCGTGCACAGATTTTGGCGGCAGATGCGGTGGCACATCAGTTCGATGTTGCCATGCAATTGCGTGAAAAACAAGAGCAAAAAGCCGCCTTGTTTGCTTCTCTTTGCACCAAACAAAGAAGCCTTGCAACGCAAAAGGAATGTGAAGAGCTTGCGGCTGAATTTCGCCGCCTTGCAGATTACCGTGATGCATCCGACCGTGCACTTGCCTGTGCAAGAAAAGCTGAACAATACCGTTTTGACACCATGCGTGCAAAAGAAACGAGCCGCTTGCTGCGGGAAAATAAGAAATATACGCAAACCCTTGCCGCAAAAGAGCGAAAAGAAAAACGAGAAACCAGAAAAAAGCAAGAACGTCTGATTTTAACGGCATGTACACTGTTTTTTGTCGGGCTTTGTGCTTCTGTGGTTTTACTGTTTACGCATTTGATTCTTCCGCTTGCAGATTACAACCATGCAAAGAAATTGCAGACGGCAGGCGATCTGGAAGCGGCCTATGCGATTTATGAGCAGTTGGGGTCCTTTAAAGACAGCCGTGAGCAGTGTGCACAGATCGAAGATATCATTTCATCTGATGTGCCGCCTGCACCTTTTGCAAAAATTCGTATGAAGTAAAGCGAAAAATGAAAAATAGGCGGTTGTCGTGTTGTTTTTTGTGCAATTTGTTGAAAAACAGATGCAAAAATTCAGTGAATCGCATATTGACAAAAGTGCATAATTCGTTTATTATCTACTTGTTATGTATTCAAGGGGGAATGTAAGATGGCATCTCCCGATAAAAAAGATAACTCCGTAAAATCGGACGAGGAACTTATCCGATTTGCACAACAAGGCGATCCGGCGGCGGTGAACACCCTGCTTGATCGCTATACAGCAATGGTTCATTCCGTTGCCTCGTGTTCCTTTGGCGCTTCGCTTGAAACCGACGATTTGGCGCAAGAGGGAATGCTCGGGCTTCTTGCAGCCGTGTATTCCTATGCACCCGAAAAGGCAGCCTCCTTTTACACCTACGCCTCGGTCTGTATCTCCAACCGAATTCGGTCTGCCATTCGTGCAGACACAAGATTAAAGCATTCGCCTTTGAACTCATCTGTTCCTTTGAACGATGCAAATGTAATCCCCGGCGGAAACCCGGAAGATCTTTTTGTTGCATCCGAACAAGCGGAACAAATACTGTCCGTCCTGGCAACAGAGCTCACGCCTCTTGAATCCAAGGTTTTGCGTGTGTTTCTGGTTGATAAAAATTATCGAATTGTTGCCGGGAAACTGGGTTTAACGGAAAAAGCAGTGGATAATGCCCTGCAAAGAATCCGCAAAAAACTCAGAAGCAGTATGCAGGAAGGGTCATAACAGCACGAACAGCTGTATGATAAATGCCACAGCACATAATCCGGTAAAGGTCTATGCGTCAGGGGTAAATCTATTTTTTACTAAGCGAGGTAAACCAAAATGTTCGAAGACAAAACACTCATCTGCAAAGAATGCGGCAACGAATTTGTATTCACCGCCGGTGAACAGGAATTCTATGCTGAAAAGGGTTTCGAAAATGAACCCCAGCGTTGCAAGGAATGCCGTGCAGCACGCAAGCAGGCTCCCAGAACTGAAAGACAGTTCTTTGATGCTATCTGCAGCGAATGCGGCGGACCGGCAAGAGTTCCGTTCAAGCCCCGTGACGACAGAGCAGTCCTCTGCAGCGATTGCTTTGCAAAGAGCAAGGCTGAATAATCAGATTTGTTTATGAAAAAAGAACAGCACCGTGACGGTGCTGTTTTTTTGTTCTTCACGGAAAATTGTGGGATTTTTGATTAAGGGAAGTGCAAATTACGGTTTGTCGGGGAGTCGGTTGTTTGCCGTAGGGAATGCATATTATGCATTCCGACCCCGTCCTGCCAAGGTGATACGCGCACCTCGGTAGGGGTCGGTG
>JAZUQC010000023.1:0-43184 GCA_045605525.1 Acutalibacteraceae bacterium
GTGCATTTTGGGTATTTCTTTGTTGCAGGAATACTGTCGTATTTCAAGACAAAAAATGCACAAAGGTGCGTGAACGCAGACATTCTTTGGCATATGCTGTTCGGGTTCTGTCACCCCAGTTTCACTAAGGAGAATAGAACTATATGTTGGATTGGTTCTATCTGCTTTGTTTTGCACGGGTGGCAGTGTGTTTCCGACACGACTGCCGCCGTGGTGTGCAATTATGAAAATGAACTTAACTGAAATCTGTTATTATTCATTAACCGAAAAGGGGTGCATCATAGTGCAGGTTGCCGCAATCGCAATACTGCTGAACATCAAAGAGTCTGAAAATGAATGTGAGAACCTTCCAAAGCATCTGGAAAAGAGGATTGTCGCTGTGGCAGATGTGGTCACAGTTTGCAGCAGCTTCTTCCATTTCAATTTGCTTGTTTGTCTTGATTTCGATAGTCAAATCATGGTCGGGCATTGCAAATGTGATTTCTCTTGATGTAAGGTCAACACCTTCAAGAACAATTTCCTTGCCACTGCCGTCTTTGATAACATAGTGTGCAAAATCTTCATAACTTGTCTTTGCAACAATAATATCATTTGCTCTTATTTCTTTTGCATATGCATCACCATTTACGGTATAGGTCATAACAGAAGTTACATTAAGATTTCTCTTTGCATAAACGGTTATTGCCCATTCTGCATCGCTGATGATGAAATAATCATTTTCGGTGGGATTGTATTTTGCCTTGATTTCATAAGTGCCGCCGTTATCAGTCCATACTTCACAATCGAAGTCCTGATTTGCTTTTACTGTTGCTACTTCTTCGCCATTGCAGGTAATGGTGAATGTGCCTGCCGGCTTATAATCTCCGCAATTAACTTTAAAAGCATTAAGACCGATTGCAGTGATTGTGGGTGTGAGTTCAACATTTTTAAATCTTACGGTGAAGTAAAGCTCTTTTCCGGTATAATATACGTTTTCATCATAAAGAACAGTGAGCTTATATGTTCTGCCATTTTTGGCATAGCTATTGCTGTCTTCAACCTGTATAATTGAATTTGCAGGAACACGAAGCACTGTATTAAGCAGTGCTCTTACATCACCCATTTTTGTGCCGGGTTCAACTTCAAATTCAAATCCTTCAACAACTGCGTTGCCTTCGCCGTCAACAAATGAAATATGTGCGGGATTAACCTTTACGGGAATTGTAAATTCATAAGGAAGTGCTGCTTCGGGGTCATCAGGAGTGAAAACAACTTCAATTTCTGTGAAGTTGGGGTTAGGAGCAACATTCAAGCGAGTATCTTTAATAGCAAATGTACCCTCAACCTCTGTTTCAGTTCCTTTGATAACTGCCTTACCGCCTGCAAGTTCAATATCAGCCCATGTTACATCAGGATTATATGTTAATTCGGGAATAGTGGGATATTCTGCGATTGTTGTTTCGGGAGTTTCACCAGCAATTTTTACATATATCTCTCTTGTAACGATTTCATATCCTTTAGCGACAAATTCTGCTTCATAATATCCGCTTTCGTTAATAATTGTTCTTCTGTTAGTCCATTCCCAAATCGCTTTATTAATATTAGGTTCGGAGTCGTTATAAGGATTCTTCATTGCACCGCCAGAGATGACAGATGTTTTCAATTGAGCACCTGCTTCAACTTCAGTTGCGATAGGTAAATCACTTTCACTTACCAAAATAGGTGTTGTTTTATTAACCTTATAAGTAACATCCCAAGCATAATCAACATCGAAACCGACATAAACAGAACTATCATTTGGAATAAAAGCAAGGGATGCAATCTGATTACCGGCTGATGTAGGACAAAAATCAGGGTTGGTAAACTCAAAATGACCTGCAACAACAGCACCGTCATACTGAACTTCTCCGCCTGAAAGAGTAATTCCGTCACTGATTTTCTGTCCGAAATAAATTTCGCCGCTTGCTGTCGGCCAAACTGTTACATTTGCTTCAGTCAATGCAATCGGCTCAGCCGCACTTGCATACATAGGCACAACTGATAACATCATCATAAGTGCCAATAAAATGGATAATAATTTCTTTGTTTTCATAAAAAAATCCTTTCTCAAATTATTTTTTTGTGTGTACTGTTCCTTTTTCCTTTTCGTTTTACTGTGTTTCTCTTGCCCTTTTAAAAATGAGATCTCCATACGCTTTGAGCGATCATCCCCTTTCAAACAACTGTTTGCAATGTATTTTAGCACAAAACAACATTCGTTTGTCAAAAAATGCAAAAGCGGTAGCGGAATTTGCAAAACGTGTTACTGCCGCCGATTGCAACGGGGGAGTGAAAATGGTATAATTATGTTGGAGTTTTATAGGATTCTTTTTTTAAGCTCTTAAAATAAAAAGAAAGGATCGGTTTTATGAACATAGCAATTGTGGATGATGACCGTGCCATGCGTTCGCAGATGGAGGCTCTGGTGAAGGCATACATGGATGAAAACAACCAACCTTTTGCACTGTTTGCTTTTGAAAGCAGTGAAGATGCCGTTGCTTGCGAAGAGATTTTTGATATCGCATTTTTGGATGTGGAAATGGAAGGCATGAGCGGTCTTGCTTGTGCCAAACATATATTGGAACGCAACGAAAATGCATTGATTCTGATTATTACCGCCCACCCGCAGTATCTGGATGAGGCCATGGAAATCAGTGTTTACCGCTATCTGTCCAAGCCTATTGATCCACAGCGATTCCGCAACGGTCTGTGCGCGGCCGTGAATCGGTATTATCAGATCGTCCAGCCGGTTGTTTTTACCAATGAGGACGGCTGCTACAGGATCAGCTCTGCCGATATTCTGTATCTTTATATTGATAAACGCAATGTAACCCTCGTGACGCGCATGGGCGAGCTGCCTACCCGGAAAAACATGGAATGGTGGAAAAATACCCTGCCTGCCAATCTGTTTTCGCAGGTGCATAAGAGTTTTATGGTCAATCTCAGGTATGTGGTCGCTTACGATAAAACAAGCATCACCCTGCAAAACCGATCGGGAAAATATACCGTTTTCTGTTCCAGACGCTATTACACGCAGTTTAAGAACGATTTTTATGCTTATCTGAAAGGAACAAATGTTTGGTCGGGGGGGGGTACATAAATGACTGTTATTGCATCATTCTTCTTTTATCTGATGGAGATAATTGCCTGTTTCTTGTTTTTCGAAAATGTCGGCAGCCGAAAAAAGGAAAGCTGCTTTCGCAATTATCGCGTGCCCGTTGCCTATGTCGCTGTGTTTGCTGTAAACTTTACGGTTTATTTTTTCAATATACAGTATCTCAACCTTGCCGTTTTTGCGTTGGGCTTGCTGTTTATTTCTTTTTTCTGTTACGAAATCAAAAAGAAAGCAGCGGTCTTTTTCTCGCTGATGCTGACAGTTTTTATGATCGTTTCGGAATTGATTGTGGTGTCTTTCTCTACGGTCTTTCTGCATGAGGAGCTGCCGCCGGTGCAGGATAATATGTTGGTATGGGTGATTCAGGGCGTTATGAGCAAGCTGATTTACTTTTTGCTTGTTTTCGTTTGCGCTAAGGTTTTTGCAGGCAAAGAGCACCTGCAGGAAACGGACAAATTTTTGTTTGCCCTGACCTTGTTGCCGCTTGCGACCGTGTTTGTGCTCAATTTTCTGTTTTACTACGAACTGCATTGCGGATTTGAAGAACCGTACAAAATCGGATTGACGGTCAGCGCGGTGGGGCTGCTGATTGCCAATATCGTTGTGTTTGCGGTCTATGATTTTGTGCAGCGAAGCAACAGCGAAAAGCTGTTTTTGCAAACGGAAAACGAGCGCAACCGAGCCCGCATTGCGTATTATGAGTTTATAACCGGGCAGTATGAAGACCGCAATATTCTCATTCACGATATCAAACGACATCTGTACAGCCTGGAAGCGGTTGCAAAAAACAGCGATAATGATGCGGTGGTACGTTATATTGATTCTATTCGTGATGATTTTAATCTGGAGCAAACCAATCATTTCAGCGGCAATCGGCTGCTGGATGTTATTCTGAATCGCTATGCACTCATTTGCCGTCAGAACGGCATCCGCTTTTCTGCGGAGATCGGTAACATTCCGACGGGGAGTGTAAGTGAAACGGATCTGACAGCTTTGTTTGACAATCTTCTTGAAAATGCCGTCGAAGGGACAAGGTCATGTGCTGATCCCTTTGTACGCCTGACTGCACAAAACAGCAATGATCATTTTTTGTTTGTGCAAATAATCAATTCCTGCAAAGACAGACCGGTTTTTGATAAAAAAGGAATTCCGAAATCGAAGAAAAACGGAAAACAGCACGGTTGGGGCATAAAAAGCATTCAAAAGGTCATTGACAAGCATGACGGCGAACTGAAATTTGTGTACCATGAAAGTGAAAACTCTTTTGAAACGCAATGTGTGATAAAATTGTAAGCAGTTGGCATTGTTTTGCGTATCACTTTGTGCAATGTGAATATAATTTTCTTGACTTAAATCTCAAAATAGGTTATATTTATAAAAGGAGCACAATTGCTTACTATGGACCCGGGGAGGAAATTCTGTGAGCGAAGAGAACAAAACGAATGTTGCCGTTGCAGAAGAAAAGGAAGAGCTTGCGTTTGGTGCGAAGTTAGACCGTATTTACTGCTCGAACGCAGAACGCATCGTGTATACCGTCAAACGAAGCGTGTCGGGTATGAGTCTGGGAAACTTTTCCATGGGATCGGATATTTATCTGTATCAGATTTTCGGACTCAAGCCTTTGGCACTTGCAAAAGCAAGGGCAGGGCTTACCTTGTTTGATATGCTCAACGATCCGCTGTCCGCGGTCATCGTTGACCGCATGCGCACGCGTTGGGGAAAATTCAAGCCCTTCCAGTTCGGCACCATCATTCCGAGCACTCTGCTGGGCATGTTTAACTGCTTCATGCCGCTGATTGCAATTATGTTCGGCATGAATGCGCATGAAAAGCTGATTATGTATATGGCAAGTGCCTATTTGGGAGAGACCATCGGTGCACTGTTCAGCGGTGCAGGCTTCATTGACCTTGTGTTTACACCCAACCCGCAGGAACGAACGAGTCTGAACACGGCCTCGGAGTTTTTGGCGGATATTTACGGCAAGATACCAAGTCAGATCGCAACTGTTATTTTTGACCTTGTGGATCACGGGGTCATCAAGATGGATCTGATAAAGGTGTATGTCATTATGAACACAGCCGTGTGGGCAATTACCACTATCCCCAATTTTATTTGGGCATTCGTCAGCAAGGAACGTGTGCCGCAGTCCATTCAGCCACCCAAGGCTTCGTCGAGCATTCTCTCTGTGTTTAAGAACAAACCTTTGCTTATTTATACACTTTCGGGCGCGATCGACAATATTCAGATCGGTACGGCAGAATCGCTGTATTTCCGCAACGTGTTGGGGCTCAACTCCTTCGGCACGGTCTGGGGCATTCCCGGTGGACCGATTTCGTATTACAGCTACATATTGGCTCCCAAATTCAGACAGCGTTTTTCCACCAAAACGCTTTGGCTGTTGCAAAGAGGATCGATCATCGTTTCGGAAGGTGCATTCTTCTTAGTCGGTCTTGCAGGCGGCATGAAGTATAAGCTGTATGCCAAGGTCGGTGTCATGGGTGTGATGTTCATGCTCGGCAACTGCCTTGAAATGGTGTTCTATGCCACTAAAAAGATCGTCGGTACGGAAATCAGCTACGAAGTGCAGGATTACTGCGAATGGAAAAACGGCTTCCGTGTGGAAGCTACAACTGGACTTCTTACCAACTACTGGGGCAAGGTGCAGGGCTATTTGCTCAACCTTATCAACGCATGGATCCTCGAAAAGTGGACAGGATTTGAATCCGGTGCCTTTGCCGTGCAGAGTGAAAAAACAAAATACCGTCTGTTTATCATGGCATACGGCCCGCGCTTGATTCCCGACATTCTTTGCACACTGCCGATGTTCTTCTATAACATCGACACCAGAACTCGCGAAAGAATGTATCGCGAGCTGCAGGAGATTCGAATGAAGAAAGCCGCCGAGGTCGAACAACTCGCAAACGACGGCAATGAACAGGTAAGTGAATAAAATAACAAAACAGGGAGCAGATCAAAACTGCTCCCTGTTAAAATTTATCATTGTAAAAGTAAATCGGAGAGATAATTAAGATTTTCAGGTAATGTAATGTTTTGCCAAGCGATATTGTTGACTTTGTATGTAATTTCTTGGTAAGAAGAAGCATTGATCGGTTTGCGGAATGTTGCAATAATTCGTACTGTCGAGGTTGACAGATTCCTGATATCGGCTTTTAATAAAGTATTGGGCAGATATCTGTTTTCATTTTTATCTAAATCAAACCCCATGATTCCATCGATTTTACCTACCAACTTATCGGTTTGTAACTTAGGTGTAAATGTATTGTAATCACCGATCATTTTGGCTGATAAATTTTTGCAAATCATTTTTGGCAGAACTTCAAGTTTTAATTGTGTGTTGCCGTCTTTATAGAATTCAAACTGGTTTGTTTGCAGGGTTTTGGAGATACATTTGTTGTAAAATTCAACGGCAGAGAGAATATGTTTGTTGTTTTTATTATCAATGTATTCAACCGGTATAAGTCCTGTTAAATGCATGTAATTCCTTTCTCTGAATGAAAATTCAAAAGAAAGAATTCGTTTGTGCTTGTCTTGACAAAGAAACAAAAGTGTTTTGTTCGCAAGTTCGCTTTTGTATTGTGCCGCACATTTGATAGCGATGGAAGCTGCGTCTGCTTTTGAATATTTCGCCATATTGAATCTCCATAATTTTAAAGGAAGAGTGCAACACCGCAGTGTTGTGCCTCTTCCTTAGCGGTTGATTTTTTTGTCGCCCACCGACAAACCGATCCTAAGTTCGGTACAGATCTCAGATTTTTTGGTTGTCTGCCAACCGTTCGGCCCAAAGTCCGACTTAAATATTGGGTTTTAGGTGTCAACCACACCGGTGAGATGTCGCTCACCTGCCAAAAGATTGCCGAAGATCTATTATCTTCTGTCTTTATTGTAACAAAAGAACGCAAAATTGTCAAGTTGTTTTTCATTTAATGAAAAACGGTTGTTCTTTTGTTGCATTATTATTATATGCTGAAAAAATTCAACCATGAGACATTATGCTAAATATAATGTCTGCCAATGCAGTTTTCTTTCTTCTGTTATGTTGTATTCTTTCAGAAGAAAATCGTCAAAATCGGCATAATTTTTCACCGCGGCGGTGTATGCTGTGTTGAACTGATGCATATCCACGGTTTCGCAGAATTGGATAACCTCGCGAAGCCGTTTTTCTTTGCCTAAAAGTCGTAACAGCAGCTGTGTTTTGCGGTTGTGCCATTTGACATATTCATTGCTCAGCAGATACTGTTCTGCAATCTGCGGTAAAGTTCTGCCTAAGCAATATTCAATTACTGCCGCCGCCATACCCGTGCGGTCTTTTCCTTCCGAACAGTGAAAGAGAATCGTTTCGCCCTTGTCAAGGCAAGAAAAAAGGTGATTCCAGGTCTGTTTTGCAAAAGGCATCTGTGCATAGACCGTGTATTTCTGTCGACGCATTTCTTCAATTCCGTCCCCTGTGAGTGCAAGCACACGGTCAGTTTGTTCTTTGGAAACGACCACAAGGTCGAATTTTCTGTTGTCAAAAACAGGCAGATGTGTGTATGTACTGCCGAGCGGTACATAGTCGGGCTTGTTTGCAATTTCTTCATTGCTTCTCAGGTCAAGTACGGTGTCAATGTGCAGACCGTCCAGCATCTGCTTTCCTTCGTCGGATAAATCAAACAGGGATGCAGATCGGATGAGCTTGCCGTGTCGGATCATTTTGCCGTCTTTGCACACAAGTCCGCCCATGTCACGGAAATTATTGGGTTTGTTTTTCATTGTTTTCAACTCTTTTTTCAGTATTGTCTGACCTTTAGAATGGCGGCAGTGTTGGCTTCGATGTGTACCGTGTTGCCGTGGACGGTACAGTTGCATAACGCATGATCCGCTATAATCCCGCTGTGCAGATGATAGTCAATGGGATGGTTATTGCGGTTTGCAATGACCAGAATACCGTCAGCATCCTTGCCTTTACGCAAGAAGCATACGCATTGCAACATGGACGAAACGGGAATAAAATCTCCGTCTTGTAACACAGATTCGTTTCTGCGTATCGCACCGAGAGCTTGCATATAATCCAAAAGCTCGCGGTCCTCCTTGCCCCATGGGAAACAACCGCGGTTAAACGGGTCATTACAACCTGTCATGCCTGCTTCATCGCCGTAATAAATGCACGGTACCCCGGGCAAGGTGTATTGCAACACGGCAGCAAGCTTATAAAGCGTTTTTGCTTTGTCATATTGTGCGGGACTTAAACGGACTTCCGATTGCCATGTGCGGCTTCTGCCGTCACAGCAAATGCCGGCAAGCAGTGTAAGAACACGCTGTGTATCATGTGTTCCGAGCATGTTCATGGCAGTGTGCAGGGCAGGCTTCGGATAATTTTCGCAGACAGAAAGAATGCGGTCTGTGAACTTTTCGGCAAGTCCGTCACAGGCAAAGTCAAGAATTGCATCACGGAACGGATAGTTCATAACGGAATCAAGTTGACTGCCGAGCAGATAACGCCGTCTGCGGCCATAACTGATTTTATTGCTTGCATCTTCCCACACTTCGCCTAACACAAAGCCGTCTTCTTTGGTGGTCTTGACACGCTGACGAACGGCATTGAGGAACACATCGGGCAATTCGTCGGCAACGTCAAGACGCACACCGTCAGCACCTGCAGCCAACCATTGTTGCAGGATGCCGTTTTCACCCGTGATGAATTGCAGATAGTTTTCATTTTCTTCTTTGACTTCGGGGAGGGTGTCAATGCCCCACCATGAGTCATATTTATTTTTTCCTTCACGGAAGGTATACCAGTCGGTATAAGGTGAATCGGAGGATTGATAGGCACCGACCGAGGGAAAATGACCGTATTTGTTGAAATAAATGCTGTCGTCCCCCGTGTGACTGTAAACGCCGTCAAAAAGGATGCGTATGCCGCGTTTGTGTGCTTCGGTGCATAGTTCTTTGAAATCATCATTTGTGCCGAGATAAGGGTCAATTTTACTGTAATCGGCGGTGTCATAACGGTGGTTGCTTGCCGCCATGCAAACGGGATTTAAATAAATACACGAAACGCCCAACGAGGACAGATAATCGAGTTTCTGTGTGATGCCTTTTAAGTCCCCTCCGAAAAAGTCGGAATTGGTAATCTTATTTTCATGGTTCGGTTTCCATTCGGGCATGCCGCCCCAATCCGAACGAAGGGTTCTGCCTTCCGTTGCAGGTTGTGCAGTCTGTCCCGAACGGCAGAAACGGTCGGGAAAAATCTGATACAAAATACCGCCGTGCATCCATCCGGGTGTCTTATAGTCGGCGGCATGCACCGTCAACTGCCAGTCGTCGCCCTCTTTGGTGAAACTGCCCGTACGGGTGAAAATACGCTTGATACGGCTCATGCCCCACGGGGTGTCGAATTCAAAGTGATAAAACAGCAGGGCGGGGGTTTGGGGGGTGAAATCCGTACCCCACCATTCGGTTTGTCCGTCTGTGCTTTCCCAGTACATCCCGTAACGCTGTACGGTACACTCATCATTCACAACAAGGCGGACTGCACTGACGTGCAGGTCGCGGGGCAGCAAAACCCGAAGCCGCAGACTTTCGCCTGCGGCTATGCTTCCGAAAACGGATTTGTATTCTGTTCTTCCGGAATCAAAGGGGATCATGTGTTGCTCCTTATTACTTTGCGCTTGTTGTGCCCCAGATGTTGGCGGCATATTCGTTGATTGCACGGTCAGCGGCAAAAATGCCTGCACCTGCAATGTTCATCAGCGACATGCGATTCCATCTGTCTTTATCGGTGTAAATCCGTTCGGCAAGACTGCGTTTTGCGTTGTAGTCCGCAAAATCGGCAAGAACCATGTAAGGATCGTGATAGATGATGGTGCTTGCAAGCTCGGAGAAGTTCTTGCCTGCGATGGAATTGGTGTTCATGAAGTCAAGAACACGGCGGATGGTTGCATTGTTGTTGTAATAGTAATTCGGATTGTAACCTGCATTACGAAGGGTGTTGACTTCCTGCGTGTTCATACCGAAAATGACGATATTGTCATTGCCGACGGATTCAAAGATTTCAACATTTGCACCGTCCATTGTGCCGAGGGTGATCGCACCGTTGATCATGAGTTTCATGTTGCCCGTACCGCTGGCTTCTTTACCTGCAAGGGAAATCTGTTCGCTGATATCGGCGGCGGGCATCAGACGTTCTGCTGCGGTGACACAATAGTCTTCCACATAAATGACCTTCATGAACTTGTTGACGGTCGGGTCGTTGTTGATCATATCGGACAGTGCACAGATGAAGCTGATGATCTTCTTTGCGACAAGATAACCGGGAGCGGCTTTAGCACCGAAAATATAAGTGTGCGGTACCCAGTTTCCGTTGGGATTGTCTTTGATGGCAAGATAACGTGCAAGAATGTCAAATGCATTCAGGTGTTGTCTTTTGTATTCGTGCAGACGCTTGACCTGTACATCAAAAATGGAAGTCGGGTCAAGGGTGACGCCTGTTGTTTTATAAATATGATTTGCAAACTGTTCTTTTTTGATCTGCTTGACGGCGGCAAGTTCATCGAGGAAGGCTTTGTCGTCACCGAATTCACGCAGTTTTGTCAGTTCGTCGGCATGCAGGATGAATCCCTTGCCGATCTTGTCGGTCAGCAACTGTGTCAGTTCCGGGTTAGCCTGGCACAGCCAACGGCGGTGTGCAATGCCGTTGGTGACATTGGTGAACTTGTCGGGAGTCAGACGATAAAAATCGTTGAACAGGCTGTCTTTGATGATGTCACTGTGCAGAGCCGAAACACCGTTGACGCTGTGGCAGGCTGCAACGCAAAGGTTTGCCATACGCACTGCACCGCCCGAAATGACGGCTGTGCGTTCCACGAAGTCGGCATCGTGGGTGCTGTTCCAGGTATAACTGCGCAGTCTGTTGTCGATTTCCTTGATGATCTGATAAATTCTCGGAAGCAATCTGCGGATGAGGTCTTCACTCCAGCATTCCAGTGCTTCGCTCATAACGGTGTGGTTGGTGTAGGCAACCGTGTTGGTCACAATATTCCATGCTTCGTCCCAGCCGTAGCCGCATTCATCAAGCAGAATACGCATCAGTTCAGGGATGCAAAGGGTCGGGTGTGTGTCATTGATATGAATGGCAATCTTTTCGGCAAGATTGTCAAGAGAATCATTTTCACGCAGATAACGGCGTATAATGTCCTGCACCGCGGCGGAAACAAGGAAATACTGCTGCCGCAGACGCAGGCTCTTGCCTTCGGGATGGTTGTCGGCAGGATAGAGCACTTTGCTGATGACTTCTGCCATGGCGTTCTGTTCCATAGCCTTGATGTAGTTGCCCTGATTGAATGCGGACATATCAAGACCCGGTGCCTGTGCACTCCACAGACGAAGTACACTGATACCCTTGCCGTCCTTGCCCGATACGAACATATCGTAAGGCACAGCCTGGATGGGGGTATAGTCAACAAGTTCCACCTGATGATGGTTGTTGTCCCACCAATCGTGGATCGTGCCTTCAAAACGAACTTCAATTGCACTTTCGGGACGGGGAACAAGCCATGCATCACCGCCGGGAAGCCAGAAGTCGGGCAGTTCCGTCTGCCAACCGTCCACGATTTTCTGTTTGAAAATACCGTATTCATACAGAATGGAATAACCTCTTGCGGGGTATCCTTGTGTTGCAAGACCGTCAAGGTAGCAAGCGGCAAGTCTGCCTAAACCGCCGTTGCCCAAACCTGCATCGGGTTCGCATTCATAAATGGAATCCATGGAAATGCCGTAGCCCTTGAGCACGGACTCAAAAGTCTTGGTCAGATTCAGGTTGTAAAGATTATTTTTCATGGAACGGCCCATCAGGAATTCCATGGACATATAATAAATTCGTTTTGCACCCGCCTTGTCACCGCGGCTGTTGAATTCGGCACGGCCTTGTGCCATCATGTCACGAACAAGCATGGCAATTGCACGGTAAAATTGTTCCACCGTTGCGTTTTCGGGATGCACGCCGAAGAAATGCAGCAATTTGTTGTCAAGCATTTCTTTTGCTTGTTTCACTGTAAGGGAATATTTCATGCAAAACCTCCAAAAGAATGAGTAAAAAAGGGGCTTTTTTTAAAGCTCTTTGTGTATTTTACACTAATTTTTGACCGATTGCAATAGGTAATTGCGGGTTTTTGTATCCTATGCGTATTTTTATTAAATTTGCAGTAAAATTATACATTTGATTTGTCAAAGGTTGACATATGAATAAAAAAAGAGTATTATATTATATACTTTTTTTGCACCGAAAGGATGCTTTTATGCAGCATTATTCAAAACGAACAAGAGCACAGATCCATCTGGATGCCCTTGCCTTCAATTTACAGGAAATCAGACGGATTGCAGATGACAATACCTGTGTTATGGCCGTTGTAAAAGCGGATGCTTACGGACACGGGGATGAGCAGATTGCTTTGTATCTGCAAAAATGCGGGGTGGATTGGTTTGCAGTTTCCAATCTTGCCGAAGCATTGGAGCTTCGCAAATGCGGCATTGACCGTCCGGTTCTGATTCTCGGCTATACACCGCCTGAATGTGCGGCACAACTGGCTTACAATGATATTACCCAGGCTGTTTACTGTGCCGATTACGCACAGCAGCTGTCGGAGTTTGCCGTGCAGGCTGAGGTGACGGTGAATGTGCACATCAAGCTCGACACAGGCATGAGCCGCATCGGATTTTTCTATCACGATACCGAAGCCGACACCGCCACCGTGGAGGATATTGCTTCTGCAATTGCCTTGCCCGGGCTGTTCTGTGACGGTATTTTTACCCACTTTGCACAAGCCGATATGGCAAGCGGCGGGGAAGTGTATACCCGCCTGCAATATGATCTGTTTTTAGATATGATCGGCAGACTGGAGCAAAGAAATATCACTTTCACCTACAGACATTGCTGTAATTCCGCAGGCATTCTTGCTTATCCCGAAATGCACATGGATTTGCTTCGTGCGGGAATTATTCTGTATGGCTTGTATCCGTCTTCCGAAGTGCCGCGCAATTGCCGCCTGAAGCCTGTTATGGAGCTTCGCACCGTGGTTTCCATGGTCAAGGATATTCCCGCAGGAACAGCATTCAGTTACGGCGGTACGTTCGTTGCCGAAAAGGATATGACCGTGGCCACCGTTCCCATCGGCTATGCGGACGGCTACCCGCGCAGGCTTTCCAATAAGGTCTATATGCTGACCGAAAACGGCGATATGGCACCCGTTATCGGCAATGTGTGCATGGATCAGTGTCTGTTGGATGTGACGGGAATCCCCGATATTAAAGAAGGCTCACAGATCATCGTTATGGGATCGGCAGGCGGACGCACGGTCAGTGCCGATTTTCTGGCAGCAAAAGCAGGAGTCATTAACTACGAAATCGTCTGCGGCCTTTCCAGACGGGTACCGCGTGTTTACTTTGACGGTGACGAAGTGGTTTCCACAACGGATTATCTGCAATAAATGAAAACAAGCTCTCCGTTTTAAACGGGGAGCTTTTCTGCGTGCGTGAATGAAATGTGCTGATAAATTATGGTTTATAGCACAAAGTCGGATATGTCATCCGTAGGGAACGGATAGCATCCGTTCCGAGCAAATTGACGGTTTGAAGCGACTTTCTGTTGTTTTTCATGTGTTCTCATCGTCAAATTAACAGCGGAACGCATGGTATGCGTTCCCTACGATCGAACAACCCAAAGAACGCTAAACCATAATTTGCCACCCTGTTGTCGGAGAACAAAAAAATCCGGGATCCTTTGGGATTCCGGATTGCTTTTTCTGTGCTTATTCTTCTTCAGAATTCTTTCTGATTTCGATTCTGCCGTACAGGGAGCCTTCGCTGTCTTTGCGGGGGGCTCTGGTCGGTGCGGAAGGTGCGGAGTTACTGCGGTCGTTATTGCGGTTGTAGCCGCCTCTGCCGCCTTGTCTGCCTCTGTTGTAACCGCCGCGGCGATTGTTGTAGTTACCGCTGCCTGCGTGGGTAGGCTTGACGCCTTCTTCAAGGGAGATGATAACTTTTCTGTCGGAATCATAACCGACGGAGTGAGAGGTGACGCCTTCAATTTCCTGAATGGCAGTGTGGATGATGCGGCGTTCATAGGGGTTCATGGGTTCGAGTGCAACATTGCGGCCGTATTTGAGAACAGTCTTTGCGTGTTTTGCAGCAAGTGCACGCAGGTTTTCGGCTCTCTTTTCACGGTAGTTGCCGACGTTGACGGAAATTCTTGCACCGTCTGCTTCGTCACCGCTCTTCTTTGCGGTCAGGCGGACAAGATACTGGATAGCATCCAGGGTTTCGCCTCTGCGGCCGATGAGAATACCGTAATCTTCTTCACAGTTGATATTATAAATGATGTCCTTATCATTTTCTTCTCTGTCAACGGTGTAATTTGTAATGCCCATACCTTCGATGATGGCTTTTAAGTATGTGCGGGCTTTTTCTTCGTCGGGAAGTTCATAGTATACGCGAACTTCGGCGGGATGGCCGCCGAACAGACCGAGTGTCTTTTTCTGGGGCTGTCTGAGGACTTCGTACTGAACATCAATGTCCTCGGGTGCGTTCAATGCGGCTTTTGCTTTTTCAAGTGCTTCTTCGATGGTAGCACCTGTGCCTGTTTTTTCAAAAAGCATTGTATTGGTGTCCTTTCGTCATATTACAGCCGAAGGGAGTTTCGGCTTGTTTACTGTTCTTCTGCGATTTGCTTTGCACGCAGCTTGATGCTGTTCTCTTTGGAGCGACGCTCAACCGTTTCGTCAATCATGTTCATTGCAATGACTTTTTCGGGCTTGTAAATCTGGTTGAGAATAAGAGTCTGGATAAAGGTGAGAATATTGGAAATAATCCAATATACACCGACGCCGGCGGAGAAGGTATAGGAGAAGTATGCCGACATAAGGGGGGACATGAATGTCATGCAACCCATGGAGGGGTTCTTTGCCATTTCGGGATTCGTTTTGCGTTGACGCAGGTACATGAGAATACTGGAGAGCATGGCTGTGACACCTGAAAGGACGGGAATCAGGATCAGTCGCCAGTCGCCGCCTTCATCGTTGAATGTGTTCGGATAGGCGGTCAGGTCAATACCGAAAATGGTGAACTTTTCGATGAATGTGGTGATTCTTTCAATCATGTCACCGTAAACAGCGGGATCAAGTTCGGGAATGATTTTGTCGAAGTTGCCCATGATTGCAAGTTCGACACGGCCGTTTGTCATAGCAAGGCCGAGATTGTTGCAGATTTCGGTAAAATGTGCAATGTGTTCTTCGCTGATACGCAAAACCTGCGAAAGGGGAGAGTAGATTGCACCGTAAAGCCCCATCATAACTACCATCTGCACGATAAGAGGCATACAGCCGCCTGCTGCGGCACTGAAGCCCTCACGCTGATACAGTTCCTGGGTTTCCTGCTGGATCTTCGCCTGTGCTTCACGTTGGGGAAGGGATGCATACTTTGCTCTGATTTTGTTGACTTTTGACTGCAGACGAAGCTGTTTGGCGGCATTTTTCTGCTGCTTCATGGAGCTGGGGAGCATACAAAGACGCACAACAAAAGTCAGAATAAAAAGTGAAATCAGATATTCACCCGTCAAACCGTACAAAAAATAAAGTGCGATACCGAACGGTACTGCGATGCCTGTGTAAATAGCTTGCATGTTTAATTCCTCCGTTTACTTTCTCTTCCTTGTTTTTCTGTTCCCGGAAAGTTCGGGCACCGGATCTACGCCTCCGGGAAAGAGTTGATTGCAGCGAAGCAGCCGTTTTGCTGCAAGAAAACCGCCGCGAAGTGTGCCGTATTTTTCTATTGCCTGCACGGCATATTGCGAGCAGGTCGGATAATACCGGCACATGGGCGGAAAAAGGGGAGAGATATGCCGCTGGTAAAAGCGGATTGCTTTCAGAAGAAAATCCTTCATCGCAGAAGCCCTGCCTGAGCAAGTTGCTTACGCATAATCTCCGTAATTTCCGTGCTTTTTTTGTATACAGTTTTAGTCCTGGCCACGAATACTATATCGTAACCGGGACTGGTTTGGTTTGCCAACGGTGCAAATGCCGCGCGAATGACACGACGTGCGCGGTTTCTTTGTACGGCGTTGCCGATCTTTTTACTTGTTGTGATGCCAACACGACAAATACCCGCGCGGTTCTTGTTTACATAAGTAACCAACGCAGGATTTGTGTATGCTTTGCCGCGACCGTAGGTTCTGCGGAAATCAGTGTTGGATTTTAGTGTTTCAAATCCGGACAAAGTTGTTTACCGAATCCTTTCGGATGTGATTCACCGGATCTTACGCCGTGTAAGCAGATTAGTAGCTGAGCTGCTTTCTGCCCTTTGCTCTGCGGCGAGCAAGTACCTTGCGGCCGTTTCTGTCCGACATTCTCTTGCGGAAGCCATGTTCCATCTTGCGATGACGCTTCTTGGGCTGGTATGTTCTTTTCACGGTAAAACCTCCATTCTGACCGGTATTTATAGGTTTTGGCTGCTGAAGAAGAACGGGAATAGGCTTTCCCTTACTTCGCAAGGACTAATTATACCTAAATAATTGCTGTCTGTCAAGCCCAAAAATAAAATTCTTCTGTTTGTTGGCAGAAATGCCAAAAAAAAGTTTTTTTTTAAACTTAAATTAAAAAAACAAGACAATACTTGTATTGGCTGAAAAAAAAGAGTAATATATAAATATTATATGTGTGCAAAGGAGTTTATCATGGAACTGTTTGACAGAACAAAAACAGATAAAAGATGGAATTTTATTGTTAATACAGCCTATTTCGTGATCATTCTCGGGCTTGCCTATTTTTTGTTTGACCGTTGTCTGAGTTTGTTCCTGCCTCTGTTGGTTGCTTTTTTTGTTGCAATGCTTCTGAAGCGGCCCATTGCATACATCGACAGAAAAACCCCCTTGAAACGCGGACTGATCAGTGTGATCCTTGTGTTATCCGTACTCGGGATCGGTGTGGGGCTTCTTGTTTTGCTCGGCTTTAAGATCGCCCCCGAAATCAGAGGGTTCTTTACTTATGTATACAGCCGCATCAATGATCTGCCGCAGTTAATTCTTATGTTCAAGAATTGGTTGCTGGGCGTTCTTGCCAATCTGCCCGAAAGTTTTACGGCAGATCTGAGTGTAACCGTTGCTGATTTTCTGGACAATCTAGCCGAAAACGGACTTGCGGGACTGAATGTCAAAACCGATTCTTTCAATTGGACATCTGTGATTTCCACGGGAGGCGATATTCTTATCAACACCGTCGGTCAGTTCCCCTCGCTGGTGATCAGCTTTGTTATTACCATTATTTCTTCCGTGTTCGTCTGCTCGGACTATGAACATATCCGCGATTTTATTCTTTCGCAAATGAGTGAGGAAAACGGCAGAAAGCTGTATCATGCAAAGCAGCTTGCTGTTTCCAGTATGTTCAAAATGGTCAAAGCCTACGGTTTGATCTTTTTGATCACGGCATTCGAAATGACCATTGCTCTGTCCGTGCTGAAGCTCATCGGTGTATACACCTCGGATTATCTGTTTATAATTGCAATTCTGATTGCCCTTGTGGATATTATCCCTGTGCTCGGGACCGGTACGGTTCTCATTCCGTGGGGTGTCATTTCTCTGCTGACAGGGAAGATCGGTCTTGGCATCGGACTTCTTATCACCTATGCGGTGGTGCTTGTTATTCGCCAGATCCTCGAACCGAAACTGGTTTCCGGACAGATCGGTTTGCCGCCCATCGTTACCATTACTTCCATGTATATCGGTACAAAGGTGCTGGGTGTTTTCGGTTTTTTCATTATGCCGTTTCTGGTTACCATTGTCAATGAGATGAACAAAGCCGGTATTATTCACTTGTTTAATCCGACCAGGAAGAAAGCGGATGTTGTCGAGGTACCCGCTTCGGAGGAAGTGCAAGAGGAAGACACGGCTGACGGCACTTCATAAACTTAATGTTGTTTTAACCGGAGGAAAACATGTTCGGAATGATATCTTTATTGATCGCAAAAGCATCTGTGCTGAATGAGGTTGATATTGTCAATTTGTTGATAGCACTGTTTGCAAGCATTGTTGATGTTCTTGCAAACAGTGATACAACTGCTGTTGTTTTTTCTTTGACAGGGGCGTAAGTTGTTTTTTGAGCTATCGCTTTGTGCGGTGGCTCTTATTTGTTGCCATACCATTATATTATATAGGAGTTGTTTTACATGGAATGTCTGTATTTTTCTTCCGCTGTTGTTGAAGCATGGAAAAACAGCAACGATCCGATGATTCAAAAGTTGTGTGCGACAGCACTTACGGTAGCTGAAAATGCATTGCAGTTAAAGGTGGTGCCCGAATCGGCTGTGCAGGTCAACGGCGAGGGATATGTAGTGCAACATGAAAATTACGGCGATGCCTGCGGCCCCTTCTGCGGCAATATGCTCAACCTTGCATTCGGATATTATTATACGCAGGATGCGGCTTATTTTGAAAAAGCAAAAGAACTCATGCTGGCTTACGCACAGTATGAAAAATGGCACGGCAAAGGTTTTAAAGGCAGAGGGGAACTCAATACGGGACATTTCTGCGTGGGTATGGCATACGGTTATGCCTGTTTCGGCAGTCTGCTGACGGATGCAGAACGTGAAATCATTGTGCAGGGTACATACAAACTCGGCATTCTGCCGTTGCTGGAAGACTGGCTGTTGCCCGGTACAAAAATCCATGCGTTTGACACCATGGGGCATAACTGGTGGCCGGTTTGTGTCAGTGACGGTGCTTTTGCCGCCATCATCATGTGTGATGCACTACCTGATGCAGAGCATCTTGCCGACCTTGCCGCCAACGGTCTTGCGCAATGGTTTGCATACAAGGGAAATCCTGTCAATAATAAACTTGCAAGCATTGATAACGGCGCTTTCTATGAAGGGGTCGGTTATTACAATTATACATTGAACGAATACCTGCAATTCGCATACGCATACGAAAAAATCAGAGGCAAGGCTCCTTTTGATGACCGTGCTGTCATGTCTGCCGCGGCTGATTTCTTTGTGAACACAGCCTATCCGTCTTCGCAGGATGATTACTTTGTCGGCTTCGGTGATTGCGACGGCAACGGTTTTTCGGATTGTGTGTTGCATCTGCTGGCACGATTCCCCGCATCGGCAACCTTGCGTTGGTATGTGCAGGACAGAGACAAGCATACGACCGATTCGGCCGTTTTTCGTCTATTACATTATAATAATATATATTCGCTTCCCGTGCAGATTCCGTCACAGTTGTCCGTTTGCTATGAAAACAACGGTTGGGCGATCTTTCGCGACAGCTTTGCAAAAGACAGCACCATGCTTGCCGTCAAGTGCGGCGACAGCTGGAATCATTCGCACAACGATGCAGGTCATTTTATTCTGTACCGCAACGGAACGTATGAAATTTTTGATTCCGCTTGTTGCAGTTATGCCAATGATATTTATCGTGATTACTATGTGCAGTCCTATGCACACAATGTTGTGTTGTTCAACGGTAAGGGACAGGATTGGCGTGACCATCATGATCATATCCGTATGCGGGGAAGATTATATCACTTTACGGACGAGCCCGGATTTCGTTATGTTGTTGCCGATGCCACGGGCCCGATGGGCAGATGGTTCAGGAAACACCTTCGTCATTTTGTGTGGCTGAAAGATTTTATCCTTATATATGATGATATACAGAGCTATGAACCCGGTACGGTTTCCTTCCTGCTGCATGCCGAAGAAAATAACTGTTTCAGAATGCTGACTCCGTGTGCCGTTTCCGAACCGCACGGCTATATCGGAAACGATGTGCAGGATTGTACCTATCTGTCTTATGACCAACCTACGGACGAGGGCGGCAGGGCCAAGTTTGTGTCCGTGCTTGCCTTGCGGGATGGACTGATGCCGATTATGACAGAAGAAGAGTACGGATTTCATGTGCAATGCGGTGAAACAAAGGTTTATATCAACCTTTCAAGTGACGGACGAATCATGCACAACAACTGTCTGACCGAAATGGGCGGGTATTTTACCGATGCAATTATGCTTGCAGAGGTCGAAAATGACATTTTTGCTGTCAATGCGAGTGTGATTCGCAGGAACGGAGAAATAATTTTGGATTCTTTGGCGAGAACTACAAAAAAAATCAAAAAAAATCTGCAAAATCACTAAACTTTTTTAAAAAAGTTCTTGCAATTTGCATAATGGTATGCTATAATACCCGTGCTTGGAATGGATGGGCATATTATGCCTTGAGATTTTCAGGCAGATGTGCGATGATGTGGGATGTGGCTGCACACCGATGCAGGGAACTCCCGCGGAGTATGTCCGATTTTCAAACCGGGCGAAACAAGCCGATGCCAAGGGGGATATCCGCGCCTTAACCGGATTTTTCCCACCAAGGCACAATTCTGCTGTCAGCTCCGGAAATATTTTTTCCGGAGTTTTAAAACGGGGAAGGATGAAACACCCGGCTCCGTTGCAGAAAATCCGAATCGGCTGTCGCCAAACAACAAGGAGGCAAATCACATGGCAGTTAAGGAAAAGATCAGAATCAGACTCAAAGGTTACGACCACAACCTCGTTGACAAAGCAGCAGAGCGTATCGTCGAAACCGCAAAGCGCACGGGCGCACAGGTATCCGGCCCCGTTCCGCTTCCCACCGAGAAGGAAGTTGTTACTATCCTTCGTGCTGTTCACAAGTACAAGGACTCCCGCGAACAGTTTGAACAGCGCACCCACAAAAGACTCATTGACATCATCAGACCCACCAGCAAGACTGTTGAGGCTCTGACAGGTCTTGAGCTTCCCGCCGGTGTTGACATTGACATCAAAATCTAACTAAAGGTGTCGATGCCCTATATAAATAGGTCACCGCAGGTCAAGTTGACATGCAGTCAACCAATAATCTGACAGGAGGAAAAAACAGATGAACAAAGGTCTTATCGGAACGAAAGTCGGCATGACCCAGATTTTCGACGCAAACGGAAACGTTGTTCCCGTAACCGTCATCATCGCAGGTCCTTGCACGGTTGTTCAGAAGAAGACAAACGAGAAGGACGGCTACGAAGCTGTTCAGCTCGGCTACGGCGATGTCAAGGCATCCCGTGTCAACAAGCCCATGAAGGGTCACTTCGCAAAACTTGACGTGGCTCCCAAGAAGGTTCTGAAGGAATTCAGATTCGACGATTGCGCAGCATTCAACACAGGTGATATCCTGAAGGCTGACGTATTCGCAGCGGGCGACAAAGTAGACGTTTCCGGCACCAGCAAAGGTAAGGGTACCGCAGGCGTCATCAAGAGATGGAACATGGCAAGACTCAAGGAAACCCACGGTACGGGCCCTGTCGGCAGACACGGCGGCTCCATCGGCGCCTGCTCCGACCCCTCCAGAGTTTTCAAGGGAAAGAAAATGTCCGGTCATCTCGGCAGCGAAAAGGTCACCATCCAGAATCTGGATGTCGTAACGGTCGATGCTGAAAACAACATCATCGCTATCAAGGGCGCCATCCCCGGCCCCAAGGGCGGCACTGTTGTTATCACAAGCGCCGTTAAGAAAGCGTAAGGAGGAATGAACGATGCCTAACGTAGCAGTATTCAACATGGCAGGCGAAAAGGTATCCGAGCTTGCTCTCAACGAAAGCGTATTCGCAGTTGAGCCCAACACCTCGGTCATGCACATGGCTGTCATCAACTATCTTGCAAATCAGCGTCAGGGTACACAGTCCACCCTTACGAGAGCTGAAGTCAGCGGCGGCGGAAAGAAGCCCTGGCGTCAGAAGGGAACAGGTCGTGCAAGACAGGGTTCCACCCGTGCTCCCCAGTGGTATCACGGCGGTATCGCTCTTGGCCCGAAGCCCCGTTCCTACAACTTCACCATCAACAAGAAAGTCAGACAGCTTGCTATCAAGTCTGCTCTTTCTTCCAAGGTTCTTGCTGACGAACTCGTTGTTCTTGACAGCCTGACCCTTGAAGCCATCAAGACCAAAGAGATCGTCAAGGTTCTCTCTGCTCTGAAGGCAGGCAAAAAGGCACTCATCGTTCTTCCCGAAAAGGATGACGTTGTTTACCGCAGTGCAAGAAACATCGCAGGCGTTAAGGTTTCTCCCGTGAACACCATCAACACCTACGACATTCTCAATTGCGACACACTCATCGTTCTCAAGGACGCTGTTGCCAAGATTGAGGAGGTCTATGCAAAATGAAATACGCACAGGATATCATCCTCCGTCCCATCGTAACAGAGGAAAGCATGCTCAACACTGCTGACAAGAAATACACTTTCGCAGTTGCTAAAGATGCTAACAAGTATCAGATCGCTGACGCTGTTGAAGCTATCTTCGGCGTTAAGGTCGAAAAGGTTAATACCATCAATGTTCGCGGTCATCTTCGCCGCTACGGCCGTTTCGAAGGCTACAAGCCCTCCTGGAAAAAGGCTATTGTGACGTTGACAGACGATTCCAAGACCATCGAGTTCTTTGACGGAATGTTCTAATCAAGACCGTCCGGGTTGGCGATGTATGGAAATAGCCGTCCGCTAAACCTCCCGGATATGAACACTTATTTCAAAATTATGAAAGGCGTGTGACTGAAAATGGCTATTAAAGTCTACAAACCGACTACCAACGCTCGTCGTAACATGTCGGTTACAGATTATTCTCATCTGTCAAAGGTCGCTCCCGAGAAGAGCCTTCTTGAACCCCTCAAGAAGACTTCCGGCCGCAACAGCTACGGCAGAATCACCGTTCGCCATCACGGCGGCGGCAACCGCAAAAAATATCGTATCATCGACTTCAAGAGAACCAAGGCAGGTGCTGCTACCGTTCTTACTCTCGAATACGATCCCAACCGTTCCGCACACATCGCACTCATTCAGTACGAAGACGGCACCAAGAGCTACATTCTTGCTCCCGAAGGTCTGAAAGTCAACGATGTTGTTGAAGCAGGCAAAGATGTCGACATCAAAGTCGGTAACGCTCTTCCGCTTGCAAACATCCCCGTAGGTACTTTCGTACACAATGTTGAACTGTATCCCGGCCGCGGCGGCCAGCTCGCAAGAGCAGCCGGCAACGCAGCACAGCTCATGGCTAAAGAAGGCGTTTATGCTCTTCTTCGTCTGCCCTCCGGTGAACAGAGAAACGTTCCCGCTCTGTGCATGGCTACCATCGGTACCGTCAGCAACGCTGATCACATCAACGTTAAGATCGGTAAAGCAGGTCGTACCCGTCACATGGGCATCCGTCCCACAGTCCGCGGTTCTGTTATGAACCCCTGTGACCACCCCCACGGTGGTGGTGAAGGCAAGTCCCCCATCGGCCGTCCCGGCCCTGTTACTCCCTGGGGCAAGCCCGCACTTGGTTATAAGACTCGTGCAAAGCATAAGCGTTCCGACAAGCTGATTGTCAAGCGCCGCAATGCGAAATAAGCGGAAAGGAGACAATAAATAATGGGCAGAAGCGTTAAAAAAGGACCTTTTGTGCAGCCCAAACTGCTTGAAAGAGTCGAAAAAATGAATCAGAATGGCGAAAAGATCGTCCTCAAGACGTGGAGCCGCAGCTCTACGATCTTCCCCGAATTTGTTGGTCATACCTTTGCCGTTCACGACGGTCGCAAACATGTTCCGGTATATGTTACCGAAGACATGGTAGGTCACAAACTCGGCGAATTTGCTCCGACCAGAACCTTCAGAGGTCATGCCGGCAGCAAAACTTCCAACAACGGTAAATAATCGGTCGAAAGGAGTGTAAATTATGGAATCAAGAGCAAAAGCGACTTTTGTGCGTATCGCTCCCAGAAAGGTACAGATCGTTCTGGATTTGATCCGCAATAAGCCCGCAGATGAAGCTATGGCAATCCTGAAGTACACGCCCAAGGCCGCGTGTGAACCGCTTGCAAAGCTTCTCAAGTCCGCAATCGCAAATGCGGAACATAACTACAATATGGATACCGACAGACTTTATGTTGCAGAATGCAGCGTATGTCAGGGTCCCACCCTCAAGAGAATCAGACCGAGAGCACACGGCCGTGCGTTCAGAATCAACAAGAAGACGTCGCACATCACCCTTGTACTCAAGGAAATTGAGGAATAAGCGGGGAGGAGGAATAAACAATGGGTCAGAAAATTAATCCTACCGGTTTGAGAATCGGTGTTATCAAGGATTGGGAATCCCGCTGGTACGCAAACAAGGCTACCTTCGGTGACACCCTCGTAGCAGATTACAACGTTCGTGAATACCTCCTCAAGTCCCTCGAGTCCGCAGGTGTTCCGAAAATCGAAATTGAGCGCGACCCCAAGAGAGTCCGCATCAACATCCACTGCGCAAAGCCCGGCATGGTTATCGGCAGAGGCGGTGCTGAAATCGAAAAGATCAAAGCAACCTGCAAGAAAATGCTCGGCGGCGACAAGGAAGTTTACATCAACATCATCGAAATCAAGCAGCCCGACCTCAATGCTCAGCTCGTAGCAGAAAAGATCGCTCTGCAGCTCGAAAAGCGTGTATCCTTCCGTCGTGCAGTCAAGCAGGCTATCGGCAGCACCATGAGACTCGGCGCAAGAGGTATCAAGATTCAGGTCGCAGGCAGACTCGGCGGTGCTGAAATCGCTCGTACCGAAACTTACAAAGAAGGTACGATCCCGCTTCAGACCATCAGAGCTGACATCGACTACGGTGTAACAGAAGCCAAGACCACTTACGGTCGTATCGGCGTTAAAGTCTGGCTGTACAGCGGCGAAGTCCTTCACGAAGGCCGTGCCCGCAACAACAACCAGAGAAGAAACAACAATCAGAGAAGAGACAGGAGGGCGTAAAGATGTTATTGCCTAAGCGTGTAAAGTACCGCAGACAGCAAAGAGGTCGCCTTAAGGGCGAAGCACATCGCGGCAATAAGGTTAACTACGGCGATTTTGGTCTTGTGGCTTGCGAGCCCGCATGGATCACCTCCAACCAGATCGAAGCAGCCCGTATTGCCATGACCAGATCCATTAAGCGTGGCGGTCAGGTTTGGATTAAAATCTTCCCCGATAAGCCCATCACCGAAAAGCCTGCTGAAACCCGAATGGGTTCCGGTAAAGGTTCTCCGGAATACTGGGTAGCAGTTGTAAAGCCCGGCAGAGTCATGTTTGAAATCGCCGGTGTTGAGGAAGCTCAGGCTCGTGAAGCTCTGCGTCTTGCAGCAGCTAAACTGCCTATCAAGTGTAAAGTATTGACCAAGGAAGAACAGGGTGGTGAGCAAGAATGAAAGCCAGTGAAATCAGAGCAATGACCATCGAAGCGATGGACGCTGAACTCCTTAAACTGAAGGAAGAGCTTTTCAATCTGCGCTTCCAGCAAGCCATCAACCAGCTTGACAACCCGATGCGCATCAGTGCCGTCAAAAAAGATATCGCCCGTATCCTTACGGTTAAGCGTGACATCGAACTGCACGGCAAGGATGCCTGAGTCAAGGGAGGAAGCATAAATGGAACGTAATTTGAGAAAAACCCGCGTCGGTATTGTTAAGAGCGACAAAATGGACAAGACAGTTGTTGTCGCTGTTCAGGATAAGGTTCGCCATCCTCTTTACAAGAAGATCGTTAACCGTACCATCAATCTTAAGGCACACGACGAAAACAACGAATGCGGTATCGGTGACCGTGTTCTTCTGATGGAAACCAGACCTCTCTCCAAAGATAAGAGATGGCGTGTGGTTGAAATCATCGAAAAAGCTAAATAAGAAGGAGGCACATTATGATTCAGCAACAGACTTTACTCAAAGTCGCCGATAACACCGGTGCTAAGGAGCTTATGTGCATCCGCGTACTCGGCGGTACCGGCAGAAAATATGCCAATATCGGTGACGTTGTAGTCGCTTCTGTTAAAAAGGCTACTCCCGGCGGCGTTGTGAAAAAGGGTGATGTCGTGAAGGCAGTCATCGTTCGCTCCGCAAAGGGTGTCCGCAGAGACGACGGAACCTATATCCGCTTTGATGAAAATGCAGCCGTTATTATCCAGGCTGACAAGAACCCCAAGGGTACCCGTATTTTTGGGCCTGTGGCAAGAGAACTTCGTGACCATGAATACACCAAGATTCTCTCCCTCGCTCCCGAAGTACTTTAATTCGGAGGTGCGCAATGAGTAATAAAGTTCATGTTAAGACCGGCGATACCGTTATGGTTATCAACGGCAAAGACAGAGGCAAGACCGGCAAGGTTCTGCAGGTCAGCCCCTCCGAAGGCAAGGTCATTGTTGAAGGTATCAACATTGTCACCAAGCATGTGAAGCCCCGCAGAATGGGTGAAGCAGGCGGCCGTATCGAGGCTGAAAGTGCTCTGTATGCAGACAAGGTTCAGCTTGTTTGCCCCAAGTGCGGCAAGGCTGTCAGAGTCGGTCATCAGATCGATTCCAAGGGCAACAAAGTTCGCGTCTGCAAAAATAAAGATTGCGGCGCACAGTTTTAATGAGGGAGGACGATAACAATGGCAAGACTTAAAGAAATGTACAAAGCCGACGTCGCTCCGGCTCTCATGAAGAAATTCAACTACAAGAGCGTTATGCAGATTCCGAAGATTGACAAGGTCGTTGTCAACGTCGGCTGCGGCGAAGCCCGTGAAAATCCGAAGGCTCTCGATGCCATCTGCGGCGATATCGCACAGATCACCGGTCAGAAACCCGTTGTCTGTCTGGCAAAGAAGTCCGTCGCTAACTTCAAGCTTCGTGAAGGTATGCCCAACGGTGTTAAGGTTACGCTCAGAGGCGAAAAGATGTACGAGTTCCTCGACAGATTCTTCAACCTCGCTCTTCGGAGAGTGCGTGACTTCAGAGGTATCAACCCCAACTCCTTCGACGGCAGAGGCAACTACGCTGTCGGTATCAAGGAACAGCTGATTTTCCCCGAAATCGACTACGATAAGATCGACAAAGTCCGCGGTATGGACATCTGCATCGTCACTACCGCACAGACAGACGAAGAAGCCAGAGAACTTCTTGCTCTCATGGGCGCTCCGTTTGCTAAATAAGGAGGGGAAAGATAATGGCAAAGACATCTAAGAAAGTCAGTCAGGCAAGACCCGCGAAGTTTTCAACAAGAGCTTACAACAGATGCAAGATCTGCGGAAGACCCCACGCTTACCTTCGTAAGTATGGTGTATGCCGTATCTGCTTCAGAGAACTGGCACACGCCGGCCAGATTCCCGGTGTTAAGAAAGCAAGCTGGTAATTATAGCTTTAAGTAAAGGAGGTTTACGGCATGCAGATTACCGATCCCATCGCTGATATGCTTACCAGAATCAGAAACGCAAATTCTGCTAAGCACGACACGGTGTCCGTCCCCGCATCCAATATGAAGAAGGCTATCGCCCAGATTCTTGTTGACGAGGGATACATTAAGAGTTTTAAAGTTGTTGACGACGGTAAACAGGGCGTTATCGAAATCGCTCTCAAGTACGGTCCCAACAAATCCCAGGTTCTCATGGGTATACGCAGAGTTTCCAAGCCCGGCCTGCGTATTTATTCCGATGTTGAGAATATGCCGAAAGTCATGAAAGGTCTCGGCATTGCAATCCTCTCCACATCCAAGGGTATTATGACCGATAAGGACGCTCGCAAAGCCAACATCGGCGGCGAAGTCCTTGCATATGTCTGGTAAGGAGGTACAAAGGGATGTCTCGTATTGGCAGAAAGCCCATTACAGTTCCGGCAGGTGTTGACGTCACCATCGACGGCAGCGCAGTCACCGTTAAAGGTCCCAAGGGTACTCTTTCCGGAACATTCAACAGCAACATGAGCATCGAGCTTGATGCCGGCATTATCACTGTTTCCCGTCCCAACGACGAAAAGGAAAACAGAGCACTGCACGGCCTCACTCGTACCCTCATCAGCAACATGGTCGAAGGCGTCAGCACAGGCTTCAAAAAGGAACTTGAAATTGTCGGTGTCGGTTACCGTGCCGCAATGGAAGGCAAGAGTGTTGTTCTGACCATCGGCTATTCCCACCCGGTGAAGATGGATCCTCCCGAAGGTGTGACCATCGAAGTACCCGCTCCGAATAAGATCGTCGTTTCCGGTGCTGACAAGCAGGTCGTAGGACAGTTCGCTTGTGAGATTCGTGCGGTTCGTCCGCCCGAACCCTACAAGGGCAAAGGCATCAAGTATGTTGATGAAGTCGTACGTCGCAAGGAAGGCAAGTCCGGTAAGGGCGGTAAATAAGATAAGGAGTGAACGAATATGGTAAACAGACCTAATACTGCTAAGGCAAGACAGCAGCGCCATAAGAGAGTCCGCGGTAAGATCCACGGCACAGCTGCTTGTCCCCGTCTGAATGTTTTCCGCTCCCTGAAGCATATCTATGCGCAGCTTATCGATGACGATAAGGGTGTCACTCTCGCCGCTGCTTCCACAGTCGAGAAGGATTTCGCTGAATACGGCGGAAACATCGATGCCGCCAAGAAGGTTGGCAAACTGCTTGCAGAAAGAGCCGTTGCAAATGGCATTGAAGAATGCGTATTTGACCGCGGCGGTTACATCTATCACGGCCGTGTACAAGGCTTGGCCGAAGGCGCCCGCGAGGGCGGCCTGAAGTTCTAACGAGAAGGAGGAAACAATTTTGGCCAGATTTGATTCTCAGAACAGAGAAAACAACAGCGAATACATCGAAAGAGTTGTCGCTATCAACCGTGTTTCCAAAACCGTTAAGGGCGGCCGTGTCATGAAGTTCTCGGCTCTCGTAGTCGTAGGCGACGGCAAAGGCACCATCGGCTTCGGTCTCGGTAAATCCAACGAAGTTCCGGATGCTATCCGCAAGGGCATCGAAGATGCAAAGAAGAATTTTACAAAGGTTGCACTCAAGGGTACAACCATTCCGCACGAAGTTATCGGCAAGTTCGGTGCAGGCGTCGTTCTTATGAAGCCCGCTGCCCCCGGTACCGGTGTTATCGCCGGCGGCCCGGTTCGTGCCGTTGTTGAGACGGTCGGTATCAAGGATATCCGTACGAAGGCTCTTCGTTCGAACAATCCCTGCAACGTCGTCAGAGCAACTCTCAACGGACTTATGCAGCTTCGCAACGCAGAAGATGTTGCAGCTATCAGAGGCAAGTCCGTAAGCGAAATTTTAGGTTAAGGAGTGTGCAGTCATGGCAGAAATCAAAATTAAGCTCGCAAAGAGCCTGATCGGCACTAAAAAGGACCAGATTGCCACCGCTAACTCTCTCGGTCTTCGCAAGATCGGCGACGTAACCGTTCAGCCCGACAACGCACAGACCAGAGGTAAGATTCATAAGATCGGTTTCCTTCTCGAGGTTACTGACGCGTAAGAGCAGAAAGGACGACTTATTATGAAATTGCACGAGTTATCGCCTGCTCCCGGTTCTAACGTTCCGGTAAAGCGTATAGGCAGAGGTCCCGCATCCGGTCAGGGCAAAACCGCCGGTAAGGGTCACAAGGGTCAGAAGGCAAGAGCCGGCCGCGGTATGAATCCCGGCTTCGAAGGCGGCCAGATGCCCCTCCAGAGAAGACTTCCCAAGAGAGGTTTCAACAACATTTTCGCTAAGGAAATTGCTATTGTGAACCTTGCTTCCCTGGAAGAAGTTTTCGAAAACGGCGCCGTCATCGACACTGAGGCTCTGCTGAACAGCGGCCTTGTCAAGAAAGAACTTGACGGCATCAAAGTTCTCGGCCACGGCGAACTGACCAAGAAGTTCACTGTTAAGGCCAACGCATTCTCCAAATCCGCAAAGGAAAAGATTGAAGCAGCAGGCGGCACTGCCGAAGTTATCTGATTGCATCTCAATCTTGAATTCTAAACGGAAAAGGAAGGAGCGTGTCAACTATGTTAAAAACAGTTATCAACGCATGGAAAATCCCGGATCTGCGTAAGAAGATTATCTACACGATTTTCATTCTCTTCCTGTTCAGACTCGGTTGTGCAGTTCCCGTGCCCTTCGTCGATATTACCGAAGGACTTGCAACGGGCGCTGAAGGTACGTTCATCAGCTACCTTACCATGCTGACCGGTGATGCTTTTAACTATGGACGCTTGTTCGCTCTGGGTATTACTCCCTACATCAATGCTTCCATTATTATTGAGCTTCTCACCGTAGCTATTCCCGCCCTCGGCAATCTTGCCAAAGAGGGTGAAGAAGGCCGCAAGAAGATGGGTGTCATCACTCGTTATGTCACCGTCGGTCTTGCTCTTCTCCAGAGTATCGCGTTCTTCGTATACATCTGGAGTTCCGGTACAATGCTTACCACTGACCACGCAGGCAACCCCTACACCGGTTTTGCCGCTGTCTTCCAGGGTCTTGTCGTTATTCTGACACTGACCGCCGGCAGCACCGTCGTCATGTGGCTGGGTGAACAGATCAACAACAAGGGTATCGGTAACGGTATCTCCCTGATCCTGTTCGCAGGCATCGTATCCCGTATCCCCACGATCCTCTATCAGTTGATCATGACTGCTTATCAGCAGGGTTCGTGGTACTATCTGATCGTTCCGATCGCTTTCATCTCTCTTCTCGGCATGATCGTTTTCATCTGCTGGATGGATGGCGCAGAACGCAGAATTCCCATTCAGTATGCCAAGAGAGTTGTCGGCCGTAAAATGTACGGCGGACAGAGCTCGAATATCCCGCTGAAGGTCAACCTTTCCGGTGTTCTTCCGGTTATCTTCGCAAGCTCTATTCTGTCCTTGCCTCCCACCATTGAAATGTTTGTTGAAAGCAAACTCAAGGAAGACGGCTTCGGTCAGATATTCTTCGGTTGGTTCCATCCCACTTCTCCGGTGTACGCAGTGATCTACTTCCTGTTGATCATCTTCTTTGCATATTTCTATGCATCGATTCAGTACAATCCGATTGAAATGGCTAACAACCTGGCTAAGAACAGCGGCGTTATCCCCGGTATCCGTACCGGCCGTCCCACTGCGGACTACATCGCCAAGGTTCTTTCCAAACTCATCCTTCTGGGTGCACTGCTTCTCAGTGTCGTAGCTCTTTATCCGGTTCTCTTTACAGACATCACCACTTTGGCAGAATTCCCGGTCAATGTATCCATCGGCGGTACTTCGATCATCATTCTTGTCGGTGTTGCTCTTGAAACCGTAAGACAGCTCGAAAGCCAGATGATGATGCGTCACTACAAGGGCTTCCTTGATTAAGGAGACGCGTATGAAAATAATTTTCCTCGGTGCCCCCGGTGCAGGCAAAGGCACACAGGCTGAGATCGTAGCTGAAAAGCTTGCGATTCCGACCATCTCGACGGGTAACATCATCCGCGAGGCTCTTCGCACCGGGACCCCTATGGGGCTCAAGGCGAAATCTTTTATAGAAGCCGGCCAGCTCGTTCCTGATGAAGTCGTCATCGGTATCATCCGCGACAGGCTCGCAGCAGACGACTGCGCAAACGGTTTCATTCTTGACGGTTTTCCGAGAACCATTCCGCAGGCCGCAGCGCTTGACGAAATGGGCATCGCAATCGACAAGGTGATCGACATCGAAGTTGCAGATGAACGCATCGTTGCCCGTATGTCCGGCAGACGTGTCTGCCCCAAGTGCGGTGCTACTTACCACACCGAGTACAAGAAACCCGCTGTGGACGGCGTATGCAACAACTGCTCGGAAGCTCTCATCATCCGTAAGGACGACGAACCCGAAACAGTTCTTGAACGATTGAAGATCTACCACGCCGAAACAGAACCGCTCAAGGATTACTATGCAAAGAAGGGTATCCTTCGCATGGTAGAGGGACAGGAAGAAGTCGCTGATACGACTGCTCTGACCCTGAAAGCGGTGGAGGAATAAGCAATGGGTATTGTGCTGAAATCGCAAAAAGAAATTGAACTTATGCGTGAGGCAGGAAGAATTTCTGCCACGGCACTCAAAATTGCGGGGGAGGCCGTCCAACCCGGAATTACAACGGCTGAGATCGATAAGATCGCGTATGACTACATCGTCAGTCAGAACGCAAAACCGAATTTCCTGAATTATAACGGTTTCCCTGCTACCTGCTGCATATCCGTCAATAACGAGGTCATTCACGGTATTCCGGACAAGAAACACATTATTCGCGAAGGCGATATCGTCAGCATAGATCTTGGTGCTGTTTACCAGGGCTATCACGGCGACAATGCCGCCACTTTCGCTTGCGGGAAGATTTCTCCCCAAGCGCAGCGGCTGTGCGACACAACAAGAGAAGCTCTTTATATTGGGCTTACAAAGTGTGTTGCTGGCGGCAGACTCGGCGATATCGGTGCAGCGATTTATGAATATTGTGCGGCAAGAGGTTATGGTGTTGTCCGTTCCTATACAGGACACGGCATCGGCACCAAACTTCATGAAGACCCGTCGGTCCCCAATTACGGTGCACCCAACCGCGGTGCCCGCCTGTTCCCCGGCATGACTTTAGCGATCGAACCGATGATCAACGAGGGAACGCATGACGTAAAAGTTCTGGATAACGGCTGGACGGTCGTTACCGCAGACGGTAAACTGTCTGCTCACTTTGAACATACCGTCGCGGTCACAAAAGGCGAGTGTCTGATTTTGACACAGCCGTGACGCGACAAAGGTATCGCTCGCAAGCCATAACAAATTGGAGGTAAAGTGAATGTCTAAACAGGATAACATTGAAATTGAAGGGATCGTTGTAGAAGCTCTCCCGAATGCTACCTTCCAGGTTGAACTGGAAAACGGTAAGCAGATTTTGGCCCATATCTCCGGCAAACTGCGTATGAACTATATCCGCATTCTTCCCGGTGATAAGGTAACGGTCGAGTTATCGCCCTACGACCTTACCAGAGGCCGCATTACATGGCGTTCCAAATAAGGAAAAATTAGGAGGTAACACAATGAAAGTCAGACCTTCTGTCAAGAAAATGTGCGAGAAGTGCAAAGTTATCAAGCGCAAGGGCAAAATCATGGTTATCTGTGAGAACCCCAAGCATAAGCAGCGCCAGGGCTAAAAAAGACCCTGTGTAAAAACCTAAATGGAGGTGCAACTGACAAATGGCGCGTATTTCAGGCGTAGACCTTCCCAGAGATAAGAGAATCGAAATCGGTCTCACTTACATCTATGGTATCGGTCGTAAAACCGCAAGCGACATTCTTAAAGAAACCGGAGTAGATCCCGACATCAGAGTTCGTGATCTTACCGAAGACGACGTTTCCAAACTGCGTGAATACATCGACCACAACGTTAAGGTCGAAGGTGATCTTCGCAGAGAAACCGCACTCGAAATCAAGAGATTGATCGAAATCGGCTGCTATCGCGGTGTCCGTCATCGTAAAGGCCTGCCCGTAAGAGGTCAGCGTTCCAAGACGAATGCCCGTACTCGTAAGGGCCCGAAGAAGACAATCGCTAACAAGAAGAAATAAGGAGGATATAGTATGGCTACCAAAGCCGTCGCCAAGAAAGGCGCAACCCGCAAACGCCGCGAGCGCAAGAATATTGACCGTGGTGCAGCTCATATTCAATCCACCTTCAACAACACCATCGTCACCATTACCGATACCCAGGGCAACGCTGTTTCTTGGGCAAGTGCAGGCGAAATGGGCTTCAGAGGCTCCAGAAAGAGCACTCCCTTTGCTGCACAGACCGCTGCTGAAACCGCTGCTAAGGCTGCTATTGAGCACGGTATGAAGACTGTTGAAGTTTATGTCAAGGGCCCCGGCCAGGGTCGTGAAGCTGCTATCAGAGCACTTCAGACTGCAGGCCTTGACGTCAGCATGATCAAGGATGTTACACCCATCCCCCACAATGGCTGCCGTCCGCCCAAAAGAAGACGTGTATAATCAGGAGGTGTCACAGATATGGCAAGATATACCGGCGCGGTATGTAAATTGTGCCGCCGCGAAGGCAAGAAGCTCTTTTTGAAGGGCGACAGATGCTACACCAATAAGTGCGCCATCGAACGCCGTGCATATGCCCCCGGCCAGCACGGTCAGAGCCGCAAAAAGCAGTCCGAATACGGCACCCAGCTTCGTGCAAAGCAGACTGCAAGAAGATACTACGGCATCAACGAGGTGCAGTTCAGCAAATATTATGAAATGGCAGTTAAGATGCCCGGCATGACCGGTGAAAACCTTCTCAAGGTTTGCGAAAGCCGTCTTGACAACATTGTTTATCTGCTCGGTTGGGCAAACTCCCGTGCAGAAGCCAGACAGCTCGTTACCCATGGTCATTTCTGCGTCAACGGCAAGCGTGTGGACATCCCGTCCTACCTTTGCAGAGCAGGTGAAGTGATCTCCGTCCGTAACAAGAGCCTTGAAAGCGACAAGTTTGTTGCTATTTTCGAAGCAAATGCTTCCCGTCCCGTTCCCGCATGGTTGGAAACTGACGGCGAAAATCGTTCTGCAAAAGTTGTCAATCTTCCCGAACGTGAACAGATTCTGTGCCCGGTTGAAGAGCACCTGATCGTCGAATTCTATTCGAAGTAAGATTTGATATACCTTTGTCGGGAAATACAAGATACTGTATTTCCCACAGGCTTTGGCCTAATTACTTTTAGGAGTGTTTTGTATGATAGGTATTGAGAAGCCCAAAATTGAAACTGTTGATTTGAGTACAAACGGCAAGTACGGAAAATTTGTACTTGAACCCCTGGAAAGAGGCTACGGCACAACACTGGGCAACAGTCTTCGTCGCGTTTTACTTTCATCCCTGCAGGGCTATGCAATCACTTCCGTTAAGGTTGAAGGTGTGCTGCATGAATTCAGCACCATCGAAGGCGTTAAGGAAGATATGACGGAAATCGTTCTGAATCTGAAAGGTGTTATCCTGAAGATTTACGGCAACGGTCCCAAGACCATGTACATTGATTACAATGGTGCAGGCGTCATCAAAGCCGGCGATATTCAAGCTGATTCGGAGGTTGAAATCCTCAATCCCGAACATGAGATTGCTACTCTCAACAGCGACGCACATGTACGAATGGAGCTCACAGCTGATGCAGGCAGAGGTTATGTTTCTGCTGACCGCAACAAAGCTATGCTTGAAACGCCCATCGGCGTGATTGCAATTGACTCCATCTACACTCCGGTAGAACGTGTTAACTACATTGTCGAGAATACCCGTGTCGGCAACATCACCGACTACGACAAGCTTTCTCTCGAAGTGTGGACTAACGGAACTATTTCTGCAAAAGATGCAGTATCGTTCGCAGCCAAGATTCTCAACGAACATCTCAATCTCTTCGTCAACCTGTCCGACGAGGCAAGCAACGCAGAGATCATGGTTGTTAAGGACGAAACCGGCAACAAACAGACCCTTGAGATGACTGTTGAGGAGCTTGACCTTTCGGTTCGTTCCTTCAACTGTCTGAAGAGAGCGAACATCCACAAGGTCGGCGACCTGATCGAAAAGACCGAAGACGAAATGATGAAAGTTCGTAACCTCGGACGTAAGTCCCTGGACGAAGTCATTGCAAAACTTGCATCCTACGGTCTGGCTCTTCGCAAAGAAGACGAATAAGCCGACTATCATTTATCAGTTAATGTAAGGAGTGATTTTAAATGCCCGGAACCAGAAAGCTCGGCAGACCCACTGATCACCGCAGAGCGATGATGAGAGCTATGGTAACTTACCTTTTGGAAAACGGCAGAATTGAAACCACCGTAACAAGAGCGAAGGAAGTCCGCTCCATGACCGAGAAAATGATTACCCTCGGCAAGGAGAATACACTTCACAATAAACGTCAGGCTATGGCTTACATCACCAAGGAAGACGTTGTCAAGAAGTTGTTTGACGAAATCGCACCCAAATACGATGGCAGAAACGGTGGCTATTGCCGCATCACCAAGACGGGTCCCCGTCGCGGCGACGCAGCAGAGATGTGCATCATCGAGCTCATCTAAATTCTATCATTTTGACCGAAGTGCTGAAAAGTGCTTCGGTTTTTTTGTTTCGAAATGCAAAAACGACAGCGGCAGGGCCAAAGCCTCTACCGCTGTCGTTTTTTATAGCGTTTGATCGGCAAATGTGAAGTAAGCAGACAATACCGCAGTATTATCTTAAACGATTATAGCATGTTCTGTTAAAAAATACAAGAGTTTATTTTTTTGAAATTGCAAAATTAAATATGATATATCACTTAATATTGAGATTATGTGTTATATGATATAATTATTTACAAAATGTTCACGATTATCAATAGCGTTCAGGCAACACTTTGTGCTTTTTCTGTTGCAGAGCCTTGCGAATCGTCATGGCAGGCAACACAGCAACAGCGGCGGCAGGCATGAGTTTTACCAAGGGGAAAACCAGAATGCTCAGCACAAGCATCAGAATTTCACCCGCATGGGATTTATAAACAGGAGGTATTACCCGTGCTGTCGGTTTTTTTGTAAAATCAAAGACGGATGCATTGTTGTCGGGAACAAAATTGTTGAACAGCATCGGTTCAATCACTTCGCTGACAGTGTATCCTTTCAAAAGATCTTTTTTGATATTTTTGAAAGGTTGTGTGTCGATAATACTGTCCAGGAATGCACTTGCACTCATCATAAATTTATACATCGGGGTATCAGGGGTGAAACTTCCGTCTCCGCCGAGCATATTATGAACAAGATCCATAATAATATCAAAGATGTACCGATGCTGAATCTGTGCATATTCTTCCTTTGTCAGTTTACAGTTCATTTTGAACAGCGGATATACATGCTTGACCTGTGCGGACAACACGATTTTGTTGAGTGGGGCAGGAAGTTTTTTGAATTTTTCTCGGTATTCCGATTCAAAGTTTTCACGGATATAAGTTTTGAATGTTTTTTCGCCGAGGTCAAAACCATCCACTTTTTCGATTTCCATACTGTCAAAAGCCACAGTATGATTTTGTCCGTCCAAAGTAACCACATTAAATTGCGGCGGGTAATGCCACACGGACGGTGTGCTGATGTCGCACAGCAGATTGCCACTGTCTGATTCCATGAATCCCACATCCGCAAAATGGGTGTGTCCCGAAAAAACAAGTTGAATGCCGAGATCGGCGAGCAGATGTCCGACCTGTGCTTCACGCATATTGCGGTTGTCAGCACCGATTCGGTAGGCGGGAACAGGGGGAACCAGCGGATGATGTGTGCAGGCAAAAATGAATTTATCTTCCGCTTGTGCTTTCACAACAAGTTCACGAATCCAGCGCAGACAGGCGGCGGGGTAGGTGACACTTTCATTGTGCCGTGCTTCAATGTTGCGGAAATTGTCGTTGAGCATGATGCACCAGGTCTGCTCGTCCAGCTCCACACAATAAGAATATGCTTCATCGCAGACGGAAAATGCCTGGTTCCTGCCGAAATCCGCATACAGATCCCACAATTCAGCAGGGGTCGCACAACGAACCAGTTGCGGTGTGATGGATTTGTCATCCAGCCATGCATATTCATCTCTGACAAGCTTTCGGTAATCGGCTGTGGCGGGATCAAAATAAGGGGTATGCCAGGGTTCGGATTTGTATTTTACTTTCGTATCATTATAGCAACGGGTGTAGGCACGGTGGTGATGGAAATCGTGGGTTGCGGTGGTCACAAAAACACGTTTTCCTTTTTTCTGCAGATCTTTAAAAATCTCGATCAGGTCTTCATGGCTCCACAGGTCACCCTCGTCGGTCAGATCACCCGTAATGAGGATAACATCCGAATCTTCCGTTTGTGCAGCCATACGTAAGGCAGTTTCGGTTGCGGCAGGATGCATAAGTACATCTTCGGGTGTCCCGGGAAACATTCTGCGGCGCGATATGTAATGAATATCGGAAAGAACGGTAAACTTCATTTTATTTATCCTCTTTCTTTAAGTTTTCAAGCAGGGCCGGAATAAAGGAAATATCATCCACTTCGTATGCAGCAGGTTCAATGTCTTCGATCCACACGCCGTAGGTTTTGACCCAAACGGGAATGCAGCCTGCATTTCTTGCACCGTCCACATCGTTGACGGGATGATCGCCGACATATACCATTTCCTGTGGCTGAATGCCGAGGCGTTTTGCCATTTCAAGAAAGATTTCGGGTTCGGGCTTTTCATAATCGCAGTCACCGCTGATGAGAATCTCATCGAAATAGGGAGTGTAGCCGAGATTGTCGATTTTTGCCGCCTGAATTTCGTTGTCGCCGTTGGTGATCATGGCAACCTTGTAGCCGTCTTCGCGCAGTTTTTGCAAGGTCGGAATGGTGAACGGATAATCCACGCTTGTCTGCGAAAAATGTTCATAAAGGAAGGCGGCATACTGTGCAAAATGCGGAGCTGCGTTGAACATGCCTTTGGATTTGAGTTTATTGAAGACAACAGGCCAACCGAAAATATTCAGTTTTTTATCGTATTTGCAAAGCAGGTCGGCGGCTTCGTCAACCGGCAGAGCCACGTCGAATGCTTCGCAGAATGCGGGCATAACGGCACGGATAGTTGCATAACGGTCAAACAAGGTGTGATCCATGTCAAAAACAACGGCTTTAATCATATATCTGTTTCCTTTTAAATTATTCTATTCTACAATTTTATCGTATTTGCGGCAAAAAGTCAACCGCCCGAAAACAAAAGGAATTGTTGCATTTTTTTAATATCTGTGATAAAATAAAAATCTAAGACAAAAAACGGAGGCACAGGGTATGATTTTTTATTTTTCGGGAACCGGAAACTCTCTGTATGCCGCAAAATATCTGGCCGAACATACGGGAGAAAATGTTCTGATTAACATGGCAGATGCCGTGCGTGAAAAGAAATTTGAATATGTCTTGCAATCGGAAGAAACCGTTGGTTTTGTATTTCCCGTTTATTTCGGCGGCATGCCGAGCGTGGTGTCTGATTTTGTGGGGAAATTCCGTCTGCAAAGTGATGAAGTTCCTTATGTGTATGTCCTTGTCACTTACGGCGGCAAAGCGGGCGGCAGTGTGCAGGCTTTTCAGAGTGCACTCGACAGAAGATATATCACCCTGACGGCTGCATTCGGTGTCAAAATGCCCGACAATTATGTGTGCATGTATGACCCCGCAACCGAAGAAAAAGCACGCGATGTGCTCGGTGCGGCTGAGGCAGACCTTGTGTATGCCGTTTTGCAGATCAACGACCGCAAAAATCCCGGCATTCCCCACACCATGATGGATACCGTGATGACTGCAGGTATGCAGGTTGCCTACAGAATGATGCGAAAAACCGCCTCTTTCAAGGTGGATAACGATTGCATCGGTTGCGGACTGTGCGAAAAGGTTTGCCCCGTGAATGCCATCGAAATGGTTGACTATAAACCTGTCTGGGTAAAGGCAGAATGCGTGCATTGCACAGCGTGTATCAACCGCTGTCCCGTGCACAATATTCAGTACGGTGACAAAACCAAAAAACGCGGACGCTATGTGCATCCTATTTTAAAACCTAAATCATCGGAGTGATTGTATGAATATTTGTATTTACGGTGCATCCAGCGATGCAATCGACCCCGTTTATCTCAGACGGGTGGAAGACCTTGGCGAAACCCTTGCAAAACGCGGGCACGGGCTTGTGTTCGGAGCAGGTGCAAAAGGTGTTATGGGTGCCGCCGCAAGAGGGTTTCATAAGGCAGGCGGCAATATTAAAGGCGTTGCCCCGACTTTTTTCAATGTAGACGGTATATTGTTTGAACATTGCACCGAATTTGTTCCGACCGAAACCATGCGTGAAAGAAAACAGATCATGGAAGACAGTGCAGACGGATTTATTATTGCCCCCGGCGGCATCGGCACGTTTGAAGAATTTTTTGAAATTCTGACCCTCAAACAATTGGGCAGACACGCAAAGCCCATTGCGATTTACAATGTCAACGGCTATTACGATGCCATGCTTGCGATGCTCAATAAGAGTGTAAAAGAAAACTTTATGCGTGAAGTAACACTCGACCTTTACAAGGTGTTTGACGATGACGATGCCATGATCCATTATCTTGAAAACAGCGACGAAGAACTTGTTGATGTTGTGAAAATGAAAATATTTTAACTGAAAACAGGGGAGAAGTTCATTTTGTGCTTCTCTCTTTTTAGAATGAGTATTATATGAAAAGAATTAAACTGAAGAATACATTTCTGTGTAATTTGATCGTTTGTTTGCCGGTTTTTCTTCCTGTGTTTTTGCTCTTTACATTGTTTTCATTAAAACCGATTGCTTTTTTCATTTGCATGCTTGTTGGAGTTTTTGCAATCGTATATTTTATAAAAATGAATTTTATAATATCCATGGTTGACCTTGTAACTACGAAATACAAGAATTGGAAGAAAGACCGATTGTGGTATGTTTTGGACGGTAATTTATCTGTGCAGGACATTGAAACTGCGATTCTCGCTCGTGCAAAAAAACACGGCAGATTTTGTGATGTTAACAGTTGTACGGGAACAGATGTACAACTGTTGGCAGTACAATACAAAAGATACAATTCGCTTACTGTTTTTTATTCGTCTTATGAACGGACAGCTTTGATATATAAAACAGATCACTTGTCTGATGAAGTATATAACACTATCAAAAATGATGCAGAGCAGATCGTCGAGCAGTTGAAAATATACAGCAAGCCATCGGTTTTCTTGACGAAAAAGGAAAGAGAGGAACCGATTTGCAAAGGGATAGCAGTTATTATTCTTGCTGCTTGTGCTGATTTTACGGTTTTACAATCTGTGCGAAAATTACCAAAATATGAAAACACTGCAATTGTTCCGTGTGTTGTAGAACTGAATACAAAAAAATGTTATTTTGACGGTTTTAATGACGGGGTAATAAAAAAGACGGCAAAAAATTTTGCTATTGATGTGATTCGAAAGATCGTTTTCAACAACCGTTTGCCTGTTAAAGATAATCCGCATTTCGATCTGTCAAGAAAACCTGCAGTGGATCCGGAAACCCCTTTGTTTGATTTTGTAAAAAGTTTAACAACCTCAGCAACGCAGAAAAAAGAGTTGGATGAACAGACTGCACGCTCGATGCGTAAAAATGATGTTGTCGAAAAAGACGGCAGTCTTTATATCAGTTCAAACGGGAAAGTAACGGTTTTTCCATACTTTGAGGAACCGGAAACGAAAAGTGTGGAGATATTGATCGATGTTGTTTGGTATTATCCGAAAAGACAGCGTATTTCTGCGGCAGAAACAGCAAACATCAAAACAAGACTCCGCAGGCATTTTGCAAACCGAATTGAGAATTTCAGGTTTTCCGATGAAGAACTGTAAGAGAATGCAAGCAAAGGGGGAGAAAAATGTCGAAGATCTTATCTTCATGGAGTGCAATGCGCAAATACTTGGAGAATGAAATGTTGGCGGAGTGTTTACGTGGACGTATTCGATATCATTGTACGACCTATCCGAATATGGACGGAATGAAAATATTTGAGGTTTTTGCGGACGGACAAGCCGTAAAAAGGTTTTCATGGGAAACGGTCAACTCTTATTTTATTAAAAACGGAATATGTGAGAAACCGCAGCCGATGACAAAAACGGAATATTGGGACGGATTCCACGAAAACATGAAACGAATTCCGAAAGAAAACCGAACCGAATATACGGATGAAGAATTTTGTGCGGCTCTCGAACAGTATCGCAATCAGGACATTCAAAAGAGTTTATATTCTGATGATGCAATTGTCAGAATGTTTGCGATTCTGGATCGTCGTGTCGGTAAAAGAACATTGTCACAATTAGCGAACCATACGCTTGCTCCCGTATGGTTGAATCAGTTTTTGGATTTGCGGATGAAAGAGGATGAATAAATGAAAACACAAAACTTTAAAAAAACCAAGTACACCTGCTATTTTACATATGTGGCAATGGCATCTATCTTTTGCCTGCCGCCGATTTTGTTTGTGACCTTCCGCGAGATGTACGGTGTTTCATACACCTTGCTTGGTACACTGGTGCTTACTAATTTCTGCACGCAGTTGATTATTGACCTGATTTTTACCTTCTTCACAAAATATTTCAACATTCATAAAACCATCAAAGCCATGCCCTTGCTGACAAGTGCAGGTATGCTCATTTATGCACTTGTGCCTACCTTTTTCCCCGATAAAGCCTATGTCGGTCTTGTGATCGGTACGGTTATTTTCTCGGTTGCGGCGGGGCTCTGCGAGGTGCTCTTAAGTCCCCTTGTGGCGGCTTTGCCGTCGGACAACCCCGAACGCGATATGAGTATGCTGCATTCGTTATATGCTTATGGTGTGCTTATTGTGGTAACCATCAGCACGATTTTCTTAAAAATTTTCGGCACACAAAACTGGATGTATCTTACCATTTTCTGGGCATTGTTGCCGCTCGTTTCGTTTGTGTTGTACTGCACCTCACCGTTGCCCGAAATGGATCTTTCGCAAAGTGAGGGTGGAACAAAACGCAAATGGGGGTTCGGCATGCTTTTGTGTGTGCTGTGCATTTTCCTTGGCAGTGCTGCTGAAAACACCATGACAAACTGGATCTCCGGCTATCTCGAAAAAGCATTGCATCTGCCGAAAACGGTTGGTGATATTTTAGGTCTTGCCCTGTTTGCGATTTTGCTGGGACTTGGCAGAACCCTGTATGCAAAGTACGGAAAGAACATCACAAAGGTACTTCTTGTCAGCATGGCAGGTGCGGTTTGTTGCTATCTCACGGCTGGGCTTTCCCCGAATGCGGTTGTGTCGTTGATTGCGTGTGTGCTGACAGGCTTCTGCACCTCTCTGCTCTGGCCCGGAACATTGATTCTGATGGAAGAAAAATTCCCCAATCCCGGGGTTGCCGCTTATGCATTGATGGCGGCGGGTGGTGATTTCGGTGCCTCTGTAGCACCGCAGGCAATGGGGATCGTTGTGGACAAGGTAGCTGTCAGTACCTTCGCCGCAGATATGAGTGCCCGTTTTTCCATGACCCCCGACGAGGTCGGCATGAAAGTTGCAATGCTTTGCACTGCAGTGTTCCCGATTTTAGGCGTCGGACTGTTGCTGTTTATAATGCGGTACTTCAAAAAACAGAAGGCAAAATAAATTACGGTTTGGTGGGGAGTTGGTTGTTTGCCGTAGGGAATGCATAGTATGCATTCCGACCCCGTCCTGCCAAGGTGATACGTGCACCTCGGTAGGGGGCGGTGCCTCGACGACCCGTTTTTGGATTTCAAAATTATAT
>JAZUQC010000024.1:0-16524 GCA_045605525.1 Acutalibacteraceae bacterium
CTGCATCTCAATGTTTCAATGAAAAAGCCGACAAAGAATGCGGAGAAGGCTTACAAGAAGTTTATGCAGTTTATTGATTTGGAGGATGAAAACAATGAAATGTAATGTATGCGGACACAAATTTGAACCCAAAAAGGAAAACAGATACCTTGCATCTAAAACCGATTGGCAGTTAATCGGTGGCGAACAGACACAGGACTATGAATGCTTTGATTGCCCTGTTTGTGGTTGCCAAATCGTAGCACAAGAAAGATTTAGAGAATGCACCGTTTTGTGTGAATGCGGAACTGCAAAAAATGACGATTAAACCCCTAATTCCCTCTTGATTTTTGGGAGGGGATGTGGTACAATATCCTTGCTGGTGGTGTTTATGCCGAAACGCTGCAAGTGGAAAACATAATACTATCAGCATATCCCATCCGTATACTGCGGCATCAGTATATGGGTGGGATTTTTCACACCATAAAAGGAGGCGAATATGGCAAAACCAAGAATGATTGGTATGATTAAAAAGCCGATCAAAAACACAGACAGAAAGCAAAATCCCTTTGGTAAGAAAAAGAAATCTAAATAAACAAACTACGGAGGTTATTATGGAAGAAACTATGTCAATCTTTGACTTTCTACCAACCGAGGAAGCGGAAAAGTACAGGCCAAAGAAATCAACCGATTGGAAATGGACGATGGCAGAGGACTATCCCACAGAAAAGAATGGGTTAAAAGTGTTCTCTTGCTTTGCTTGCGGCGGTGGTTCTACAATGGGTTACAAACTGGCGGGCTGCGAGGTTTTGGGTTGTTGCGAGATTGACCCCAAAATGAATGAGGTCTATGTCAAAAACCATCATCCAAAGCACAATTTCTTGATGGATATTCGAGAGTTCAACGCTCTGCCAAATGAGGAAATCCCGGCAGAACTGTTTGACCTTGACATTTTGGACGGCTCACCCCCTTGCACCACCTTTTCTATGGCTGGTCAGCGTGAGGAAAGCTGGGGCAAGAAAAAGAAATTTCGTGAAGGACAGAAAGAACAGACACTTGATGATCTGTCCTTTGTGTTCATCGACACGGTAAAGAAGCTGAAACCCAAAACCGTCATTATGGAAAATGTGGAAGGTCTGCTGCTGGGTGAAGCATTTGAGTATGTGCGGAACATTTACACGCAGATGCGAGCCGCCGGCTACCGTATGCACCATTGGCTGTTGAAGGGCGAAAATATGGGTGTACCGCAAAAGAGGCACCGTGTTTTCTTTGTTGCCGTCAGAAACGATTTGAACATTGACCCAGCAAAATTGAATATGACCTTTAATTATGAGCCAGTATTATATGAAACAATAAAAGATGGAAAGGGGCGGCTATGTTCCCCGGACACAAAGGAATACATATTGCTCTCAAATGCCCGGGTTGGTGAAACAGACCTGGGAGATGCACACGAAAGATTGTTTGGAAAAAGGTCTTTCTTCCAACACAAAATTCTGTATGAAAACGAGGTTGTTCCAACAATCCGTGCCGGCAGAACAAACGATTTCAAGAGTTTAAGCGAAAAGCGAGGAATGTCACCGGGAGAAATTACAAGTTCACAAACATTTCCGCAAGACTTTAATTATATAAACTTTAGCCTAAACAATGTTACATACATTTGCGGTATGTCCGTCCCTCCCATTATGATTAAACGCATCGTTACAAGGCTGATTGAACAGGGGGTTTATGATTATGCAAAATCCGTGTGAACGCTGCAAGAAAAAGGAAACCTGCCCCGGAACTTGTTTCCCCAAAAAGGACTATCTGCGAGCCTTGAAAAAGAGGAATAAAAAATGGACTACGCAAGCGAAATAAAAAGCAGATTGACCACGAAAGAGTCAGCCGTTGAAATATACGGCTGATTTTTCGTATAGGGGTTGACATTTTTGTAATGATAGTATATAATTATATATGCAAGTAAACAATGCGGAGGTGATTTTGTGCTTAAGAAAACCGAACTTGCGGAGAAGTTGAATATCAGCGTCCCCATGGTGGACAAGCTGATGCGTGAGGGTATGCCTCGGATCAAGATTGGAAAGTCTGTCCGTTTTGATTATGAAGAAGTTTTGGAGTGGTTAAAGGAGCGTGGCAAGTAATGAGAAATTGCGAAAAGGATATGCAATTAGTCCCGTTTGGAAAATACAAGGGTCAGCCCGTAGAGGTCATGCAGATGGACACGGCATACTGTGATTGGCTGTCAAAGCAAAGCTGGTTTAGAGAGCAATACGGAAATGTTTACAATCAAGTGATTATCAATAACTTTACAGAGCCGACCGAAACACCCGAACATAACCGGCTGCAAATGCGTTTTTTGGATGAAGCGTTTATTGACCGCTTTATTTCCAGAAAGTTGCGTCCTGCCATTTCTGCGAAGGAATTTGCCATTGAAGAAATCCAGTTTGAACACCGTGGATGGGATGTTTTTATCGACTACAAATATTCCAAAGAAGCCGGCGGTGAATTAGATCTGTTTGGTTCTGTATGTTTTGAAATCAAACCTTGCATGGGCGATGATTTTCCAGCAGTTTTGCGGCAAATGAAAAACAACAGAAAAAGACAGTTTGCATCGTTTGCAATTTGCATAATTGATGAATTTACCGCTTGCGGTGCTACATTTGAGCAGGTAAATCAAATGTTTAGACTGTCCAAATTCTCCCTTATGCGATTTTCTGACTTTGAAGAATGAGGTTTGAACTATGGACTATTTCAAACACGATATAAACGCCAGCGAGGATGACAAAATCTGTGATTTGTTGGCTCAAGGCGGATATGAAATGCTTGGTTATTATTGGCGTTTCGTTGAATATTTATACAGCCGTGATGGAAAGCTGCCAAAAGCCAAAATAACAAGCGTGGCGTGGGCGTTGCACATGGAGATTGATAAGCTAAACCGCCTTATTTATGACTTTGATTTGTTTCAAGAGGTTGGCGATTGCATTATTTCAAAGCGTGTTTTGACCGAAGTTGAAATTTTCGTTGAAAACGGAAAGAGAATGGCAGAGATTGGAAGAAAAGGCGGTCAAGCGTCCGCTAAAGCAAGAGGTCAAGCGTATGCTAAAGCACACGGTTCAACGGATGGTGAAGCGGACGGTCAACAAAACAAAAAAAAGAAAATAAAAGAAAATAGAAAAAATAAAGATTGCGCCCTTTCGGGCGGTGAGGACGATAAGCCGTGGGATCAAGTAAGTAAAGGCTATGTTTTTTAGGGGGTGATTTTGTGTACGATTTCAAGTCAAAAGATGTGTTCGACTTTGCATCGTTCATCGGTGCAGAAACAAAGCAAAAGGGAAATGAGTTGTTTTTCAAATACTGCCCCCAGTGCCACGGCGGAGGGGATGACAAAGACACTTTTTCCGTAAATCTGCAAACGGGCGCATTTAAGTGTTTCCGTGCTTCCTGCGACTATCATGGGCATTTTGTGGAATTGGCACGGGATTTTGGGTACAAGCTGGATGACGAACAGGAAAGAAAATACCGCCGTCTGCCACAGCCGAAAATCGAAAGCAAACCAAAAGCCATTGAATATTTGGAAAGCCGTGGTATTTCTGCGGAGGTTGCGAAGAGGTACAAAATCACTACACAAACCCATAACGAGAATATTTTGGTTTTCCCGTTCTATGATGACCAAAATGTGCTGCAATTTGTCAAATACCGAAAGACCAACTTTGACAAGCGGTTTGATAAAAACAAGGAATGGTGCGAAGCGGAAACAATGCCAATTTTGTTCGGTATGGCTCAATGTGAAGATTTCACACGGCTGGTTATTACAGAGGGTCAGCTTGATAGCCTTTCTTTGGCTACCTGTGGCATTAAAAACGCCGTGAGCGTTCCGACGGGCGCATTGGGTTTTACATGGCTTGCAAACTGTTGGGATTGGATCAATAAGTTTCAAGAGGTTGTCGTTTTTGGTGATTATGAAAAAGGTAAAATCACGCTGATTGAAACGCTGGAAAAGCGGTTGCAAATGAAGGTCAAGTGTGTCCGTCCGCAAGATTACCTCTGCGAAAAGGATGCAAATGACATTTTGAGGAAATATGGTAAAGAGGCTATTATTCGTGCGGTGGATGGCGCAGAACTGCGTGATGTTAAGTATGTCAAGAGATTGGCAACCGTTGAAGCGGTCAATCTGCGCGACCTTCCGAAAATCAGAACCGGCATCCGTCCGCTGGATCGTGTTTGTGGTGGCTTGCTGCGTGGTCATGTGGTTCTGCTGTCCGGCAAGCGTGGCGAAGGTAAATCCACCTTTATGTCGCAGTTGGTAGCCGAAGCAATCGAGCAAGACAACGCTGTTTTTGTGTATTCCGGCGAATTGCCCAATTACCATTTTAAGAATTGGCTTGATTTGCAGATTGCCGGAGCAAATCACATTTGCACCACAAGAAACGAATACAACGACGAAGAATATTATTTGACGGATGGCTGCGTTAAAAAAATCAACGCCTGGTATTATGACAAGGCTTTTATCTTTGATAATTCCGCTGTTTCTGACGATGAATACGAAGGATTGATAAAAGTCATGGTAGATGCGATTTGCCGGTATGATATTAAACTGGTCTGCATCGACAATTTGATGACCGCTATGGACGGTGATCCAAACACGGACATTTACCGCCAGCAATCCGCATTTGTCAAGAAATTGGAAAAATTAGCTCAACAGTACGATGTTGCAATCATTCTTGTGGCACACCCGAAAAAGTCAAGTGCAGCATTTGACAATGACACCGTTTCCGGCTCGTCTGATATTACCAACGCCGTTTCTTTTGTGTTCAACTATCAAAGAGCAGATGACGGTGACGAGTGCGATAGCTATTTGATGGTCACTAAAAACAGAATGAATGGCAAATTGATGGCAGGAGATAAAGCAATTCCGTTGTATTACAGCGAAAAGTCAAAGCGAATTTCCGCAAATCCTAACGAGGTCAAGGAATATGGCTGTTTCAAGTCAGCCGAAAAATACGATGATTTGGAGTGGGATATTCTTTAATATCCCCACCCTAAAAAATGAAATGGAGGCAAAGGAAGAATGACAAAAACAGTATATGTCAGAAGCGACTATGACCCCGACACGGGACTGAGAATTGTCCGCAATGTTGATGGCGATATCATTTTCAAAATCAGCGGAAATGGCGAAATGCGAATTGCTACAAGCGGAGGCAAGTTTCACGGAAAGAAATTGGGTGCGATTTTGAAAGCGTCCGAAGCGTTGATTGACGCATTACTTATGGAGGAGGCATAACAATGGATGTTAGGAAAAAGTTGGTGGAGATTATTCAAAACAGCGTTGGTGGCTGTGCAAGACATTGGGCAGAGGTTATCGCTGATGGCTTAATCGCCAACGGCGTAACGGTGCAGGGGTGGATTTCGGTTAAGGACAGGCTACCCGATGTTGACGGCAAATATCTTGTGGCGAGAGCAGAGGGTGGGAGATATTCGATATCAGTGCGGAAGTTCCGAAAAGAAGTGCCTTGTTGGTATACGGGATATTGTGGACATTGGGAGCGCAGGACAAACGGCATAACTCACTGGATGCCCCTGCCCCAACAGCCGAAAGGAGAGTAATGGAATGATTGAACACTGTGTCGGCAATTGTGAAAAATGCCTGCTATACCCTGCGAATTGTGTCGCAGACCAAGGACTTGCAATAAACCAAATATACAACATGGATTGTGTTGAAGGTATGAAGATGCTTGCAGATGCCAGCGTTGACATTGTTGTAACCAGCCCGCCTTATGATAATCTTCGTACATATAACGGCTTTGCTTGGGATTTTGAAGAAACGGCAAAACAACTTTTTCGTGTTCTCAAGCCGGGTGGTGTGGTGGTTTGGATTGTAGGAGATGCCACAATCAAGGGAAGCGAAACTGGAACATCTTTTCGTCAAGTGTTGTATTTCAAGGAATGTGGCTTCAATCTGCACGATACGATGATTTGGGAAAAAACCGGGATGTTGCCAACGCAGGACAGATACTACAACATTTTTGAGTATATGTTTGTTTTCAGCAAAGGCAAACCAAAGGCCATGAATTTTATCTGCGACCATAAGACAACAGCGGGTGGCAGAGTGCAAAAGAAAGATGCCTGCATCAACAAAGGCAAGCAAAAAGATGGTGTTGGCACGTTCGTAAGAAACGAGGATTCGAGAAGAACGAACATCTGGCGAATACCCATTGGCAAAAACAAAGAAACGCAAGGACACCCCGCACCATTTCCTGAACAGCTTTCAAAAGACCACATAATCACTTGGAGTAATCCGGGGGATGTGGTGCTTGATCCGTTCGTAGGCAGCGGTACAACACCAAAAATGGCAATCGAAACAAACCGCAACTTCATAGGTTTTGAGATTTCTGCGGATTATTGCGAGATTGCGAGAAGAAGAACTGGGCAACTGTCGGAAGGAGAATGATTATGAAATGCAGAGAGTGCCTTGATTATGCGAGGTGCGTAAAAGAATCGAATCTTGTAATCAAAAGGAAAAATTGCCAAAAGGCGAAAATGAAAAAGGTAAAAACCAACGCAGACCGCATCCGGGCTATGAGTGATGAGGAGTTGTGTAAATTCCTTGGTGAATGTAAATTCTGCGATATATGCGAGGAAGGATGCGACAGTTGCACATACAATGGAGATTGTGACAAGCGACTATTGGATTGGCTCAAACAGCCTGCGGAATAAAAAAGTTATAAAAAATTATAAAAAGTTGTTGACAAATAAGCAGGGGTGTGGTAATATATACTCACAGGGGGGAAACACCTGATATTGATTAGGAGGCAATGAGATATGGAACTATTTGATGTTTATTGTGGCTTTAATATGTACAGAAAGTGCAATGGTGGCTATGTTGCAAAAAACGAAAATGAAGAAATTACCGCTGAATGCGAACATGACCTTTACGCAGCGGTCAAGCTGTGTTGGTTTGCAAACAACTAATGAGTAAGGGCGGCTAACAACCGCCCACAGATAAAGGAGGAGGAAAAAAGATGCGTTTATGGAGTTGGCAACTGCTCCCATACCTGAGCGACATGCAATTTAGGGGGCAGCTCAGAGAGATAACCGCAATAATGCGGGACTGGCGGGACAATGGGACTACAAACCACCTTTTGATTAACAGAGTTATGCAGTACCCAAAAGACCACCTAACAAGCTATTTCTTGCGGTATCGTCAGCAGTACCAAATCCGATATGGCAAAGACATAGACCCGAAATTGGTCATTGAGTTTTTGCTGTTTTCCGACTATCAACACGGAATGGATTTCAAAATTGATCCCGTTACGGGCAAGTTTGTTTCTGTTCGATTGAAAACGGATATTTTTCCTGGATGGCACAACAAAAAATATCTCCGTGTCTGTATGGCTAACCTTTATGAAAAGCATTTCTTTGGCATCGGCAAGTCCCGTATCACCGATGAAGAATGGCAAGTACTGCTTGATGGCTATAAAGCCATCACGGGCGAAGAATACAAAATTTAACATAATTTAGGAGGCAATTATTATGACTATGGAACACAACGGAGAAACCTACAAGGCAGAGTTTTTGGACGATGGACGGATTGCATATTACAAGGAAGTTGATGGCAAGTGGGTTTTGCAGGAAATCGAGGACATTGAGCCAAAGGAGTGTGCGACCTGTGCCTACTACGACACAGACCGGCTCGACCCGCCTTGCTTTGGTTGCCACAGTTATACAAACTGGGAAAAGCAGGAGGACAAGTGATGGAAAAACTTTTGTGGACAATTGGTGCAGTTCTGATTTTTGGAATTGTGGTGGCATCAACTCTTGTGTGTTTGGCGCATCAAAGCCTTGATTCTTGTTTGTTTCTGCTGGCATCTTGCGTTGCCGGGCACATTTACATGAACAAGATGCCAACGTGGGTGAGGTGGCATAAATGATTTGTGAAAAGTGCATACACCGGGAAGTCTGTGGAAAGTACAAGGCTACTGGTGGTGTTGACAAATGTCGGGACCACAAAGAGGAATGGCATGACCGCAGTTTATTAAAGGCAATCCGTATGCTGGAGCAGGAGTACGAGAGGGCGAAACGGCTTGATTTTGTTCGTAAGCCACTGGCCTATGCGCTGTTCCATGTGTGGAAAAAGATAGATGGAGGTGAAGGATAGATATGAAAGTATATGTATTCGGCGGGAGCAAGGAAGAACCCAACTGGTATTTCACCAAATGCAGACTTGACCCCAAACCCATGATTGGATGGAATAAGGAGAAAAAGCGTCTGCGTTGCATTTTCTTTGCGTGGCATACGCTGCACTCCGGCGGATGTTACTGCCTCTCCCTTTTGCAGCTGATGCTGCTGCCATTCAAGCATCGGCTGTATTTTAGCGAGGAAAGAGCAAAGGCAAGGCAGCGAAGAAATTACGTAGAAAGGTATGGCTATGATGTCGACAGGACGTGATAACACTTGCGTTTGCTGTGGGGCGATTATCCCAGAGGGGTTGCAATATTGCCCAAATTGCGGCGAAATTAAGGAGGCAAAAGAAAATGGATAATTTGGACATGGACATGATACGATGTAAGGCGGCTGGCTTTGGCTGCCGATATGGTGATTGGAAAGCACAAAATCCAATTACAAGGGAAATCCAAGCGGATGACGGTATAATTGAAAAATCGTGCCTATTATGTGGGCAACGTTTCAAAACCAAAAACAAACGAAAAATATACTGTTCTGACGTTTGCTGCCAAAACGCATCCATGAGAAAGAGAGCCGAAAAGAAAGCAAGGGGCGAACAATGGACGAAGTAAGACTGGAAGAAATGCCATATGAGAAAATTGCCATGGCCGGTGGAGAAATGCCAACAGGGCTTGATTACCCGGATCAAATCCTTTTCATGCAACTGCGGCTATTGTACAGCAGCTACAAGTTTGGCTTGGCTGATCGTGAGCAAGCACGCAGAGAAAAGGTCGAGTTGTTAAGGGAATACAAGGCCCACCAAATTGTTGAAGCCAACGGAAAACGATGGGTTGAGCGCATAAAGGCAACGGAACTTGCAAGGTCTGCGTATAGAAAAAACCGCACGCTTGAAAATGCAGACGCACTTGTAACGGCGATAGATGGTGCGCCGGTTGTCGCGAGGTAACGAAATGGCTAAAAACGCATATTTCGAAAAATTGGCCTTCGAGAGAAAGTTTTACCTTGATGTGGGTGTCCGCATGGGTCGGCAACAAATCCTGGACATGATGAGCCTTGCGCTTCGTGACCCGGAAATTATGGGCAAGGACACATTCGGCAAAGACCGGCTTTTGAGGGTGATTAAAGCCATTGGTGAAAAAATAGACTATTTTCAAGAAGCATGGCAAAAGACGGACGAAACTGATTACTACCGAGCAAAACTGGACGCTGCGCTTGCAGATGCCTACGGCGATGGGATGCACGACACATTTGAAAAGCGATACGAATTTTCGCCCCAATACGACTACAACACAGGGAGGTGGAAAAAATGATCAAACGAAGCTGTGAGGACAGAAACACAATGTATTTTTGCTGGTTTGGCAAACGGTATGTTTTTAACCACGGCAAGTACATTGGATGGTACAGACCAAAACATTGACAAACCCCAAAATAATTGATAAAATAGTGTATATGGATGGGAAACTGTCTGTATGCACTATTTTTCTGTTTGGAGGTGAGGATGTGGCAAAATATCAGAATTGGCTTGAGCCGGAAGCATTGCTTTTGATTGAAGCGTGGGCAAGAGATGGATTGACAGATGAACAGATTGCAAGCAATATGGGCATTGCGACATCCACTCTGTATAACTGGAAAAACGACCATTTAGAGATTTTAGAGGCCTTAAAAAAGGGCAAAGAAGTAGTTGATATTCAAGTTGAAAATGCACTTCTAAAGCGTGCCCTTGGCTACACATACAAAGAAACCACAAGCGAATGTGACGAAGATGGCGAACTGAAAGTTACAAAGGTTGTCACAAAGGAAGTTGTACCAGATACAACGGCACAAATCTTCTGGCTGAAAAACCGTCGCCCCGACCTGTGGCGTGATAAGCAGAACATTGAGCATAGCGGACAGATCAACAATCCGTTTGCCGATTTGACAACGGAAGAATTGCGAAAGTTGGCTGATGCCGAATGACAAGGCTTGAAACGATTAAGAGGGGTGCAAGGATTGAACTTGCCCGGCGTGACTTTTGGGAATACTGCAAACTGCTTGCACCCGACTTTTACAAAGAGGATCGCAAGTTCCTAAAAGACAAATGCCGTGAGTATCAAGAGTTTTACGAAAGCCAAGATGAATACTTGATTGACAACGAACCGCCACGGCACGGAAAGAGCCGGACCGCAACTCTGTTTGTTCAATGGGTTATTGGCAAGTGTCCGAAAGATAAAATCATTACTGGCTCATACAACGAAACGCTATCAACCGTATTTTCAAAGGGCGTTAGAAACAAGATACAGGAAACATCCGCCGATGGTCGAATCGTTTACAATGACATTTTCCCGAATGTAGAGGTCAAGCGTGGTGACGGTGCCGCCAACTTATGGGGCATTGAGGGAAACGACACAAACACATACCTTGCAACCTCCCCTACCGGCACGGCTACTGGTTTTGGTGCTGACTTGATGCTGATTGACGATATAATCAAAAACGAGTATGAAGCACGAAACGATAATGTCAAAGAACAGCATTGGAAATGGTTCACAGATACGATGTTGTCCCGTCGTGAGGGTAAACGCAAGGTTATTGTGGTTATGACCCGATGGGCTTCCGATGACCTCGCAGGGCGGCTTATAGAAACACTTAATCGGCAAGGTAAAAATTATCGGCTGATTTGCTATAAGGCGTTTGACGGTCACTCAATGCTCTGTGAGGACATTTTGAGCCGTGCCCAGTATGAGGATATTCTGCAAGGCGACACAGGCAAGGACATTGTTGAGGCGAACTATAACCAGTCGCCCATTGATGTTACTGGCAGACTTTACAGCCAGTTGCAGACCTATGACGAACTGCCGAAGAATATCGAAAGCATTGACAGCTACACCGATACGGCTGATGAGGGTGCAGACTTCCTATGCTCCATTATCTATGCGGTTAAGGATTGCAAGGCTTATGTGCTGGAAGTGATATACACGCAAGAGGGAATGGAAGTCACGGAAGATTTGGTTGCAAAGGCACACACAGACCATTCCGTGAACCGTGCCAAAATCGAGAGCAACAACGGCGGTAAAGGATTTGCACGAAATGTCAAGCGGATTGCACAGGAGAAGTACGGAAACAATATTACGCACTTTTTCACATTCACGCAGACGAAGAACAAAAACAGCCGTATTTTGACAGGCTCAACAGGCGTTATGAACAATGTACTGTTTCCTGTCGGCTGGGAGAACCGATGGCGTGAGTATTGGCGTGATATGACAAAGTATCAGCGGATTGGCAAAAATGCACACGATGACGCACAGGACGCTACAACGGGCGTTTATGAAAATCTGCCGAAGAAAAAGGCAACAAGCAATTACACACCGATTTTTATGTAACTATGGAGGCTGACTATGTGTAAATATTGCAATCCCGATGAATGGTATGAGGAATGCTTTGAATACAAGGAATGGACGGGAATTAAGTTGACAAATATGATGGACGATGATGTTGTAATTCAAGCATCGGGTAGTGGATTTGCTTCATACAGACCCAAATATTGCCCTGAGTGTGGCAGAAGATTAAAGTTTGAAGAAAATGAATAAACCGATTTTTATGTAGGAGGCAAACTATGGAAATCAACTTTGAAAAGGCGGTAAAAGCTGGCGTTGAGCAGGCTATGCGTGAATGTGAATTGACCATTGGAATGACACTCAAAGAAGCGGTTGAAAAGCAAGTGCCGAAAGAACCGAAAGATGACGGATGGCTTTATTGCCCTGTTTGCGGTAGAGATATTCTTATGGATAGGTTCAAATATTGCCCTGGTTGTGGGCAGAGAATAGATTGGGAAAGCATTGAAAATCAATAAGGGAGCGTGATTGACATTCTCACATATAACGACCTTTTGGAAATTGGCGAAAACGAACGGGACAGAATGGAGTTTGTGCTGAAAGCGATTGTGGAACACAAACGAACTGCTGACTATTTGACAGCGGTTGATGCGGAATTGTACTACAAGCACCAAAACCCAACGATTATGCGGTTTCAAAAGTGGATATATAACCAAATGGGCCAGAAAGTCCCCGACATTTGGAGCGCAAACAATAAGATTGCATCGAACTGGTACAACTATTTCACAACTCAGGCGGTTTCCTATCTGCTTGGCAATGGTGTGACATTCAAAACTGAATCAAACAAGAAGAAGCTGGGCAAGGATTTTGACAAGCGTGTACAGGATTGTGCCACGGCTGCAAAGAATGGCGGCATCGGTTTCGGCTTTTGGAACTATGACCATTTGGAAGTGTTCAAGCTGACCGAGTTTGTGCCGCTGTATGACGAAGATGACGGCGGCTTAAAGGCTGGTATTCGCTTTTGGCAGATTGACGATCAGAAGCCCCTTCGTGCCACTCTGTACGAACTGGACGGTTACACCGACTACATCAAGCGCAAGGACAAAGATGTGACCATCCTCCACGACAAGAGGGCATACAAGCAAATCATACGCAAATCCGAGGTTGAGGGTGAAACGATCCTTGACGGTGAGAATTACCCCGGCTTCCCCATTGTACCGCTGTGGAATGTCAACCGACAGAGCGACCTTGTGGGCAATCAAGGTACGATTGACGCATACGACTTGATGGTGTCCGGCTTGATTAACAATGTCAGCGATGGCGAGTTTATCTACTGGATCTTGAAGAACTGCGGTGGTATGAACGAGGCTGACGATGCAAAGTTTATCGAGCAGTTGAAACTGACCCACACCGCACACGCTGACGGCGATGACGGCGCATCCGTTGAGGCGCACAATGTGTCCGTGGAGTTTGAAGCAACCGCAGAAGCACTTGATAGATTGGAAAAACAGCTTTTCAAGGATTTTATGGCTTTGAAAGTTGAGGACATTGGAGCCGGTGCAACCAATGACCAAATCCAGGCAGCTTACGAGCCTATCAATCAGAAAACAGACCAGTTTGAATATCAGGTGACGGAGTTCATCCAAGGTATTCTCGCACTGGCTGGCATTGAGGACGAGCCGACTTATACCCGCTCTCAGATGTCCAATCAGTCCGAACTGCTGGAAATGGTTCTGCAATGCGCTGAGTATTTGGACGATGAATATGTCACCACAAAGATTTTGACCTTACTGGGCGATGCTGACAAGGCGCAGGAAGTGTTAAAGCGCACGGATGCGGAAGCGGCTGACCGATATAAACAACAGGAGGCGGAACTGGAAGAATTGCGAAATCAGCAGAACAGTGAAACCGTGGAGGAAACGGAAGAATAAAGGCAAGGGGGTGTTTAATTGAAATCCGATGTGGTCTATAAAAAGACGAAACGGCAGATACAAAAGGAATACAACGATGCTCTTGAGCGGGCGTTGAAGAAAAATAAAGAGTATTTCAAAACCGTGGAAGCTGTGCAAAGCGGAAAGATTAAACCCCCTTCCGGTTTAAGAACCGAAAAGCAGATTGAAGCGTGGAAGCGTGGATATTTGCGTCGGTATGCCAAAAAGTCCGATGCGATCAATTCAATGTTGGAGGAACTTCAGGCCGCCGGCATTAAGACCCGAAAAAATGTCCTGCGAATGATGCAACAGACCTACGGCATTGAAAACAAGGCAACAATATCTTCCCTTCGTGCTGGTGGTATTCTGTCTCCGAAAACAGAAAAGCAGATACAGACCATCCTTGACAAGAGAATGACCATATTTGACAAGGGAGCGTTGAAAAGCCTTGAACAAGGCGACCTTGCAAATAAGCGGTTGCGCCGTGAATTTGCACAGGGCATTTTGAAGGGCGATGATGATGCTCAAATGGTCAAGCGCATACAGAACATCACTGGTATGCAGGAACGGGATGCAATGCGAGTGTTGGAAACAGAGCGAACCCGTGTGATCGGTATGGCACAGCAAAGCACCGCAGAAGAATACACCGCCAAAACTGGACGGAAAGCAAAAAAACGATGGATTTGCTCATTCCACAATTCAAGAGAAAGCCATATTGCATTGCACGGAACTGTGGTTGATGTCGATATGGAATTTGCACCGAATTTGCGTTACCCCGGCGATGAAAATGCTCCTGCCGCTGAAACAGTAAACTGCCGTTGTAGAATGGAGATATTTGACGATGGCGAATAATAACTATGTTTTCAAAGACAATACAGAATTGGTATTGAACGCCCTTGCAAGCGCAACCAAAGAAGGCGCACAGAAAATGGCTGATTGTGCCGTCGATTCCGTCCAGTATCAAATTCTGTACGGCTACAAAGACCCACACGGCAAGGATGGTCATACCGAAATTGTGGACACGGGCGCATTGTTCGATTCCATCAAGGGCGATGTGAAGCGGCAATCGCAGAACCTTTATACAATCACCGTGGGAACTGACCGAGATTATGCGGTATATGTTCACAACGGCACACGCTACCTAAAAGCACGGCGGTTCATTACTGACGGAATAAACCGAGCAAGGGGAGATATGGAAGATATACTTCGTGACGAGATGAAAAACGCCTAAACTGAGGGACATTGACATTTAGGAGGTAAAATGACAGTAAATATTTTAGGCACACCCTATGAAATTATCGTGAAAAAGTACGATGAAGAAGAAGCATTCGAGCGCAGAAGCATTTGCGGATTCTCTGACGAATATTCAAAAGAAATTGTTGTATGTGATATGAAAACATACAAGGGATGGGAACACGAAACCGAAAAGTCTGCTATTGAAGCACAGAAAAGAACTGTCCGTCACGAAATCGTACACGCATTTTATAGCGAAAGTGGATTGGGCGAAAGTTCTTATTCCGTAGATGCGCCGTGGGCAAGAAATGAAGAAATGGTAGAATGGTTTGCTGTTCAAGGTGCAAAAATCTACAAGGCTTGGCAAGAGGCTGATGCCCTATAACTGGGGGCATTGACAAACTGCACAAATGTTTGTATAATATGCGTGTGCAAAACCACAAACAAATGTTTATATAAACGAATGTTCGTGTATGAACACCGTGAAAGGAGATTTATATGGCAGAATTTGATCGTGCGGCTCTGCGAAAGATTTTCGAGGGTGCGGAAATTGAAGTACCAAAGGATGTGCTGGGTCAGATTTGCGAACTGCATACCTCCAGTATGGATAACCTCCCCGAAACAATCAAGGAGCTGAAAAACAAGCTGAAAACCGCTGAACAGGAACGGGATGCGGCAAAGGCGAAAGTGCCTGCTGAGGGTGAAGAAACCGTCAGCAAGGCAGAATACGACAAGCTGAAGGGCGAATTTGACAAGTACAAGGGCGATATTGAAGCCAAGGAAACCAAGGCGAACAAGGAAAAGGCTGTCCGTGCCTTTTACGAAAGCAAGGGTATTACTGGCAAGAACCTTGAAATTGCTATGCGTGGCAGTCGAGCCGAAATTGACGGCATCGAACTGGACGGCGACAAAATCAAGGACAATTCCGCTCTGGATGCACTTGTCAAGGGCGATTTCTCCGGCTTAGTCGCAACTACCACCACGAAGGGTGCGAATACCGCTAACCCTCCGGCAAACAATGGTGGAAAGACGGGCAAAACCAAAGAAGAAATTATGGCAATTCGTGATCCTGCCGTCCGTCAGGCTGAGATTGCCAAACACCCGGAGGTTTTCGGGCTGAAATTTGATTAAAGGAGTTATTAAAATATGGCTAACGAAGTATATACCACTTCCGAAACTAACCTGATTAAGGCGGCGCAGATGGCTCGCATCCGTGAGGTTGATTTTGTTTCCCAGTTTGCGCACAATTCTCTGGCAAAGTTCCTTGAGGTGCTGGGCGTAACCCGGAAGATTCCTATGATGGAAGGCACTACTATGTATGTGTATTCCACCACCGGCACTTTGCAGAGTGGTGCTGTGGCTGAAGGTGCTATCATTCCTCTGTCCCAGTACACAACCACCAAGACCCCTGTTGGCGAAATCACCCTGAACAAGTGGCGCAAGGCCGCCTCTGCTGAGGCTATCAAGAAGTCCGGTTATGACGCTGCTGTCCGTGATACCGATACTGCTCTGCTGAAGGATGTGCAGAAGGGCGTTCGCGCAAGTCTGTTTGGCTTCCTTAACGGCTCTATTACCAATTCTGTCACCGCTTCCGGTGCTGACCTTCAGTCCGCGCTGGCCGATGCGTGGGGTCAGCTGCAGGTTAAGTTTGAGGACGATACCGCCGAGGCTGTTTACTTTGTGAACCCCCTCGATATTGCCTCTTATCTCGGTGCCGCAAGTATCACCACTCAGAACGCATTCGGTATGAACTATGTTGAGGATTTCCTCGGTCTGGGCACCGTGATTATTTCCTCTCAGATCACTCAGGGTACTTTTGTGGCAACCGCAAAGGAAAACCTGATTGTTTACTACCTGACCATGAATGGCGACATCGCCGCTGCGTTCAACCTGACCGC
>JAZUQC010000025.1:0-29449 GCA_045605525.1 Acutalibacteraceae bacterium
AACCGACCCACACCACCCCTTGTCGCCCCTGAAAGGTTATTCCCCTGTTAGGGGAAATGTCAGCGAAGCTGACAAAGGGGTTCCCGTTTTCGGAGAAAAAGATGTCACGAAGTGACAGAGGGGTTTTAACGGCAATATCAGACTTTGTTAACCAAGTTTGTGCAGACTTGGTTAACCCCTCCGACGGCTTCGCCGCCACCTCCCCTTTCAGGGGCGGCAAGTGTCTGAGGGGGTAATTTTCATTGATAAGTGCCCGATAAACCGCAATTTGTTTTCTTCATCCCACAACTTTCCGTGAAGATCCAAAAAAGAAGTTGTATCATCATCCTTTGCGGATGGTGATACAACTTTTTTTCATTAAACCTGCACTTGTCTTTGTGCACGGATCTCTTTGAGTTCTTCGAGTATGGCTTCTTTTTTCTTGCCGTTGAAGTCATCAAACAGCATCAGAAGCCCGGGGATGATGTTGCCGATGATGCCGGGAATGGCAACAAGATAGAAAATACCTTTGAGCGTTTCGGGCGTCTGCACTGCTTCCACGCTTTCACCGTTCACGATTTCGGCACTCTTGTAACCGATTAAGCTCATCCCGAAGTTGATCAGCAGATCTTTCCACAGCCCCGCAATGCTTGAGCAGGTGGAGTTGAACGAGAAGATCATACCTTCGTTACGCACTGATGTGCCGAATTTGTGATAACTCTTCCATTCCATGTAATCCGCTGAATCAGCAAGAAGAATGCGTCTTGCCGCACCCATTGCGGCGTTGGGGAATCCGCCGATTGCAATCAGAATGCCGACAATCACTTTGTATTTGTACTTGAAAAGTGCCAGCAAGGTGTAGCAGGTACCCGTAAACAGGTAGCCGTATGAAACCATATCTCTGGAACTGAGATATTTGCCGATAATCGGTACGCTTGCAAGTCCGAGGTAAGACAGCGTGGACGAACAGACTTCGACCACCGTTTTCATTGAATAACTGTTCATGGTCTGCTTGTAGAAGAACGGCAGAGTTGCGTAACAGACCTGACGCACAGAGTCGATCATCTGGCTCAGACTTAAAAGCAGCAACGGCTTGTTGAGCAGAATTACCTTCAGGTTGATTTCTGCCCGTTTTTCTTTGACGGGCTGAATGGAAAGCCGTTCTTTGAGTGTCAGACAGGGAATGACCATGGTGATCAGTCCAAGGATTCCGAAAATCAGTGCCACCACAAAGAATGCCCATTTTTCACCGGCATAATCGCCTTTCTGAATGTCAATGATGACGGGCACCAATCCACCCGGCAACATCGAGCCGAGTGTTGATGCGAACTGTGCAATGGTGTAAAATGTCTTTCTCGCTTTTGGATCGGTCGTCATTCTTGCGGACAGTGTTAAAAGTGAGATGTCATAAAATGCATCTGCCACATGAAACAGCAGATAAAGAAGGAAGGACCAGATCAGTCTGAAAGTTGCCGAGCCTGTCGGTACAAAGAAAATAAGCACCGAAGCCAATGTCATGGGGACAGCGGAAAATGCCATGAATTTTTTTGCACTCCATGCATTGTCAAGCAACAGACCGATGATCGGTTTGCTGATCAGGTTGACACCCGTTGTTACGGATTTCATGGCGATGATGTTGCTTGATTTTAGCCCCATGTAATCATAGAAAAACTGATCGGTATATGTGCCGACACAGTCTTGTCCCATGCAGTTGCCGAACGAACCCGAAGCAAAGCCGATTTGTTCTTTGAGTGTAAAATCAGGGTTGTTTTTGAATGCACGGAAGCTTTCGGCGAGGTTCATAAAATCACCCTTTGCAATATTTATTTGTCAAGCAGAAACCGTTTTTCATCTTCGGGCAGATCCAGTCCGATCGTGCCGCCGGGATTCATATTGTAATTCGGATCGAAGTAATCTTTCAGTACTCTGAAGACACCGTATTCGGTTTTGCCGATATATCCCTCAAGCCACGGTGCAAACATCTTGCCGATACCGTGATGATGGCTGACTGCAGCACCCGATTTCTGAATCGCATCAAGAATGGTGCTGTGATATCGTTTGAATTCAGCGGAATCATTCATGCGGGTAATGAAAATGAAATACAGGTTTGCCCCCTGCGGATAGCAGTGCGACATGTGGGTGGTGACAATGGTGTTTGGCAGTGCATGGCAGACTGCACGGACATCCTTATGTACCTGTGCCATGTTGGACCATGTGACCGTGCATTCAAGCGTATCGGTGCACACACCGAAATCCATCATGGAATCACGAAGATACGGGTCGTTGAATCGCCCCTTTTCCCATGCTTTGCACACAAAGGAAGTCAGGCTCATGGCACCGTGCTCTTTTGCAATGCGTGCAATGTTTTTGGCAATATTGGCGGAAAATTCCTTTTCACCGTCGGTGAAGCCGAGGAACAGACAACGTTCCATATCTTTGTATCCGAGTTTGTCAAGCATCGGATGCAGAGGTGTTTCGTCCACATTATAAAGACGAAGCATCAGGTTTGTTTCTTCGGGATCGGACAGACGGAACACGGAAGAATAACCGCATTCGCACTGCATCATTTCGCGTGCGGCATCCATGGCAGTTTCCCAGTCCTTGAAAATGTAGGAAAAACGCTTGCGGTTTTCGGGCATATAACGGCGTACCTTGAGGGTGACTTCCGTCAGCACACCGAACGTGCCTTCCGAACCCATCATGATCTGATTCAGATCGGGCCCCGTTGCTTCTCTCGGATAATGCGGGGTCTGGATCACACCGATGGGTGTTGCATATTTCTGCGACAGAACGATGTCTGCAATTGTGCCGTAGTAGGTACTGTTCTGTCCTGCACCGCGAGTCACGACCCAGCCGCCGACACTGGAATATTCAAACGACTGCGGGAAATGGCCGCAGGTGTAAGCACGTTTTGCACCGAACACATCCACAGCATTGTTGAGTGCTTTTTCGAGGTCGGGACCCGAAAGACCCGCTTGCACGGTGATGGTCTGATCGGTTTCGTTGAAAGAAAGAATTTTGTTGAAACGCTTTCTCATGTCAAGCGAAACACCGCCCTTGACGGGTTCCACACCGCGTGTGACGGACGAACCGCCGCCGTACACATACAGCGGAATGTTATTTTGAGTGCAGTAAGCGACAATCTGCTCGACTTCTTCGGATGTAGACGGAAAAATAACCACATCGGGCAAGGAATCGAACTTTCTTTCGCGAATGCGAAGAAGGTCATACGCGGTTTTGCCGTAAGCCACGGCAAGACGGTCATAATCTTTGGTGGAAACATAGCTTGTGCCCACAATGGCACGAAGACCGTTGAGATGCTGTTCGCTTAATTTCGACGGATAATCGGACAAATCCACTTCATCCCAGCCGATGTCGCCGTCGTACTGACGAAAATCGTCATCGGTCATATCGAAGGTGGATTTCATCATCTTGTAAAGCGATTCCTTGGGGTACTTCACAAAATCCGGGTCACCCCAACGGAAAATGGAACGATAACTTTTTGCGGGAGCTGCTTCTTTGATCCATTTCGGCTCAAAGCCCTTGTACGGTTTTGTGCTCATTTTTTAACCCTCCGTTTTCTTCATTCCCTTGAACACGGGCAAAAGTTTCGGATACAGTTTGGTGTAAACATTTTCGTAAATATCTTCGTAAATCAGGCTCTTTTTCATGTCAGGTTCAAAAACATCGCAGATACGAACCATGGATTTGATGGCGGCATCGTAATTCTTGAATTCCTTGAGAGCCACAAAGGCAACCATGGATGCGCCGAGCGAGGAGGCTTCGTGCGTGTGGATTCTTTTGACGGGAATGCCGAACATGTCGGCTGTGATCTGGCAGATTTCGTCGCTCTGCGAACCGCCGCCTGCCACAAACAGCTCGTGGATCTTGGTCTTGGAACGCTTTTCCATCAGGTGCATGCCTTCCATCAGCGCGAAGTTGATGCCTTCGATGATGGCTCTGTAAATGTGATATTTTGTGTGCAGGGGTGTAAAGCCCGTGATGGTACCCTTCGCAAGCGGGCAGGCAACACCGGGTTCCCAATAGGGTTGCACAATCAGACCGTCACAGCCTGCGGGAATGTCAGCCAATGTTTTGTTGAGGTATTCTTCGGGAGAAATGCCCTGTTCTGCGGCAAGTCTTGCTTCTTCCTGCGCGAAATTAGCAATAAACCAACGAAGCATGGCATAGCCGAAGAAAATCTGAATTTCGGGGTTCCATGTGTCATTCAGCACTGCGGGGTAGGCGGGCAAAAACTGCTGGGGTTCAAAATATTTTTTGGTTGCAAACTGCACGGTGGCACTTGTGCCGAAGGATAAAGCGGCTTTACCTGCCTTGTTGACGGAAAGCCCCAATGTTTCACACCCCTTGTCCGATCCCGTTGCAATCAGCGGCAAACCTGCGGGAATGCCCGTCTTGGCGGCGGCTTCATCGGTGATTTCGCCGATGACAGAACCGCTTTTTACAAGTCTGCACAGGTTCTTTTCGGGAATGTCGAATACGCAACGGGTCATTTCACTTTGTGCCATCCATTTGCGGTCTTCGTAGTTCAGCGGAAGGTGACCGATCTGGTTGGCGGCAGTGTCGCGAAGCACACCCGTCAGCAGGTAGTTGAGGTAAGTCGGCAAGAATACGAATTTATCCGTTTTGCGGAAAATATGCGGTTCCTTTTCTTTGATCCAGTTGCAGAATGCTGCGGAATGCTGCATTTTTGCCGTTTCCATCATGCCTGCATATTCAAAAGCAAATTTTTTGACAGCGCCTGCGGGAAGTGAGCCCGTTGCTTCGCGTCTGTCAAGCCACAGAATCATGTTGCGAAGCGGTTTTCTGTCCTTATCAAGGCAAAGCAGGGTGTCACGAATGGTGGTAACTGTCACCGCTTTGATATCATCAAACAGGTCGCCTGCCTTTTCTTTAAGGGCTTGCGAAGTTTCGCACAGTTTGTTGAAATAAAAATCGGGGTCCTGTTCGGCTTGTCCGGGATATTCGGAAATGAACGGTTCTTCATAAACCATCTGCACAAAAGCAGGGAAATTACCCTCTTTGTCGCAAAGCATGGCACGAATACTCTGTGTGCCGATGTCAAAAGTAAGAATCAATGCTTCTCCCATGGTTGTTACTCCTTTAAAATATTGCTTGTCGCAATGATGTCAGCGGCAGTGCCGCATACGTTTTTAATGATGATTTCACCCGTGCCGATACGCTCCTGCACGGTGACACGGTTTATTGCCTGCATGACTTCAAAAATTTTATCTTTGGGGATTTCGCAGCTGACCTTCACGGGCAGCACGGGCACATCCCTGAATGCAGTGCGGACAGTCGAACAAATGCTTCTCATCGGGTTGGTCATTTCATTCTGTGCAAAAGTGAGTCCCTTTCTGCATTTTTGTCCGCTTATTTTTATGTTTTTGCCTTCACCTTCAATGTGCAGGGTGCATCCGTTTGGGCAGACGATGCAAACAAGTTCTTTCATGCTTCACCCTCCTTGATTTTCAGTGTGACCGTGTCACCTACTTTTAAATCAAAACCGGCAAAGTCTATTTCAATTCTTTCCATTTCGGGGGGACGAAGATGGTTGTATTTTTTCTCATACACACTCACACCGTTTACAATTACCTGCAAGCTGGATTTGGTGAACACTTTTTTGCTTCTGAAATACACAATCGCTTTTTGGTTTTCATCCGTCAGGTCCATTTTCTGCGGCACAACATACGCAACACCGTCCCCCGGAAAGAGGGATGCAAACAGACGTTTTTTCGGTGTCCATGCAGCGGCATTTCTGCCTGCGGTCTCTCCGCTTTCGGACACAAAATCCACAAGGTCATTCACATGCAGGGCATTCCCGCAGGAATAAACCCCTTTCAGCATTGTCTGCAAATTCTGGTCACAGACAGGGCCTTTGGTGTTCGGGTCAATTTTGATGTCCAGTGTTTCGGCAAGCTCGTTTTCGGGAATGAGACCGACTGAAAGAATTAGGCTGTCACATTCAATGATCTGACGGGTAGAGTCGATCGGTTTTTTGTTTTCGTCAACCTGTGCCACTTCCACCGCCGTCAGGCGGTCATGCCCGAACACACGGGTCACTGTGTGTGACAAATAAAGCGGAATGTTATAATCGTGCAAACACTGGTGGATGTTTCGTGTCAGTCCCGACGGAGTCGGTTGCAGTTCGTAAACACCGAGCACCTTGGCACCCTCTAAGGTCAGTCTTCGCGCCATAATCAGCCCGATGTCGCCCGAGCCGAGAATCACGCATTTTTGTGTCGGCATCACACCGCAAAGATTGACAAAATTCTGTGCCGTGCCTGCGGTGAAAACACCCGCGGGGCGTGTGCCGTGAATAAAGACCTGCTTTGCGGTGCGTTCACGGCAACCCGTGGCAAGAATAATGGTTTTTGTAAGCACCTTCTGCATGCCGTCACGGCTGACAAGGGTGAGGGTGTAGCCCTCGCTGGTGCGCTCAATCTGCGTAACAAAGGTGAGTGTTCTTGCTTCAATATGGCGGTCATTGAACTCCTGCATGAACCGTTCTGCATATTCGGGGCCAGTCAGCCGTTCGCCGAACCGCACAAGACCGAAGCCGTCGTGAATACATTGCTTTAAAATACCGCCCAGGCGGGCTTCGCGTTCAATAAGAAGCACTTTTGCGCCGTTTTTGTCGGCTTCAATGGCGGCGGCAAGACCTGCGGGACCTCCGCCGATGATCGTTACATCTGCTTTGATCACAGTTCTTCGCCTCCTTTGGTTTTGCCGAACAGCAAAAAGGCTTTGTCGCCTGCTTTGGTGACTTCCTCGAGTTTGATTCCCTGATGTTCTGCAATAATTTGTGCCACGATCGGAGAACAGAAACCACCCTGACAGCGACCCATACCGGGGCGGACACGTTTTTTGATGCCGTCCACGGTCGGAACACAAATGGGGGCATTGAGTGCATCAATGATTTCGCCTTTGCTGATTTCCTCGCAACGGCACACGATTTCGCCGTAATCGGGATTTTCCTTTATCATGCGGTTTCTTTGCGAAACGGGCATTTCTGCAAGCCGCGGCGGTGCTTTGCGGCAGGGAGTGAATTTTTCATTGCGAAGCACCAGCTTTTCCGCTTGCAGAATGTCGATTGCCATTCTTGCAACATCCCGTGCGACCGCGGGTGCTGTGGTCAGCCCCGGGGACTGAATGGCGGCACAGTGAATGAGATTTTTTGTTTTTCTGCCTTTCTCAATCACAAAATCTTCTTCAAAATCGGGTGCACGCACGCCCGTGAAATAAGTTATGATGTCGCGTTCTGTTAAGTCGGGCGCGGTGACTTTCTGTTTTGTAAAAACGGTGTTGATGCTTTCCGGAGTTGTTGCAAAATTTTCTTTTTCATTGGTTTCAACCGCATCGGGGCCTGCCAGAATATTGCCGTGCACGGTGTGCAAAAGCCCGCCGCCTTTTGTGTGCCCCGAATTGAGTTCGAGCACCTTAATGGATGCAATGCCGCTTAAAAGCGAACCCGCTTTGCGATCAAGAATAGAGTTTGTGCCGCGGCGCGGATGAATGGAATAAAAACGGTCATTTGCCATTTTTGCAATTTCTTCGCTGAACACACCTGCGGCATTGATGACGATGTGCGGATACAGTGTGCCTTTATTGGTTTGCACACTCGTGATTTTTCCGTTTTCGACCGTCATTCCGAGCACCGCCGTGTTCAGTGACACTTCGGCACCGTTCTGCACGGCATTTTCCGCACAGGCAATGGTCAGTCCGTAGGGGCAGATGCACCCCGCTGTGGGGTTATACAATGCGAATTTGAAGTCCTTGTTCAGATTCGGTTCTTTTTTTCTTAACTTCTTGCCCGAAATGATGTACGTTTCTTTGCAACCGTCTATGTATTTGCGCTTGAGTGCATACAAAGTCACAAAGCCTTTCAGTGCACTTTGTGTGAAGCAGGCATACTGCCCGCAACGGTCAAACGGCACATCCAACGCATCGGAAAGGGCAGGGAACATTTGGTTTCCAAGTAACACATAATGTTGTTTCAGCGACCCTTTTGCCAAATCCACACCGGGGTGAATTTCGCCGTCGTTTCTGCCCGAAGCGTGCATGGCAAGGTCTGCTTCTTTTTCGACAAGCAGGGCATCAACATTCCAACGGGACAATTCACGCAATATCGTCGCACCCGAAATGCCGCCGCCGATCACAAGCACATCGGGGCGTTTGCCGTCGAGTGTGTTGTCTGTTTGTGCGGGCACACGCATGGGGGCATCGGCTTTGCCCGTAAAGACGATGTCGTTGACCACATGCACATTTTTGTCCTTTGAAACGCACATGGAACAGGCCTTGACGATTTTATCCCAATCGTCAAGTTCACCCGTCACAAAACGGCAATCGTCTTCTTCGCGGACTTTGATTCCGGGGAATTTTTCATCCAGTCTTTTTTGTAATTTTTTGATATTCATCTTTCTCACACACCAAAAAATAATTACAGTTAAAATTATTTTATCACTTTTTTTTGCACGTTTCAACATTTTTGTTTTTTATATAATTATAATATAAATTTTTCGTTTACTTTAACAAATTTGAATTTCATGTATTGTGCAAAAAAGAAAAAACTTGTCATTTCGCAAGCGGTGTGCTACAATACCGACGGAGGAAATGCCATGCAAAGTGAAGAAACTGTTTTTGTGAATCGGTTATATGACCTTGCCGAGCAAGCCTGCAAAACGGGGAAGTACCGTTTTACGGGTTTCTTGGGGTTGCATGAACAGAATTTGTTGCTCAAAGAACAGCAAAATCTCAATTTTGCCGGGCTCACTCTTTTTGGCGGCTGTGATGATGCCGAGCGCAGAATGGCTCGCTTCGGTTGCGAAGAATTATGCGGTTATGAACAGCCGTTTCCGATCACATTACTGCGTCTGACACCCCGTTCACAAAAATATGCCGATGCACTGTCGCACCGCGATGTGTTGGGTGCATTGATGGGACTTTGCATTGAACGAAGCTGTGTCGGGGATATTTACATAAAAGACAATATCGCCTTTGTTTTTGTGGTCGATCAGATGGCTGACCTCGTTTGCCGTGAGCTGTCTTCCGCAAAGCACACAACACTCGATTGCGAGCGAATAGAAGCCTTGCCCGATGGGGTCGGCACGGCACTGCGGGAAGAAGTTTTTTTGGTGGCGTCCGAACGGCTTGACTGCATTGTTGCCGCTGTGTTCAATCTCTCGCGGGATACTGCCGCAGAATTGTTCCGTCATGAAAAGGTGTTTGTCAACGGCATTACTTTGCAGGGTAGCCGCACCGCCCCCGAACAAGCCGTTATTTCCGTGCGTGGCTTCGGGAGATTCCGTTACGGCGGTGTGCAATCCTTTTCACGCAAAGGAAAACCACGTGTAACCGTTTGGATTTACGAATAGTGTTGCAAAATTGCAACAAATGTGATACAATATTGCAAAAGCGTGATAATAAGAGGTTTTTTATGACACATATTGAAAATTTCAAACATGAAGATAACTGGCAGGATGTCAAGGATGCCACCATGAACACCATCGGCAAGGCAACAGGCAAATATCCCGATTCCGAATGGAAATTAAAGCTCATCCGTGCCGAGCATTCTCCCATCCGCAAACTCAAGTTTTCATGGCGTTGGGTCGATCTGCCTTATTGGGTCAGTGTGCATTTTGTGCGCCATAAAATCGGCATTGAGCACTTTGTAAAAAGTCAGCGCAGTGACCGCACGGGTGAAGACCGCACCGCCAAAACGCAGGATGCCCCCGTTTCGCACGAATGCGAATGTGACGGTCAGACCATGATCAATATTTCCCGCAAGCGTCTTTGCACCTGCGCCAGCCCCGAAACCAGAGCCGCATGGCAGATGGTCAAAGACGAAGTGGAAAAGTGCGAACCCGAACTTGCACACTGCATGGTGCGTGAGTGCGTGTATCGCGGCTTCTGCCCCGAAATGTTTGGTTGCGGATATGACAAAACGGCAGCCTTCCAAAAAGAACTGGAAGACTACCGCAGTAATAATATCTGAATTCACTCTGATAAAATTTTAAAACTCTGTGCCCCGTGCACCTGATGTTTTCCGTTGAATACATCCGCTGTGTAATTGTGTTCTGCACCCAGCAGGGCATAAACACGGCGGATTTTTTCGATGGCGGGCAAGGTGCCGTCTATGGGGAACAAGGGGTCTTTTTTGCCGCTTTCGGTCACCAAAACACGCGGCGCGAGTGCACACGCAAAGTCGGCAATGTCGCCTGTGTTTATCACATCGGGGAAGTAATTGTCGGGGCAGTGCCACATGCGCAGAATGCTTGTCTTAAAGGAATTCACATACCCCGCAATGCAGATTTTTTGAAACCGTTCATCGAGCACAGAAGCATACAACGCGGTCAAACCGCCGCCCGAAATGCCCATGATGCCGAGCCTGTTTGCATCCGCTTTTTCCTGTTGCAAAAGGATATCGGCACACACTTTTGCCTGCAGAATACGCATGCTTGCCGTGGTGATGCCAAAGGGAAGGAAATGGCTCGATACGGTTTTACAGGAGGAGGAATAAAACGGAATTTTAAAATCCTTTTCCAACTTCATTTCGCCGAAACCGAACAATTCGGGTGCGGCTACAATACATCCCTTTTCGGCAAGTTTTACGGCAAATTGCTTTTGGTATTCATCGAAAAACGGTAAGATTTTCGGCTTGCCGTTTTTTCTTGTGCCCAAAATCTGCCGCACCCCGTAGCCGTGCCCGCACAGTGCGACAACGGCAGGGGATTGGGTCTGCATATTTTTAGGAATCAGCAGATAAACGGGCATGGCTAACCCCTCGCAGTAGGTCACTGCAAGTTTTTGTTGCACAAAAGTGCCGCGGTCGGTTTCGGAAATACATTCAATTTTGTAATTTTTAAGCCTTGCGGGGATTTTGTCCAAAGCAAAAATCCGTTTGGCCTCGCGTTTGATTTTTTCACAGACCGCAATCGCAGAATCACGGTCAGTTGCAACCGTAAACGGGTCTTTGTAAACCGATCTGAACAGGCTGTTCATGTAGTTGTCGATGGCAAAGGGGTGTTTCATAAAAACCTCATTTTGTGAGCTTCAAAAGTGTCTGCATGTCCTTGCGGAAGCAGTCTTCATCGTCATTTTTGCAGAATTCAAGATAGTAATTGCCGTTAAATCCGTTGGCTTTGAGCGTGTCAACAAAGCCTTGCACCTTGCGTTCGCCTTTGCTTAAGAGACAACGGCGAGCACCGAGCAGATCCCAATAAAACAGGTGCACATTTTTTGCAAGATGTGCAACGCACGATAAATTTTCTTCATCCTTGCCGAGATACCGCGGTTGCCAGTAAGTGCGGGTCGTGTTGCACATCGAAAGCAGTCGCAATGCGGCTTTGCCGCTGTCGGTCATGGTGTTCGGGTGAAATTCAAACGCAAGCGTAATGCCGTATTTTGCGGCAAGTTCTTCGTCTTTTGCAATGCATTCGGCGACAGCATTCCACTCGTCTGCCGAATACTGTGCACTGCCCTTGTGACCTGCCCAGATGCGAAGTGTGTCTGCCTGCAGGGCACAGCAGATTTCAAGATAGCGTTCCAGTTCAGTTCTGTCCGTGTGGGCGGTGCGGTAATAACTGCCGTAAGACGAATGTGCAATGCCGAGATCGTCACATTTTTTAGCGGTTTCCTTTGCAATGTTCACATTCGTCACATGCACATCGCCCGTCCATTCAATGCATTCGCATTTGGTTTCTTCGGCAAGGCGCAGAATTTCATCAATGGTCTTTTTGCGGAAAGTTACGGAATTAAAGCCTGTCATTTTACATCCACCGCCGTCGAAAGTTTTGTGTCGGCAGAGTGCAAACCGACATGGAAAATATAGGTGTCATCCGTTGCATATTCCTTGGTACTTGCATTGTAAAAAACAAGGTCGGAAAGGGGAATGGTAACGGTTGCTTTTTTGGTCTGACCGGGTTCTGTGTAAATGCGTTTGAAGCCTTTGAGCAGTTTGACGGGACGTTTCTTTTTTGTCGAAGAAGCGTAGATCTGCACAGGGCATTCACCCGCCATGCAACCTTTATTTGTTACGGCAAAATGTACTTTGACTTCACCGTTTTTGCACTCGGCTTTCACACGGGAAATTGAATAATCGGTATAGGAAAGACCGAATCCGAACGGATAAGCGGGTGCAATATTTTCTTTTTCGAACAGCGTATAGCCGTGGTAATAACCGTAACGGATTTCTTTTGTATCGTCCCCGATTCTGCGGAAATCGGGATAATCTTTTTCATCTTTTGCAATCGTAAAGGGAAGTCTGCCCGAGGGGTTGACATCGCCCGACAGAATGTCGGCAAGTGCCGTACCACCCTCCAGACCGCTGTAATAACTCATCACAATGCCGTCTGCAAGGGTATCCCATTCGTCAATAACATATGCACTGCCGCCCATGATGTTGACAATGAGCTTTGCTTTACTTTGTGCAACGGCACGGATGAGTGCTATGTCTTCAAGCGGAATACGAAGACTATCTCTGTCACCGCCTGCCCCCTGCGGTTTTTTCTTGACCTCACCGAGATTTACAAGGAATTCCCCCTCTTGCAGATAGTCACTGCCTACACAAACAACGGCATAATCCGAGCTGCTTGCAAGGTCAAGGGCTTTGTCAAGATCGCAACCGTTATACAGTTTCACATTTTCAGCCCCGAAACGGCGAAGAAGACCCTTGTAGGGGGTGACGGTGTAGGGGCTGTATACATTGCTCGAGCCGTGGTCGCCTACGTTGACTTTGTCTGCATATCTGCCGATGACGGCTATTGCTTTGTCAGCGGCGATCGGTAAGCATTGATCTTTGTTTTTAAGTAATGTAATGCCTTTTTGTGCGGCTTCTTTTGCCAATGCTCTGTGTTCTGTACACAAAACAACACTTTCAGGCTGGGGTTTTGTGTTGGGTTCATTCACGATCAGTGCACGCAAAATGCGTTGTACCGAAAGGTCAACCGTTGCCATACTCACCTTACCCGTTTTCAGAAGCAAGGGAAGTGAGGCATATTTGAATGTATACGGCATTTCGATGTCAAGACCTGCGTTGACAGCCTGTGCGGCATCGTGAATGCCGAAGAAGAAGTCGGAAATGGCGAATCCGTCAAATCCCCATTCGTTGCGAAGAATATCCGTCAATAGTTCTTTGCTGTCGCAACTGTAGGTACCGTTCACCTTATTGTACGCCGCCATGATGGACAGTGCACCCGCATCCACACACTTTTTGAAGTGGGGAAGATATACGTCACGCAGCGTTTCATCGTCTGCAATTGCATCCACCGAAAAACGCAGATCTTCAATGCTGTTGAGTGCATAGTGTTTCGGACATGCCATCACACCGTAATTCTGCACGGCTTTGGTAAGGGCAACTCCCATTCTGCCAAGCAGATACGGATCTTCGCCGTAGGTTTCCTGTGCTCTGCCCCATGCGGGATGACGAAGAAGATTGATGCAGATGCCGGCAAAATAGTTAGCTCCCTGTGCCAATGCTTCTTTTGCAATGGCTTCACCGATGCGGTATTCGAGGTCATCGTCAAAAGCCGCACCGCGAAGCATGGAAACGGGGAAGCAGGTGGATTTGCCCATCACAACCCCGCGCGGGCCGTCTGTGAACCGAACTTCGGGAATTCCCAAACGCTTGCAACCGCCTGCACCGTAGGGCGTTGCATTGTAATAACGGGCATATTTGAACACATTTTTGACCGTTGCGCTCATTGCATGACCGCGAAGCATCTTTATTTTTTCGTTTGTTGTCATCTCCTTGCACAACTGTTGTGAAAGGTCAGCAAGGTTCTCTTTGGCGGGATTTTGTAAATACAGTTCAACTGCCTTCTGAAAATTCATGGAAAATCTCCTTTACAATCATGCTTATTTCCATGATAAAATATATTTATCCTATTGTCAAGAAAAGAAATTTCTTGTATAGTAGAAGAAAGAAGGAGGGGTTGTTATGTTTGAGATCCCGAAAAATAAAGAACATTTACTTTCCTTGTGCGAACAGACAGGTGTGACACTGCCTTATGCGGATGATTTTTCTGTTCTGGCAACATCACTTCGTGTCGGCAAAAGAGAAGCCCCCAACCGCATCTGCTATCAGGCGATGGAGGGCTGTGACGGCACAGCTGACGGTGCACCCGATTCGCTGACCTTACGCCGCTATGAACGCTTTGCAAAAGGCGGAGCGGGTATTATCTGGTTTGAGGCGACCGCCGTTTGCGAAGAAGCAAGAGCCAATCCGCGACAGCTTTGGATCACCAAAGACAATGTGTCCGCGTTTGCTGCTGCCGTGAAAATGATCCGCGAAACCTGCCTGTGCGAAAACGGCTATACACCGCTTATCATCTGTCAGCTGACCCATTCGGGCAGATATTCCAAGCCCAACGGAACACCCGCCCCGCTGATTGCCTATAACAATCCCTTGTTTGAAAGAGGGAATCCGATTTCCGCTGACCGTATTGTATCGGACGAATATCTCGATTCTGTTTCCGTAATGCTCAGCAATGCTGCCGTACTTGCCGAACAGGCAGGATTTGACGGAGTGGATATCAAGTGCTGTCACCGTTATCTCAACAGTGAACTGCTGTCGGCATATAACCGTCCGGGCAGATACGGCGGCAGCTTCGCAAACCGCACACGGCTTCTTCGCGAAAGCGTGCAGAAATCAATCGCAAAATGTTCCAAAGATTTCATTGTCACAACAAGACTGAATATCTATGACGGATTCCCATATCCTTACGGCTTCGGTGTCAACAAAGACGGAAGACTGACTCCCGATTTTACCGAACCTGTCCGTCTTGTTAAAGAACTCGTTGATCTCGGTATGCCGCTTATCAACATTACCATGGGCAACCCCTATGTTAATCCCCATGTCAACCGTCCCTTTGCGGCAGGGCTTTACGATCCGCCCGAAGAACCCTTGTTCGGCGTACAGAGAATGCTTAACGGTACTGCCGAAATCAAAAAAGCAGTCGGCAATGTCCCCGTCATCTGCTCGGGGCTTTCGTTCCTCGGCATCACGGCGGCAAACTGCACCGCGGCTTACATCGAAAACGGCGACTTCGATTTTGCAGGCTTCGGCAGGCAGACGCTGGCTTACCCCGACATTGCAAAGGATATCGTGAATAACAACATACAGGCAAACAAACTGTGCATTTGCTGCGGCAAATGCAGTGAACTGATGCGGGCAGGCGGTACCCCCGGTTGCATCGTCCGTGATGCGGCTTTGTATGCCCCGATGTATAAAGAAAAGGTGAAAAACGCATGAAATGTGCCATTGTAACGGGATGTATGGGCGGCATCGGCTTTGCAGTCACAAAACAATTGCTCAACGACGGCTTTTTTGTTGTCGGCATGGGCACATCCCCGAAAGAAAAAAAGCAGGAACAAATTGTCTCTCTCGGTGAACACTTTTTGTATGTCAGCGGCAATATAGCAGATGCAAATGACCGTAAAAATCTGCTCGATACCGCGTTGCAGACGGAAAAACAGATTTTTGTGCTTGTCAACACGGCGGGGGTTGCACCGACCGTGCGTCGTGATATTCTCGAAATGACCGAAGAAAGTTACGACCGCGTCATGAATATCAACCTCAAAGGTGCGGTTTTTCTGACACAGGCTGTGGCAAATGAGATGCTCAAGAACGAAGCCGAAAACGGGGCCAAAGGCCGCATTGTCAGCATTTCTTCCTGCTCGGCTTACACAAGCTCTGTGAGCCGCGGAGAATACTGCCTTTCCAAATCCGCCATGAGCATGATGACCATGCTTTTTGCCGACCGCCTTGCCAATGAGGGCATTACGGTCAACGAAGTCTGTCCCGGTATCATTGCCACGGATATGACCGCCCCCGTGCAGGAAAAATACGATAAACTCATTGCCGACGGTCTTGTGCCCATGCACCGCTGGGGCACACCCGAAGATATTGCAAAGGCTGTCAAAACGCTGTATGACGGCTCGCTCGGATTCACAACAGGGCAGTCCATCATTGCCGACGGCGGTCTGCACATCAGAAAATTATAAACTATGAAACAGACAAATCTTTCTATTCATAATCGGAAAATAAAAACATATTTCGTCAATACCCTTGTGGTGGGCAGCGGTGCGGCAGGCTATGCGGCGGCTGTTCGGCTGTGGGAAGGCGGCAATGATAATATTGCCTTGCTGACCGAAAACAGGCTCTGCGGTACGTCCCGAAATGCAGGGTCAGACAAGCAGACCTACTACAAACAGGGCATCGGAACTATGGGGACGGACAGTCCCATGCAGATGGCAAAAGATCTGTTTGCAGGCGGTGCCATGGACGGCGACACCGCTTACTGTGAGGCGGTCAATTCCTTGCCGTGCTTTTTCAGATTGTCACAGATGGGTGTTGCGTTTCCGACCAACCGATACGGCGAATTTGTCGGATATCGCACCGACCACGACACAGCGGGCAGAGCCACCAGTGCAGGCCCGCTGACCTCTAAAATGATGACCGAAGCGTGGGAAAAACAGTTTGAGCAATACAACATCCCCTTGCTTGACAACCTGCTTGCGGCTGAAATTTTGAAGGACGAAAACGGTGCGGTCTGCGGTGTGTTTGCCATCCGCACGGATGCTGAAAAAAACGAAGAAAGCATGGTGCTTATCGGTTGTTCAAACCTGATTCTTGCCACGGGCGGCCATGCGGCGGTGTATGCCGATACGGTCTATCCAGACGGACACACGGGTTCCTTGGGGCTTGCCGTTCAAGCGGGTGCCAAGATGCAGAATCTGACCGAATGGCAGTACGGTCTTGCAAGTGTGAACCCGAAATGGAATGTATCGGGTACCTATATGCAAAGCCTGCCTGCACTCATCAGCACCGATGAAAACGGGAACAGGACAGACATTCTGCAAAAATACATCCCCGACATCGGAACAGGGCTTTCGCTTTTGTTCCGAAAAGGCTATGAGTGGCCGTTTGACAGTGCCAAAGCCGAAAACGGTTCGTCACAGATTGATCTGCTTGTACACAAAGAAAAGGCACTCGGGAAACGGGTGTATCTTGATTACACCGTCAATCCCTACGACGAGAATTTTGATCTTTCGAGGCTCGATACGGAAGCAAAATCTTATCTCGAAAATGCAAATGCTTTGCTTTCATCGCCTTTGAAGCGATTGCTGAAAATGAACACACCTGCGTATGAACTGTATTTCGGCAAAGGTGTTGACCTTGCAATGCAACCGCTTGAAATTGCCCTTTGTGCCCAGCATTGCAACGGCGGTGTGGCGGTGGATATGTGGTGGCAGTCGTCCGTAGAAGGCTTGTTTGTCTGCGGTGAAGCGGCAGGCACACACGGTGTACGCAGACCCGGCGGCAGTGCGCTGAATGCAGGGCAGGTCGGTGCATTGCGTGCTTCGCAATTCATCAATGCACATCGCCGAGATAAAATGACAAACGAACAGACCCTTCTTGCAAGTGCGGCACATCTTTTTGCAAAAGAACAAGAGAACAGGGAAGTCAATTCTTCTTTGCAGACCCTTGCAAGCCGTGCTTTCATGAGCAATCACGCAGGTGCCATTCGCAATGCAAAACAGTGCAGACAGATGCAGAATACCCTTGCAGCGCAGTTGTTGCAGTATGAAAAAAGAGCACCCTTTGCGGATGCACAATATTACAGATGCCGTCATGCACTTTACACGCAATGCGCACAGCTCAACGCTCTTTGCACACTTGCAGACCACGGAATTGTCCGCGGCGGTGCAGTCTGGACGGATGTAAACAAAACTGCGGATGATACACTTTTGCAAGCGGTGGTCGAAACGCAGTTCGCGGACGGGAATTTTGTTTCTTCTCTGCGTGCACCCCGCCCCTTACCCGACGGCGGCGGCTTCTTTGAAGAAGTTTGGCGCACGTTCCGAGAAAACGGAAATATTGAATGATTAAAAACGGAATTTGCATTGGTTTGCAGATTCCGTTTTTGCATAGTGAAAAACACACCGCCTGAAAACAGACGGTGTGAAAGATTATTTTTATTGTTTACAGAACTCTGCCTTTTCTCTTGTCGTTCATGCGAAGGAAGATCTTGAGAATTTCAAGACCCGGAACAACAGCGAAGCCGAGGCCGAATGCGATGAACAGGTCTGTCAGCGACAGGTAACCTACCTGATGCTCAAAGGTAAGAGCAAGCGGAGCAAGGCTGAACAGGTTTGCAAGCGGTTCAACGCAAACAACGATGAGGGTGAGAATGGTGGTCAGCACAAATGCACCGATCAACCACCAGTTCTGCTTCTTCATTGTGAAGATGGAACCGTGCTGTGAACGCATGCAGATTGCCTTGAAGATTTCCATGAAGTTCATGGTCAGGAATGCCATGGTGGTAGCTTCCAGAGCAATGTTCGCATCGCTTCTGATGAGAGCGAGATCCCAGCTTGCGCCGCCGGTAGCCATGTTGACACCGATGAAGTAGGAAGCAATAACAACAGCGGCAAGGAAGATGCCCTGGGTTACCATGTCAAAGCCTGCACCGTTTGCGAAAACGGATTCGTTTGCGGGTCTGGGCTTTCTCTTCATGAGGTTGCTTTCTGCTTTTTCCATACCGAGAGCAAGGCCCGGAACAGAGTCGGTGACCATGTTGATCCAAAGAAGGTGAGGAGCAGAGAAGAACTGCAATTTCAGAACGGCGGAAATGAACATAACGAGAATTTCTGCCATGTTGGTGGAAAGCTGGAAGCCGAGAACTTTACGTACGTTGTCGTAAATCTTACGGCCTTCTTCAACAGCGTTGACGATGGTTGCAAAGTTGTCGTCTGCCAGAACCATGTCGGAAACGCCCTTGGTAACGTCGGTGCCTGTGATCCCCATGCCGATACCGATGTCGGCAGCCTTGATGGACGGAGCGTCGTTAACGCCGTCACCGGTCATGGCCGTAACCTGACCGCGGGCTTTCCATGCCTTGACGATGCGGGTCTTGTGTTCGGGCTGCACACGGGCATAAACGGAATATTTGGGAACGAGTTCAACGAGTTCTTCGTCGGTGTAGTCTTCAAGGTCTGCACCGAGAATGGCTTCGGAGGCATCGGTGATGATGCCGAGGTCTTTTGCAATTGCAACAGCAGTATCCTTGTGGTCACCCGTGATCATGATCGGGCGGATACCTGCACTGCGGCATTCTTCAATAGCGGGCTTGACTTCGGGACGGCAGGGGTCGATCATGCCGACGAAGCCGATGAAGGTCATGTTGTCTTCAAGTGCTTCTGCATCGAAGGATGCGGGAGCTGCATCATATTCTCTGTAAGCGGCGCCGAGAACGCGAAGAGCGCGGTCTGCAAAGCCTTTGATGCCTGCGGAAAGATTTGCACGGAAAGCATCGTCAACGGGCTTCTTGGTGCCGTCGGTGTCGATGTAATGTGTGCAGTGCTTGACAAGGATTTCGCAAGCACCCTTGGTGTACTGAATGATCTGACCGTTGTGGTTGTGAACGGTGGACATCATCTTTCTGCCGGAATCGAACGGAGCTTCGCCGATTCGAGGATATTCAGCTTCCAGTTCATACTTGGGCATGTTCAGGGCAAGACCGTAGTTCACAAGGGCACATTCGGTCGGTTCGCCTGTTGCCTGGGTTTCGCCGGGTTTGACGGTAGCGTCGTTGCAGAGGGTCATGCAACGTGCAAGCAGATTTTCGTCGAAAGCCGTTTTGTCAACGACTGTCATCTTGTTCTGGGTCAGTGTGCCGGTCTTATCCGAGCAGATGATCTGTGTGCAACCGAGGGTTTCAACGGCGGTCAGCTTGCGGATGAGAGCCTGACGCTTGGACATGGCGGTAACGCCGAGGGAAAGGATGATTGTAACAACAGCGGGAAGACCTTCGGGGATTGCCGCAACAGCAAGCGCAACAGCAAGAATGAAGGTGTCAAGAGCTGCCATGCCGAGCACATCCCAGCCTTCAAAATTGAAGTGGAAGCCACCTTCAAAGGAAATAAGTTCGGTTACGATACCGTAAGCAAACATGAAAATACAGATACCGATAACGATCTTGGTGAGGGTCTTGGAAATTTCGCCCATCTTGATCTGCAGGGGAGTCTGTTCTTCTTCACTCTGTGCAAGTGCTTCTGCGATCTTACCCATTTCGGTATCCATACCGATGGCGGTAACAACAGCCTTGCCGCGGCCGTAAACCACGGTGGAGCCGGAATACATCATGTTCTTGCGGTCGCCGAGAGCAACGTCTTTTTCGCCTTCTTTGAGAGTCAGAAGATCAACGAGCTTGGTAACGGGAACACTTTCGCCGGTCAGTGCTGCTTCTTCAACTTTCATTGAATAGCTTTCAAGAATACGGCAGTCAGCGGGAACAGCGTCACCTGCTTCAAAAACAACAACGTCACCGATGGTGATGTCTTCGCTTTTGATAACCTGGATTTCGCCGTCACGGATGACCTTGCTGGTCGCCGCCGTCATTTCTTTAAGTGCATCAATGGCGGATTCGGCCTTGCTTTCCTGCACGAGGGAGAGAACGGTGTTGATGATAACAACAACGAGGATGATGAAGAAGTCTGCGAGGTCGGAGCCTGTGATTTTTTCACCTGCGGCTTTGCGTTCAATGAAGGTTGTAACGATGGTGATGCCGGCTGCTGCGAGCAGCATGATGATCATGGGGTCTGCCAGGGATTTGATGAATTTCTTGAAAAGGCTGTCCTTTTCAGCTTCTTTGAGCTTGTTTTTGCCATACTTTTCAATTCGCTCATTTGCTTGTGCGGTGGTAAGACCGCCTTCGGAGGCATCGATCTTCTTAAGAGCGTCCTCCTTGCTGACGAGATAATAGCTCATCTGCAAAATCCTTCCTTTCAATTTTTGTTTTTTCCGCTGTGCGTTCACATGTTAAAAAAACTCACGCGAAACGAAGCGGGAACTGCGTTTCGCGTGAGTCTCGTTCTTTCATCCAAGCCAGACTTCTTTGAAGTCATGTGTGTTGACTTGAAACGTGATTAAACACGCAAACTACTCCCTCACGGAAAGTATAAAAATAAGCACATTTATTTTATCATACAGAATGCTTTGCTGTCAATAAAAAAATAAATATTGGTAAAGTTGGACAAATAATCAAATTTATCAGTCGTAAAGTTTTGCTGATTTTTTCAGGATTGTGTTGCTTTTTCCTTTTTTAATCCCCTGCCGACGATCACATTGAATGCGATGTTGAGTCCAAACAGGAAAATGCCGACAAACAGGCACGGGCCGAAGGTGGTTCCCGTCAGCACACCTGCAAGGTCACTTGCGGCAAATTGCTGTGTGAACACCATCCAGCAAATACCCGATGCGGCAACAAAAAGAGTGCTCAGCACGCAACATACAATGTTGCCCACATAGCCCAGCCGATGCGCACGGATGAGGGTCAACAGGAAATTGACCACCCCTGCAACAATGGACAGCACCATCATAAGAATGCACATCACAAGAGGCAGAAATGCGTTGCCGACGTGATTGCTTGTTATAAATGCGAGGATGGCACCGATGTCAAAATTTTCAACAAGCATCAGCACCACGGTCAGAAGACTCACCGTGTGGCTGCCGCTTTCAAATGGCAGTGCGGTCTGCACCCATGCGTAAGGAATTACAAGCAGAACAAGCGGCACAAAGACGAAAATCAAACGGGCCTTTCGCAGGCGGTTGCCGATGAGTGCACTTTTGAAATTGGCAATCAATTTACGCAGTTTGGCAAAAGCGATTTCGGATTGCTTTGCATCCTCTTCCAATCGTTCTTCCCAGTTGTAGTTCGGAATATTGACACCGCACGCGGGACACTCGGCTTTTATGTTCCACGGTTTTAAATGATAATTGCATTTCGGACAGTTTGCCATCCTGCATTCTCCTTTGTTTTTATTTTTTTGCCAAACGGATCATGTTCCACGACATAGAACGAAGAACAGTTTCAATGCCTTTTTCCGTTTTCTGCGGAAGTTCGGTTTTGAACGGTTGTACGGGCTGTGCGGTCGCGGTATTGGTAAGGTCAGTTGCAAAGCCTGCAATTACGGTGTGGTCAACGGGAATAAAGTCTTCAAAACCACCTGTCTGTACCTGCAGCAGATTTTCTTCTTCGCTTCTGTTTACGGCAAAAATAACAAGTTCGCGTTTTTCTTCATTATACACACAAACGCTGTCAACATCAAGTACGTCCGTGAATTCGCGGCTGTCGTATTTGCTGCCGGTCACTTTTGCCTGCAACACTTCACCTCTGCCGTATTGTGATGTCAGTGCATAGGGATGGTAAATGGTCTGTTTCCACGCATTGCCGCCGTTGTCGGTCATGATGGGGGCAATGACATTGACAAGCTGTGCAAGGCAAGCGATCTTCACGCGGTCACAATGGCGAAGCAGGACATTGAGCATGCAACCGACAAGAAGCACATCCGCAAAGTCATAAACATCTTCCAGAATGTGCGGGGAAACCGACCATTTTTCAAAGGGAGTTCCGTTGGAATGGTACCACACATTCCATTCGTCAAACGAAAGGTTGATGGTCTTTTTGGAATGCTTTTTGCCTTTTACAAAATCACAGGCGGCAATGACGGATTCAATGAATGCTTCCATATCCATGCTTTTTGCAAGGAAGTTTTTCAGATCGCCGTGGTGATCGCCGTAATAAGTATGCAATGAAATATAATCCACATGATCATAGGAAAGATCGAGTGCGGTGGCTTCCCAATCACCGAAACTGCCCATGCCCCAGTTGGAGCTTCCGCAAAGCACCGTTTCAATGGACGGATCGGTCCATTTCATCAGCTTTGCGGTTTCGCAGGCAACTCTGCCGTATTCGGCGGCGGTTTTGTGACCCATCTGCCACGGGCCGTCCATTTCGTTGCCCAAACACCACGTTTTGATTTTATGCGGTTCTTTGAATCCGTGTGCAATACGCAGATCACTGTAATATGTACCGCCTTTATGGTTGCAGTATTCCACCAAGGCACGGGCATCCTCTGCTGTTCCCGTTCCGAGGTTGACTGCCATCAGCGGTGCGCAATCTGCTTTTTTGCACCATTTCATGAATTCATTGGTGCCGAACGTGTTGGGTTCCGTGGAGCCCCATGCAAGTTCCATTCTTCTGGGTCTGTTTTCAACAGGTCCCACGCCGTCGCACCAGTTGTAGCCCGAAACAAAATTTCCTCCGGGATAACGAACAATGGGCACTTTTGCTTCTTTAATAAGGGCGAGCACATCGGTGCGAAAACCGTCTTCATCCGCTGTCGGATGACCCGGTTCAAAAATGCCGCCGTATACGGCTCTGCCGAGATGTTCAATGAAAGAACCGTAGAGGCGGTCATCTGTTTTACCCACGGTAAAATTATGGTCAATGAGTATATTTGTTTTATTCATACGCGGATCCTTTCAATATAATATTATATTTATTTTACATGAAACAGAAGAAAAGTACAATGTTTTTTTTTCAAAAACAGGATAAATTCTTTTTATTCCGGCAAAAAATACGGCAAAAGGACAAAATTGAAAATAAAAATATAAAAATTACTTGCATGTCTGCATACAAATGTGTATAATAAACTATATTTTGTTTTATCCGGAGAAAGAAAATGTTAGGAAAAATTGTCAGGGTGAAGGTGACAAAACCTTGCAATTCCCATGATCCCCGATCGGGCATTCGCTATTTGCTGAATTTCGGATTGGCGGAAATGCAGAAGGATAAAAAGTCTTTTGTTATGGGAGCCTATATTTTAGGCGTAAATCATCCCGTCCGTGTTTTTGAAGGACGTGTGATTGCAGTTTTGCACCGCAAGGAAAACGGCCGCAGTTTCCTTGTTGTAGCACCGAAAAACATGCGGCGCATCAATTATGAAATCAGCAATGTGCTTTCCTTTGCGGAAAAGCCCGACACGTATACATTGGATTGTTTATATGAGCACTCCTGCGGTGCGGTGGTTGTTCGCACCATCAACGGGGAACAACGATTTTTGCTGATTAAAAACAAGCGTTCCAACAACTGGGGATTCCCGAAAGGACACATGGAAAACGGCGAAACACCCATACAAACCGCGTGCCGTGAGGTATTGGAAGAAACAGGTTTGCATATAGATATTGTAGACGGTTTTCGTTGTGAATCGCAGTATAAAATCGGCGGTACGGTGGAAAAACGTGTGGAAGTGTTCCTTGCCACCACCAAAGATACACAGACGATTATTCAGAAAGAAGAAATCGAAGATTACATCTGGCTGCGTTTTTCCGATGCATTGGATACATTGAAGTTTGACAATGACAAGGCGATTCTGGAACAGGTGAATGAATTTATGATAAAGGAGAATCTGTATGGAACTGTTTGAGTTAATTGAACAGAACGGTTTGTCGGAAGGCCTTGTTTTCTGGATTACATCTTTGTTTGAAGGCAGTGCCGTGGCAAAGGAATTTATTATTTTTCTGACTTCCATGCTGCCGATTCTTGAATGCCGCGGCGGTATGATAGCGGCAAAATTGTTTGAACTGCCGCTGCTCAAATCCTTCTTTATCTGCTATCTGGGCAATATGATTCCCGTGCCGTTCATTCTGCTTCTCATCCGTCAGATTTTTGCTTTTATGAAAAAGCACAACATTCTGACGAAGTTTATTGAAAAACTCGAAGGCAAAACAGACAAAAACAAAGATAAAATTCTGCGTTACAAACAGTGGGGACTTTTGCTTTTTGTTGCCGTGCCGCTGCCGGGTACGGGTGCTTGGACGGGTTCGCTGTTTGCGGCATTGTTGCACATTGATTTCAAAAAAGCCCTGCCCATTGTTGCACTCGGTGTGTTCATTGCCGACTTTATTATGGCGCTTGTGACCTACGGCCTCGGTGCACTGTTCAATTTTTAAAACTAATTTTTTGCGGGAAACGAAAAGTTTCCCGTTTTTTTAATTTTTTTGCGACCAAATCTGAAAAAATCGTACTGATAGGATGAAAGGCCTTCCAAATTCAAAAGGGTGGTGATATACATGGATGACTCTATGATTATCGAACTGTATTTTGCACGAAATGAGCAGGCAATCAGGGAGACGGACAGCAAATACGGAAAACTTTGTTTGCATGTGTCGAATAATATTTTATGTAATACAGAAGATGCCGAGGAGTGCGTGAATGATACATATCTTACCGTGTGGAACAAAATTCCGCCGACACGCCCCTGCAATTTTTCGGCATTTCTTTGCAAAATTGTACGTAATTTGTCTTTGAAAAAAATGGAATTTGTGCTTGCAATAAAACGCAATCGGAATGCAACGGTTTCTTTTTCAGAGCTGGAAGCGATTCTGCCCGACCGCAGTATTGCATGCAATGCAGAAAGGGATGAACTTGCAAAAGCAATCAGCAGGTTTCTTGCCGATGAAAAAGAAATTGCCCGTCATGTTTTTATCCGCCGATATTTTTTCTTTGATTCCGTCAGCGAGATTGCAAATCGCTGTTCTTTCACGGAAAGCAAAGTCAAAAATATGCTGTATCACACCCGTAACAAACTCAAAGATTATTTGCGGAAAGAAGGTCTTTATGTATGAATATTCCGAAAATTATAACGGCAGTCGGGCAGATTGATGATGAACTCATTGCTGCCGCCGTTGATTATAAACCGAAAAAGAAACAAAAAGAATTCATTATTTTACGTTTTGCAATCCCTGCGGCTTGCCTGCTTCTTGTTCTGTCTGCATTTGTTCTTCATCCTGAAATCAATGATGAATTTTTCGGTTCAAAATTGCCGTGGAATCAGGATGAGGCGGTATATAAAACAGCCGTGTTTGAAACGATCGAACCGACAGAACCGATTCATCTGTTTGCGTATTCTGCCGAGCTGCCTGCCCAAATCAGAGAAACCGTTACAACACGGTATGGAATTGATCCGAATCAGTATTTCTGTGTGTTCGATTGCACCGATGAAAATGCAATCAATTATTGGTTCCCGGTTATCACAGACGGAAAAATCGTCAATTTCGTTTATGCAACTCTCTCAGACAGCGGTCAGGTGGCGACTGCATCATCAACATCGAATGCCGATGAACTCAATGCAATCGCATCTCTTACAGATGAAGAGAATCCTGTTCTGGTAGTTACGGACGGATTTATAATATATTACATCATCGGAGATACTGCTTATGTTTCTCAACGTCAGGCGCAGTATTGCCTGGAATCGGTCGGGGGAATAAAGATACCTCTTGATGAACTTCGGGTTGTGGAAATTTCGTAACGATCTGACGGATGAATTTCTTGTTTTTCTTGGTTGTATTCTGTGTTTTTATGTGGTAATATGTAAAAAAAGAAAATGAAAAATGAGGAAATAAAAATGAAAAAAATCTGCATAGTTTTGCTGGGTTTTGCACTGTTTTTCGGTTCGTTTGCTGTTGCACAAGCCTCAACCGTGCGTGTCGGCGATGCAAACGGAGATGGCGAAATCACCGCAGGGGATGCCCGCATAGCACTTCGCTTGTCGGTCGGACTTGATAAGGCATCGTATACGGCAAAAATTTATGCCGATGCGGATGCGGACGGAGAAGTGACCGCAGGGGATGCAAGAACCTTACTTCGCATTTCGGTCGGTCTCGAACCGGAATCGGTTCTTGCGACGGTCAATTTCAAAACACCCACATTTTCAAGATATCCCGATGCTTATCACCTGACCGAAATCACGGCTTATACGGGAGAACCTGTTTTTATTCCCGGTGTTGTCTGCCGTGAAGGGGAAGAAGCCGTCTGGGAATCATCCGACTCGACCGCGGTCAGTGTTTCTGAAAGCGGTGAATACACCGCACTCAAAAAAGGTTTTTCGTGTATCATCTGCACTGTCGGCAGTGAAAAATTTTACTTTGCCGTAACGGTGGCAAGCGAAGTGCAGGAAAAAATAAATGCCCTTCGCGACAAATACCCCGACGGCTACTATTGGAATGCTTACGAGCCCAGTGCAAAATATCCCGCTGTGACGGAAACGCCTTGTTCCGACCATGCTTCGGGCGGTTATTCCATGTGTATCGGCCAGTGCTGGGGCTTTGCAAACCTCATCAGCGATGAAGTTTTCGGTGAAGATGCCTCTGTGACCTACGGTGTCACGGCCGAAACCATGAAGATCGGGGACCATATTCGCACAAGCCACCATTCGGTGATCATCATTGACCTCATCCGCAAAGGCGATGTGACGGGGTATGATTATTACAACCAAAAAAACATCACAGCAACACGGGAACAGGTTATCGTTGTGCATTGCAACTGGTACGGCACCTGCAGCATCATGTGGGATTATGACTACACAAGTTACATTTATGACCGTGATTCCGTGAACAGCCAATACAGTTATACGCGGTATTGATCAGTTTTTGGTGTTGATTTTATTGTTTTAATGTGGTAATATAATCAAATAATAAGTCAACAAGGAGGAGTTTTATGAGCCTCGGCGAGAAAATCAAAGATATCTGCGGTATCGAAGGCAAAGCCAAGGATGTGCTCATTCCGGCTGCACGGTTTACTTCCGCAAATATTACGCTCGGCGGTGCGGGCTATCCCATCGGGCAGTTTCATCAGCAATTTTTAGCCTATGTAGAAGGACTCGACACCGAGCAGGCAGGTCGCATTTCACTTATAAACGGTCTTTGGGATGCGTTCAACGACCCGATTATGGGGGTTATTACCGACCGTACTCGCTCCAAATACGGCAGACATAACATTTATAAAGTGATTGCCGCCTTTCCCTTTGCACTTGCCTATGTTTTTAAGTGGACATCCTTCGGCATTTCCGCAAGCGGAAATTTAACCGCCGTATGGTGGTGGTATCTGTTTGCTGCCGTGCTGTACAGCACCTCGTACACCGTGGCAAGCGTTCCGCATCAGGCAATGCTTCCTCTTGTTGCACCGTCCTATTTTTTGCGAACACAGTATCGCATTGTGGAGTACATGATGAACTCCGTCGGTCAGGTCAGTTCCTGGGTCTTTGCGGCACTGGCACTGAGTAATTTCAATGTCAAAACAGCTTTGACTGCCTTGCCGACCCCGTCTCCCGATGACCGCGGAAAATACATGATGGTCGGTATCATTCTTGCAGTCTGGTTCTTCTGGCCGCTGATCTACAGCTTTGCCAAAACAAAAGAACCGCCCTCAATCGGACAGCCGCGTGAACCTATAAACTTGCGTTATATGATCAATGAATACAAGCTTGTTTTCTCCAACCGTTCATTCAAGCAGTATTTTGTAATGCAGTTGTTCTTCTCGCTTGCCCGCTCATTCTACAGCATCACGGACCAATACTTCATGGTCAGCGTTGCCGATCAGTATAAGTATTTTATATCCCTGAATGTCATTGCCGGTACGGCGGAATTTATGGGTTCACCGCTGAATTACCTGCTTGTCCGTTACAAGGGAAAGACCTTCTGCGGCAAGCTGTTGGGCCCGATGATGATTGCAGGTCTTGCACTCAACGGTCTGATCACGCCAAGCATGAATCCCAAGACCATCACAAGAATTCTGTTCCTGTCGGCAGTGCTTTACAACTTCGGATTCTCCGGTCCCGGCTTTGTTGCCGACAACATTCAGCCTGACATCACCGATGCCGACGAAATGATCACAGGCCGTCGCCGCGAAGGTGTTATTTCCACTTTCTACTCATTGTTCCGCAAAACCATCGGCAGTTTCATCAGCTATGCTGTCGGACTTGGACTGAAACTCTTCGGCTATGACCCGAACAGAAAGAGCCCTGCCGAGCAGACTCCCATGTCCATGTTGGGTCTTCGTCTGAATTTCGTTATCATTCCGACCGTGCTTGCATTCTTCTGCGTGCTTTCCATTTTCCGTTACACCATGACCAAGGACGACCATGCCCGCATGAAAGAGCTGCTTGCAGAACGCCACGAAAGAGGTCATGTGGAAGTAACCGAAGAAGAAAAGAAACGCATGGAAAAAATCACGGGACAAAAGTGGGAAGAAATGTGGATCGGCAGACCCGACCCGGCAGTTGCTACTGTTTCCGAATAAGCAAAAAAATAAGAGAGTTGCATCGCTGCAACTCTCTTTTTTTACCCTATAAATTACGGTTTATCGGGGAGTTTGATTTGCAGGAATTTTGGTTGATTGTCAATTATTAAAAGATTTGGTCAAGTTTTTTCAAAAACTTGCGGGGTCAAGGGGCAGCGCCCATTATCGCCCGTCGCAACGGGCGAAACTCTTTATGCTTCAGAAAGCGCAGGAAAGTTGTTAAGAAAACCCTCGCCGGGGGTTTTCTTAAGTGCGAAGCACCATGGCAAACAAAGTGTTGCTTGAAGGTAAATTTATATACTGGCAACCGATAATATAAAATATTTATTGATGTTTGTGCTGACTTTGCTATTGTTGCACTATCGCGCAATGGAAAACCCCCGGCTAGGGTTTTCCACGCAAAACAATACTCAATTGTTTTGCTCCTTTCCTGCGCTTTTTTGCGGCAAAGGGATTTCGCCCGTTGCGACGGGCGACGAAAGGCTCCGCCTCTCGACACCGCAAACTTTTGAAAAAGTTTGATCAAA